>CAWGAV010000027.1:0-133192 GCA_963820625.1 uncultured delta proteobacterium
CTTTCCCGTTTTCCCTATTTCTTTCTATAAATTACTTCCTCACTTTTTTCTCTGGTATCGGAGGTGGTTCTGTGCATTCGGACCTGCTCCACTCCTCGCTGAGTCTTTGCAGGATCTGCTGCTGCTGCCGAATCGAGAAGTCCGCATATGCAGGATCACTTTTCCGATAAGTCCTCTCAATGAAAGCCATGGAGTCCTTGGTGGCACGGATCTCTGCGCGGATCGCCTCACACTTCTTCAATCCCCAACGGGGTTCGATCGAGGCCCTTGGAGGAGGGGAAAGCCAGGCTTTTTTCTCTGGTGTCGGGGGCGGCTCTGTGCATTCGGACCTGGTCCACTCCTCGCTGAGTCTTTGCAGGATCTGCTGCTGCTGCCGAATCGAGAAGTCAGCATATTTAGGGTCCCTTTTCCGATAAGTCCTCTCAATGAAGGCAATGGAGTCCTTGGTGGTGCGGGTCTGTGCGTAGATCATCTCACACTTCTTCAATCCCCACCGAGCTTCGATCGAGTCCTCCGGATGAGGGGAAAACCAGAGATGGTTCTGATAGACATGATAGAGCGTGACCGAACGGTTCTCTGAGATATCGATCGGAATGGCCTCCATCATCCCTTTTATCATCTTTTTGTCGAGATGGTTCGATTCGATGATCTGTGAAAGATGATCCATCAGGGAGATGATCATTCCGTCACGGCCCGGGGTACTGTGAATCTCCCACAATTCCGAGGCTTCTGGACAACCCCCATTGCGACACTGCTGGTATCCTTCCTGAACAATGGGAACCCTCTCCCTGAGAAAGCGGGTGATTGTGTCCATAACCCTTACCATCTTCTCCATAGAGGTATAGTTTGTTGGATCGATCCTCCTGCCCACTGCCTCGACAAAATCGGCATAGCCCTTATAAAAACCAGAAGTATATTGCTCTTCGGAATAGAAGGGGTGTTCTGCGGCAGAAAGATATTTCCATTCCCCGTTTTCGGAAACGGGCCATCGGAACTTCACGAGACCTGAGCGGGCTTTGGATTCCGGTTTGCCAGAAAAAAAATATCTCAAGCTCAGTTTTTGAACCTTCACCGGAAGCGCCGACTCCCAGGTCTGAAGAGGATGGGCCTGGCTTCCGTCGAGGAAGACATGGCCGATGATCCCGGTATGGGATTCTGTCACCAAAAATAGCGTTCCCGGTGTGACCGAATCGGGAGAAATGCGGACGGGATAGGTGTCGAGGGGGAGGGTCCCTGTCCAGGTCCTCGGAAAGAGATAGAGAAGGGCAGCACGGAAACGTTCGTCCCTGTCCCACTCTGGGTGGGTTGGAAGATGCTTCCAGTCCGTGGACCAGTGGCCGATCAGTCTGCCATCCTTTGTGGTAGCGGCAGCGGGAAGATGGTTGATCCGGGCATAAATCCATCGGATCGCATAGACGGCATCTGCACAATCCGTGGGGATCTTGTAACGAATGAAGAAATCCTCCGTCATGGTTTCATCCACCCATTTTCCAAACCGATGCTCTTCTTCAACCGTCCACCGGCGATCGCCGACTTCCCAAACTTGATCAGGGGATTCATTCGGCCTCTGGCTGAAGCATGGAGTGGAGATAAGAATAATCAGAAAGAGAACAAGAAAAGGCATAGGTCCATATTTAAAAGAATGGCAGAAGATTGTCAACGGAGAGAACGGGCTAAAGTTTGGGTTGCCTTTCTTCTAACAATCTGTCAAAGACGTTTTCAATTGGTAATCATTAGCTCCCTCACTAAATCCACGTTGAGGAGCAGCGGGTAAAAGCCTCAGTAAACATCTTTACTGACTTTCTGAAGAGTCAAATCTTGTTCGGCACGGTTAAGGACAGATGGACTTAATAAAAAGGCTGGATGAAAGGTGCGTATTTCTGCTATCTATCCGCTGTTTTCCACTCCTCAAAAAAGTTGGGATATGATCTTCATACATTCAATTGGGATCCATGATTTCTACCGGTAATCCTCACCCCCGGATGTTATCTCAGCATGAGGACTTGTAGGTGTCATTAGTAACTTGTGGTACCAGAATAGGAAGTAGGTGGTGCCCACTGCTTCAAAAAAATTCAATAACAAAAATCATGACTTTATGGTAAGGTATGGTCAGATTTACATGTTGTGTAACTAAAAGGAGGATAGCCATGAAAGAATCCATTCTAAACGGTAAGAGGATCTTGGCGGTAGATGACGAACCAGATGTCTTGTCAGTTCTGGAGGGAGAAATTCTGGAGGCCTGTCCAACCTGTCAGTTTGACAAGGCGACTTCTTACGAGAGGGCCTCCGCGTTAATGGCATCCTGGGCTTATGATCTGGTTATCTTTGACATCATGGGGGTTCGAGGATTCGATCTCCTGAACATGGCTGTAAATCGTCCTCTTCCCTTTCCAGTTGTGATGCTCACGGCTCATGCCCTGAATCCTGAAGCCTTGAAGCGTTCCATAGAAATGGGGGCTCGAGCCTACCTCCCCAAGGAAAAGCTTGGTCAAGTTGTTCCTTTTCTGGAAGATGTAATGAGATATGAGTACGGACCCGGGTGGAAACGCCTCCTAAAGCAGATGGAAGGGTTGTTCGATGCCCGTTGGGGGCCATACTGGAAGAAGTCTGAAGAGAAATTCTGGAAGGGGTTTGACGAGAAAACTGCTCACATCAAATAGATAATCTTGTTCATCACTTGTGAGGATGCGATATAATGATAGTATTTTCTTGCAAAAAGGGATTGCCGCCAGGGTATTTCAGGGCACATGGGAGTCTATAAAAACACCGAAAACTTTGATCATTAAGGAAAACATAGCGTCAACATAAAATATAATATAATGTTAGCTTTCTAAGGTAGATATTGTGTGTGAAGATAAATCTAACATTGTTTTGATCGGGATGCCGGGAGCAGGAAAGAGCACCGTTGGGATCATTTTGGCCAAGCTGACGTCACGGGACTTCATTGATACGGACGTTCTTATCCAGATTTCACAAGGTCGGTCCCTGCAAAACATCGTTGATACGGAAGGCCACATGGCCTTGCGGAGAATTGAGGAGGACATCCTTTTAGGTCTGCACTGTTATAATCACGTCATCGCTACCGGAGGCAGCGCCGTTTACAGCCATGTCGCAATGGAACACTTAAAGTCGAACGGAATCGTCGTTTTTCTCGACGTGGATCTATCTACACTGGAATCGAGAGTTCATGATTTTGACACGAGAGGCCTTGCCAAACGGCCGGATCAAAGTTTTGCCGACCTGTTTAAGGAACGTCTCATTCTCTATAGAAAGTACGCGGATGTCACTGTAGATTGCGTAGACCTTTTCCAAGAAGAGGTTTGTGCACAAATCATCAAAAAGGTTAAGACAGGAAAGCCAAGACGGAGCTAAAGGGGACACATAAAGGCCGTTCATTGACAAGTATGTTTATTTTTTAATACAGCCTATTAAAAAATGGGTCCTTAATCAAATAGCCTTTAACCCATTGAGGGGGATATGAGTAAGGATCACACAAAAGCCCCATTTTCATGAAATGGGGCTTTTGTGTGCCAAAGAAAGTTTAATGATGAATAAATTTTATCTAATTGGTTTAGTTGCCTTTTTAATACTCGGTTATTACAGCTCCTGGTATAAGAGTTATCGAAAGCGAAGGTACTAGGTCACTTGGTCTACGATGGAGTATGGACCGGTCAAGGTTGGGTATTTAAAGTCTGGATTCCAGGACATTGGGAATATCATCCCTAAAGGGAGAAGTAGGATTTTCCCATTCAGTGGACTACCTGAGAGTAAAGAGTAACTAACCCCCTTTCTTGACACTCCATTGCTATAATCGTGATTCCTGAATCTTCGAAGAATCCCTTACAATATTTTAGATTGGAAATCAACAGCAATATTGTTTTGGTCCTTGATTCAATATGCAAATTTTCCAACACTATCAGTAAAAGTAAGGAGTCAAGGGGGAATTGAACAGATAATCGTAAATTAAGGGGAGGGTGAATTTGACTATTTTACAAGCAGTAATACTTGGGTTGGCTCAAGGTTTGGGCGAGTTTTTGCCTATATCAAGCTCAGCACATTTAGTTCTGGTTCCGTGGTTTTTCAGGTGGACCGATCCAGGACTTACTTTCGATATTGCCCTGCATATCGGTACCCTTGTAGCAGTGGTCATCTATTTCTGGAAAGACTGGTGGCAACTCATTATAAAAGGCTTTACAGATGTCCGAAGCGTAAAAGGTCGATTGTTTTGGTATTTGGTGGCCGCCAGTCTGCCAGGAGCAATTGTTGGATTCCTGTTAGAAAAAAAAGCCGAAACCATATTCAGATCCCCTATTCTAATCGCCATGATGTTGATATTGATGGGCATCTTCCTGTACTGGGCAGATCGTAGAAGTGCTAAGAAGATTGAGATAAACAATATCACTTTTGGAACCAGTCTATTAATTGGGATATCCCAAGCCTTGGCGATTGTTCCAGGAGTTTCCCGTTCGGGTATCACGATGACCACAGGACTGCTGATGGGGGTAACCAGAGAAGGAGCAGCCAGATTTTCATTCTTGCTGTCAACTCCCATCATCTTCGGGGCTGCCATGGTTAAACTGCCGGGCGTTATTTCGAATTCCTCTGTGATAACTGTAAACTTTACGATAGGTATGCTGGTCTCTTGTATTACTGGTATAATCAGTATTGGCTTTTTGCTTCGATATGTTCAGACTAAGGATTTCTTACCATTCGTCTGGTATAGATTTATATTAGGTGCTGTGGTTATTATGATTACCATGGTACGTTCGTAAGCACTACCGGGCGCACAGTAGATTGTCGAGAAGGAAAAAGAAAATGAATAGACAAAACTCCTCCTCGTTTAAGGTAATACCTCTTATCTCCTCTTAATAATAGACAATTCATTGTCCTTCTTTAGTTAATATGTTAGGATTTATCCAATTATTTTGATTGATTGGGTACCTATAGGGAAGCAAAGGCTTATGCCGAATGAAGATCTATCAAAGTTAAGGATTGATAAGTCGAAGGCAGCTTTTCGACCTCGAAGAAAAAAAAGAATCGTTCTCTTAGGATTAGCCATTCTTGTATTCATCATATTAGGATTTCTTTATATTCAAGGGGTTTTTACCCCTCCCTTTCAGGTCCAAGTCGCAACGGTTACTCAGGTTTATCCATCCCAAGCCTTAACCGTGCTCAATGCGAGTGGTTATGTCGTTCCTCAGCGTAAATCATCCCTCGCATCCAAAGTGACAGGACGCCTTATTTGGTTAGGAGTTGAGGAAGGAAACCATGTAAAAAAAGACCAAATTGTTGCCCGCCTTGAAAGTGACGATGTGACTGCTGCAAGAGATCAGGCAGTGGCCAATGTGAATGCAGCTCGATCGAATCATTGAACAGGCAAAGGCAGAACTTCGAGAGGCCACACTCTAATTTAGAAAGAAATACATCGCTCCTTTCAAAGGGATTTGTTGCCAAGTCTGTCTATGATGCTGCCCTTGCCCGTTATGAAAAAGCCGTAGCCGCTGTTGAGGCAGCAGAGGCAACCTTGAAAGCTAATCTTGCTGCCCTGGAGGGAGCAAATATTGCACTTGAATATACTTTGATTCGAGCTCCCTTTGATGCCGTCGTTTTAACTAAGAATGCCGATATAGGTGATATTGTCACTCCTATTGGTGCGGCTGCAAATGCCAAGTCGGCTGTCATCACCATTGCTGATATGGATTCTCTTCAGGTGGAAGCGGATGTGTCTGAATCGAACCTCGGCCAGATCAAACTTGGCCAGCCTTGTGAAATTCAACTCGATGCCCTGCCAGGGGAACGGTTCCGTGGTATCATTCATATGATTGTCCCAACTGCCGACCGCTCTAAAGCAACGGTTATGGTCAAAGTCCGTTTTATCAATAAAGACAGTCGCATTCTTCCTGAAATGAGTGCAAAGGTTGCTTTTCTCTCCAGACCGGCAACGCCTGAAGAGCAGAAACCTCGAATCGCCATCAACCAATCAGCCATCGTGAATCGGAAAGGAAAAGAGAGAGTATTTCTCGTCAAGGAGAACAAGGGTTATGGAAACTCCGATAAAACTGGGAGCTAAGATGGGTGATATGATCGAGGTTCTTGAAGGGATTAAAGTCGGAGATCAGGTTGTCCTCAATCCACCTGAGAGATTGAGGAATGGTTTAAAGATAAAAGTGCCAGAAAAGTAATATGGAAGAAAAGTCACCTATTGTTGAAGTCATCCATGTGAGCAAATCCTATCAAAGGGGTGACCGGATCATTCCCGTTCTGGTCGATATTAACCTCAATATCCCAGAGGGAGAATTTTTAGCATTGATGGGGCCTTCCGGTTCAGGGAAAAGTACCCTTCTCAACCTGATTGCTGCACTCGATCATGTGGACAGTGGGATGATTCGAGTGGGAGGCATCGATATCACAGCCCTTTCTGAAAGTGAACTGGCCGAATGGCGAGCCGTCAATGTGGGATTCATCTTCCAATTCTACAATCTCCTTCCGGTCCTCACGGCCTTTGAGAATGTGGAACTCCCGCTTCTCCTTACCGGGCTCTCACGAAGAGAACGAAGAGAGCATGTGGAGATGGCACTTCGCATTGTTAATCTTGAGGACAGAATGGATCATTATCCTGCTCAACTCTCAGGAGGGGAACAGCAGCGTGTCGCTATTGCCCGCGCCATTGTGACTGACCCCACCATCCTCGTTGCCGATGAACCAACAGGTGACCTTGACAAAGTGGCAGCTCGGGAGATCCTCGAATTGATGGATAGACTCAATCGTGAATCCCATAAAACCATTATCATGGTGACCCACGATCCAAGAGCCGCTGAAAAGGCAAGAGTCATCCGACACCTGGAAAAGGGATTCTTGAACGATGTACATTCTCAAGATCCTCTTTAGAAATGCCTTCCGTCATAAACTGCGTACTTTCTTAACGATTTTGGGCATCACCGTTGCCATTTTGGCCTTTGGCCTTCTTCGAACCTTTATCAATGCCTGGTACTCAGGTGTCGAAGCCTCTTCAGCATCACGCCTTGTCACACGAAACTCCATCTCCCTTATCTTCTCCCTTCCTCTCTCCTATAAAGATAAGATTCGTCAGATCGACGGAGTGAAGATCGTTTCCTGGGGCAGCTGGTTTGGAGGTATCTATATTGACGAGAAGAATTTCTTTGCCAATTTTGCTGTAGACGCAAAGACCTATCTGGAACTCTATCCTGAGTATGTTCTCTCTCCTGAAGAGACAAATGCCTTTCTCCGTGACCGTAAGGCTTTTGTCGCAGGACGAAAACTTGCGGCAAGATTTGGATGGAAGATCGGTGACACGGTCACCTTAAGAGGAACGATCTTCCCGGGCAACTGGGAGTTTGTGATGCGTGGAATCTATCGGGGCAGAGAAGAGAATACAGATGAGACCCAGTTCTTTTTTCACTGGGATTACCTTAATGAATCTCTTAAGAAGACAGCCCCTCCTCGTGCTGACCAGGTCGGCTTTTATATGATCGGTATTACTCGACCTGACCGTGCTACCGAAGTTGCTCTCACCATTGATAAAACCTTTAAAAATTCTTTGGCAGAGACATTGACTGAAACTGAAAAGGCTTTCCAGCTCTCCTTTATCTCCATGTCCGAGACCATCATCATGGCTATCCAGCTCGTCTCTTTTGTGGTCATTATCATCATCATCGCAGTCGTTGCTAATACGATGTCCATGACCTATCGGGAGCGGATAGGCGAATATGCAATATTTAAAACCCTGGGGTATCGGGGGTGGCGTATTGCTGGTATGATCGTCGGCGAATCGATGGTCATCACGATGATCGGTTGTTTCTTTGGAATGGTTTTGACCTTTCCCGTTGCCAAGACCGTCGGAAGCATACTGAGTGCGTACTTCCCGGTTTTTAAGGTGGATGAGGAAATCCTCTATATGGATATCGCTGCCTCTATTGCCGTAGGCCTTCTCGCAGCCATTGCTCCAACCTGGCGTGCCTTAAAGATTCGGGTTGCAGATGGATTGAGGAGGATTGGTTAATTGGGAGTACCTCTTTCTTATAGTTTTCGAAACCTCTGGACACGAAGACTCACCACTGTATTGACGGCATCAGGCATGGCACTGGTGGTCTTCGTCTTTGCAACCATACTCATGCTGGCCGAAGGACTGCAGAAGACACTCGTAGAGACAGGCTCGAGTGATAATGTGGTAGTGATCCGTAAGAGTGCCGGTACAGAAGTGCAGAGCGGAGTGGATAGATATCAGGCTTCTGTTGTAGAAACCCAGCCTGAAATTGTAATTGGTGACGACGGACAGCCACTGCTTGCAAGAGAAACGGTGGTCATCATCAGCCTTCCCAAACGTGGAACAAACAAGGAAAACTATATCACCATCCGAGGAATTGGTAGAAGTTCTTTGACTTTGCGACCCCAGGTGAAATTGATAAAGGGACATTTACCGAAACCAGGATCATCGGAGATCATTACAGGACGTAGTGTGGCAGAACGGTTTAAAGGAGGTGGTTTAGGTGAAACCCTCAATTTTGGATTGCGGGAATGGAAGGTGGTAGGAATATTCGATGGAGGGAATACTGGATTTAGCTCAGAGATCTGGGGAGATGCCGATCAGTTGATGCAGACCTTTCGAAGGAATGCCTACTCCTCTATCCTTTTTAGGCTTCGTGAATCCTCCCAATTTGATGTGGTGAAGAAACGGATTGAAAATGACCCCCGCTTGACCCTTGAGGCAAAACGTGAAAACCGCTACTATGCAGAGCAATCCGAGATGATGGCGAAATTTCTACGTATCCTGGGGATCTCTTTGACGATCATCTTCTCATTAGGAGCTATTATCGGCGCTATGATTACGATGTATGCTGCCGTGGCTATCCGTACCGCTGAAATCGGCACAATGCGCGCCCTCGGCTTTCAGAGACTCAGTATCCTAAGCGCCTTTCTTTTTGAGTCCCTCCTCCTCGGGTTGATCGGAGGCCTTGTTGGTCTCTTCTTTGCTTCCTTTCTTCAACTTATCACCGTCTCCACCATGAATTTCCAGACCTTCTCAGAACTGGCTTTTGAGTTCACCCTCACCTTTGACATCGCCTGGAAAGCTATCGCCTTCTCTTTGATCATGGGTTTTGTAGGCGGGGTGTTGCCTTCGGTACGGGCATCCAGGATGAATATCGTCGAATCATTAAGGGCGAGCTAATTCATGAATTGACAACCGGCCCTAATGTGACATACCTTTCGATAAGGTCGAAGCTTAAGGCTCCACCCGCTCATGCGAGCACTCTGCGCAAGCGAAGCGACGTGTGGAGTGCGAGTTCACTTCCCATCGATTGAATGAACAAAGGAGATCTCGATGAAACTAAAGGATAAAGTGGCCATCATTACGGGTGGCGGACGAGGTATGGGCAGAGCGATTGCCTGTGCCTATGCTAAGGAAGGAGCCCGTCTCATTGTCACTGCTGCTCGAGAGATGAATGAGATTCAGGAGGTGGCATCCCTCACCGGCGGCACAGCCCTTCAGGCCGATGTTACAAAAACAGAAGATGTGGATAGGGTGGTCCAAACGGCCTTGTCCACCTATGGGAGAATAGATATTCTGGTAAACAATGCGGCAAGGGGAATGAAGTACGTCAACGAAGAATTTATGACCACTCCCTCACCTTTTTGGCAAACCGATCCTGAGGTTTGGCGGATGATCATCGACACAAATATCAATGGTGTTTTTCTCATGACTCGCACTGTGGTTCCCATCATGTTACGGCAACACTATGGTCGCATTATCAACATTACAATAAATCAGGAAACGATGAGGCGGAAAGGCTTCAGCCCCTATGGCCCTTCAAAGGCGGCCTTGGAGTCCATGAGCACAATATGGTCTCAAGAATTGGAAGGAACTGGGATCACTTTAAATATGCTTCTTCCAGGCGGTGCCACCCATACAGGAATGATACCTTCAAAATTTCCAAAGGACCGACTAAAGGAGCTTTTAAAACCAGAGGTGATAGTCCCTGCAGCCATTTACCTTGCCTCTGACGAAGCGGCACATGTAAATGGCCAAAGGATTGTGGCCATCGAATGGAACAAAGAACAAGGAAACGGGTTGTAAGCGTCATTGCTTGCGCCAATTGGCTCTGAAGACTCGCAGGTGAAAGCATCAAACTGGAGAGGTTGGAAGCATTCTTTCAAGTGGAATAGGGATGATATCTTCTGATGAGAATGTAAGAGAGACCTTCTCTCCTTCTTGAAAGAGGGGTTTCTTTCTTGGGTTGACCACATTGACCTTTACTCTCTTATCTTCGAATACTTTCACTTCATATTGAATCAAAGAGCCGATATAAGCATATGTCTTTACGATCCCTTCAATGTGGTTCTCTTCTATCTGGCCCTTACCGATAAGAGAAATATTAATTGATTCAGGCCGGATATTGAGAAGAATCTTTGAACCAACGGGAAGAGAAGTTTTCTCCTGCCCTCCCACGTTTAATAAAAACCCTTCCTCAGTTTCTACTCGGACTTTGTCATTCACCCATTCCAATACTCGTGCACAAAAGAAATTGGAAGTCCCGACGAAATCAGCGATCTCCTGGCTTTTTGGATTTTCATAGATCTCCTTAGGAGCTCCCACCTGAACTACCTTCCCTTTTGACATGACCGCAATCCGAGTGGAGAGGGTCAAGGACTCCTCCTGATCGTGAGTTACATAGATGGATGTGATACCTAAATCCCTTTGTATACGAACCAACTCATGTCTCATCTGAATCCTAAGTTTCGCATCTAAATTGCTCAGCGGTTCATCCAGGAGAAGTAGCCTGGGCTCAATCACCAGAGTCCTGGCCAATGCAACCCGCTGCTGTTGACCGCCTGAGAGTTCTGAAGGCTTCCTTTTCTCCAATCCCGCCAGATTGACCATGATGAGAGCTCTACGGGTTTTTTCCTGAACAACCGATTTGGAAAGATTTCTTTCTTTCAGACCGAATGCTACATTCTCAAAAACGGACAGGTGAGGCCACAGGGCATAATTTTGGAAAACCATCCCAACATCTCTCTTCCAAGGAGGGACATCAATGACCTCCTTTTCATCGAAAAGTATACTCCCTCCATCGGGTCTGGTAAACCCTGCGATCATACGAAGAATTGTCGTCTTACCGCAACCACTCGGACCAAGAAAAGTGAAGAAATCCCCTCTTTCAATGGTCAGATTGACCTCTTTAACAGCCTCCACTTCTCCAAAACTTTTTCTCAAATCGACGAGCCTAACTTCTGTGGGCTGCATCTTTCTTCCTTCCTTATTTTAGTTTTTAAACCCCCATTTTGTCACCCTGAATTTGGTTCAGGGTCTATAATTCCAGAGTCTCTTAATCTAACAAAGCTATTAAATGCTTAAAAAGACCTGTCTTTATGAGATGCTGAAACAAGTTCGGCATGACATTTTGCATTAATGTGATTCTTTATAAAAATCCTTTATAGTTTAAAAGCTGTTCCGCTCCCGCCTGCAAAAATTTTATTGACCAAATAGGTCCCCACTGCCACCAATAGAATGGCGACGACCCCCAAGGCTGCTCCAGGTCCTCTTCCAACTGCGCTCTGCATGTAGATATAAATCCCGTAGGAGAGAGGGCCATATTCCATTCGAGGAACGAGCATGATGGTTGAGGCCAGTTCCACTGATGAAGTAATGAAAGCTAAAAGTCCTCCTGCGATCAGACCTCCAGTCATCAATGGAAAGGTGATTTTTAAGAATGTCTTTTTCCGGTCTGCTCCCAAATTCAAAGCAGCCTCCTCTAATGAGATGTGAATCTGTTGAATGGAGGCATAGCAGGACCTTAACGTGTATGGGAGCCTCCTCGCTGAATAGGCGATAACCAAAATGATCCAGAGAGAAGTTAAAGGTTGATGAAAGATGGGAAGAGGTGTTCCGTGAAATACTCTAAGATAACCTGTTGCCAAAACAACTCCTGGGATGGCCAAAGGCATGGTAGCAATGGCATCCAAAATTCCTTTTCCCCACACCCTTCCCCGGATCAGAAGGAATGCGATAATTGATCCAAGGATGATATCGATGCCGGCTGCCAAAAGGCAGTATAAGAGGGTGTTCTTTACGAAATGGGTCGTTCTGAAGAAGATCTCCACATAATGGCTTAGAGTGTAGGATTTGGGAAGAATTGAAAAACTCCAGACCTTTGCAAAGGAGAGGAGAAAGATTCCGAGGTGGGGGAGGAGGCTGATGCCTAAGATAAAAAAGGAAAAGGCCAAAACAAAAGCCAATTTCCAGCCTCTGATCTTCTTTGAGATGGCCGTCCCTGTCCCTCCTCTTTGAACCATGGCATATTCGGAAAGGCTCAAAAACTTCATCGCTGCCCAGAGGGAGAGAAGGGAGAGAACTACCATGATCACGCAGATGACATAACCTGCCTTATCCTCCACTCCAATGGTTGTCACACGAAGATAGGCCTGAGGGGCAAGCATCTTGGTGTAGTTCAGCATTAAGGGAGTGCCCAGATCATCGATCACCCTGATGAAAACCAGAAGGACTCCAGCCACATACCCGGGCATCATCAACGGCAGGGTCACCCTTCGAAAGAGACGCAATCCATGGGCACCCATATTCTGAGCCATTTCCTCGAGGGAAGGGTCCACATTGGCAAGAGAGGCTGAGGCATTGAGAAAGATGAAAGGAAAGTAGTGAAGGGTCTGAACGATGATCACACCCCTTAGGCCATCCATGAAAGGGATAGAGGTATCAAACCATTTCAGGAGTAAAAGGTTGACGACGCCGCTCCGGCCGAGAATGAGTTGAAGGGCCACTGCACCGACAAAGGGTGGCATGACAAGAGGGAGAATCCCTAAAGTCTGAATGAGTGTTCTTCCTTTGAAATCATATTTAATAGTGAAGAAGGCAAGAGGTAGGCTGATGAGGCTCCCAAAAACAACAGCCATGAGCCCAGCGATAAGGCTGTTCATGAAGGATTCTTTAAAAAGGGCTCTTTCAAAAAAGTTGAAAAAATGGTTAAGGGAGAAAAAGCCTCCCTCGGTGAAGGCGACATAGAGGACACGAATCAGCGGATAAAGGATGAAGGTGAAAAGTAGAGCAAGGAGGATAAGAAAAATAAGGATTGGGATAGATCAACCTCTTTAAATTTTTCTTTAAACAGTCTCAACCATTTTCACCCATTCTTGTTCAAAATAGAGATTGCTTCGGCTTCACCTTGCAATGACAGCGGGGGATGTGTCATTCCGAGTGAAGCGAGGAATCTCGTTTTTAAAAATAATAAAAAGTAAAGTAGCGTTGGCATTTAGTGCCAACGAAATGGTCATTTCAATTCGCCCCCAATAAATGGGGGCGCTACATTTCGTATGACATTCGGCTTTCAGAGCATCTCCATTGCCTTTGAAGCCAATTCTTTTGCCTTCGAATAGTTGGCCTTGGCAGTAGCGTCCCATTCTGTTTCAAGTTTTGCCCGAGCTTCAGTTTTCTCCTTTCCTCTAAAGGCTTTATTGAAATCCTTATCATTAGCTTTGGCTTCAGTGACTGGTACTTTCATAGTTAGAGCGCGCGCTTCAGCAACCATGGCAACTGCCTTAGTCACATCTCTCTTTTTTTTCTTTGCCTCTTCCATGGCCTTCTCTGCTTTATAAATCGCTCCCCATGCCTCTTTCAATTCCCCCAACCTGAAGGTCACGATTTGATCAAAGAGGGAGTTCAGAAGGTCATATCTCACGGAGGAAAGCTCTGTATTAAAGTCCAACCCACCCATTTTCATTTTAAATGGATTTGGATAACCTGCCGGTCCTTTTGCATAGAGTTCAGGAATGACAGGAAGCCTTCCAATATCCGGTTTAAAAAGGAGCATTTGGCCTTCTTCGCTGAGTAGGTAATGGATAAAGCGTTTTGCATTTTCCTCGTTGGGCCCATTCTTCACCCATCCCACATTGGCAGGGACAATGGGCGTCATCGAGGGATAAGCAAAGTCGACAGGAAAACCACTTGCAATAGCAGAGAGCCCGAAGAAGTCGATGACGATCCCGATACCAAACTGACCGTTATTCACTCCTTCTGGCACACCAAAACTTCTCTCCGTTACTGCAGCCATATTCCCACCCATGTTGAGCAGAAGGGCCCACCCCTTTTCCCATCCATAAGCCTGAAGAATCGCTTCAACGGTTAAATGAGTTGTTCCACTTCTTGAAGGAGCTGAAATTGCCAAATGTCCATAATAGTTAGGATTGATGAGGTCTGTCCATTCCTTCGGAGACTTCAATTTATGGGTCTGAAGATAAGGTTTATTCCACATCATCCCGTACCCCGAAAGGGCAAATCCAAAATAGAATCCATCCGGATCATGAATCGGAAAAGTGCCTACCTTTGCAGGAATCTTTGATCCAATCTCTTTGGGCAAGGGGTATTTGGTGAGCAACTTTTCCGTCTTCAATAATTGAAAGGCATCCACTGCACTGGCCCACATGATATCAGCTTCTGGTTTTGAAGTGGTCTCCCGAATATAGGTCACCCCTTCGGCGGTCTGTTTCTGTTTGATGATGACCGTCACTCCAGAATACTTCGCCTCAAACGCCTTTTTATAGGTTTCGAAGAGTTCTTTTGGAAAGGAGGTAACGATGACTACTTCCTTGGTAGAGGCTTCAACCATAGATGTAAACAACCCAAACAAACAAAGAAAAACAATCATAATGTAAAGATATTTCTTCATAACTACCTCCCTTTTATATTAGGCTAATATTGGGGAGAATCTTTAGCAATATAGGTCTGCAACTTCCTCCATATCTCTCCAAACAGATTTAGTCCAGATTACTTCCGAGCCATTTAGACACCCTTTGTTCAATCTCTTCCTGACATAGCACATGTCCTTCCTTAATATCCCTTAGTCCGCTTTCGATCTTTTCCAGGACGTATATGTGGTATTAAATGTCTTCGAACGACACATCATCTGGGATCTGTTCGAGCATTCTCCGAACTTCTTCTTTCGCTGTACTCATATTACTCCTTTGAAAGATGTCGGTTAACATTCAAGTAAAAACGAAGCCATCTCTGGTTTTGGCGTTAGCGTGTGTGCTGTGTTATCTGCTGTTGTAGTAGTGATCCATTTAGCCTTTAGATTTTTCTCATTTTTGAACATTTTTATCTCAATAGTTAATCCTAAGAATCGATGGTTTTCTCATCAAAATAACTGGAATTTTTCAATTTTTCTTTTTATTTCCCAAGGAACCGCCATATCTTCCAGCTTCTTCGCAGTGTCATCATTTTTATATATATGAGATGTTGGTCTATATGACATTCAATGCCCTTTCTTTTAATTACAATCCTCTCGGCAGCCATATTATTTGATGTTTCCCAATAGCCTTGATTTGTAAGATTATGGACATCGACATTTAGTAAGCTCCTGAAAAATTATGGTATCGTAAAATGGTGGCTTCCTTTTATTCAAAATCTTTTTGAATTAGGTTTTAGTTTCATACCCAGTTTCTTGGGCCTTTCTGGGAAGTAATAAACATCTTAACAGCTTGACCTTCCGCATATTTACATTCTTTTTTCGTTGCTTTTATTCCTCCCATGTTGCACTGTAAGCCCAAAAACTCCAGCTAAGCCAGCTGTTGATAAATATTAAGAAGATCCGAAACTTTTTTTCTTCTTCTTATGAGGAAATTATTACTCAACAAAGTCAACTTCTAAAAAGACTTAAGTCTTTTATGCTTACATATTAATCTATTCTTAAAATTCAAATTAAGACTAATGGTAGTGAAGTATATAAAACTGCGATTTCCGATAACGATTTGTGTTTTGCGAAGTGCTGAAGATATTTTGATGAGCGAAGCAACCCATAAACAGTGAGTATCCTATCGCATTAAGGATCTGTTTAAAGTGGAAGATTCCTTCGACGAATCCGCCCCTTTTCAACGATAACGATGGAATTTGGCAAATCTTCGTTTGGAATTGTTTCAAGTGCTACCTTTAAACGTTCTACAGTTTCTTGCTCATTATAATTTCCGCCTCGGAAGAGTATTAATCCTGGGCCTTTAGCTCTTAATAAAGCCAGAAGTCGGGGATAGTCTAAATCCGCGGTGATCACAACTCGGTGTTCATTTCGAGCATGCTCCAAGAGAATTACATCCGAAGTGCGATCTAATCCTACTTCGAGAGCGTGAACAGCATCGTGACCTTGTCCCACAAGCCACACTGCCAACTCCGGTGATAGAGGCATGTCAATGAGAAACTTCACCTCGCAAGCTCCACCGTCTCTTCTTCTGCAAGATAAGCGGCATAGCGCAAGGCTTCATCGATGTCTTCAGTTTCCAGGTAAGGATACGCCTTGAGAATTGTTTCCTTCGTCTCTCCAGAGGCCAAGAGTCCCAGTATGCGTGAAACCGGAAACCGAAGCCCACGAATGCACGGTTTGCCGGTGCAAACATTTGGATCTACTGTGATGCGCTCCAATCTCATCGTTTTCACCTCCAAGTTTCCTCACATATAATTATTATCCTCTTTTTCTCGCTTTGAAACAACCTTCTTGACCTGTTCGAGGATGGACATACAGCGTTCAAAATCGTTTCTTTAAAATACTCAATATTCCCATGTTTCGATAAATAATACTCACCCCTTTTAACACGGTCCTTTATCCAACCTATTTCAATCATTCTCTTTAACCTAAGTTATTATACTAAAGCTGCGATTTCCAATAACGTTCAAGTGCAAACGAAGCCTTAGGGTTTGGGCGTTAGCCGTTTGCACTGTGTTAAGTGAAGTGGTAGCCCTATTGAATTGATTCGTCAATTTCTTCTTCAACCTCTATGGCAATCGTATCAAGAATCGTTGGTTGAACATGCCCTTCCAACCCTTCGACCCTACATAGAAGCTTATCGAGCTCCTCAATGGGAACAAATCTGCAGAAGTCACTAAGGCCAATCTTTCTAAACGTAGGGCGCGATAACTCAGCCATCACCTTTTCCTGTCGTTCATTCGGAGCTATAATAAACAACTTGATGTTCAATGCTGGTACAACCGAGAGAAGGTCGGCCATCCGCAGAAGGCCAGAATAGATAGATGTTGTAGTTTCGACTTCAAAAGCACAAACGGGGGCATTCTGGCGAATCCAAATAATATCAATAAGCGAAATATGACGTGTCGCTTCTTCACTTAAACCAAGATTTGGAAGGGATTTAATACATTCCTCGCCTAAAGGTTTACCCTGAAAAGCCCGCTTTCTATCATTTGAAGCAATCCAAACAGAACAACCTGTGATCTTTCCTAACCTAATTAGTGCAGCCTGCGCCTTGGAATGTGCCGACTCCTCTTCTTTGGTCTCAAATATTTCCTCTGCTTCTAAAACTTCTTTTCTTGGACGCCCCCTTCTTCGCTTTTCTTTGGGCATAATATCCTCTTGTTGCTTTGCTTCTGCTAAGAGCTGCTCAATATGTGATTCAATCGCAGAAAGGCTATTTGGGCGCGAACGAATTGCTTTTATAATAGTCTCGGCTGGTGTATCAGTTAAAACCTGCTGATTCAAGATCCCCCAACCGTATCTTGGGCCCCAAGCTGAGGTCAATGCATCTCTGACTTCACCTAAGATGGGGATTCTTTGTTCCACAGCCAAAACATGGACAAACTTCATTGAAATTCTATGGGGGTAGATGTCCTTATCCCAAATTTTTTGTTTAGATTGGAAAGGTTTGCCAGCGACTTCAGCAAGGCCAGCTAATGCCTTATCAACAATGAAAGTAAGGTAATCACCCAATTGCCAATCTTTGAAGCGCGCCGACTTGCTTCCCCATAGTGAATGTTTTAGGCAAATAAGGTATTGACATTCGTCAATTTTTGTGAGACGAAGACGGATCATCTTTTTACCTCCAAATCGGCTGCCATTTCACTTGTTCATATCCCAAATATTTCGCCTGCATGTCCTCCCTACCTTCCTTACCGGCAGGCCGCAGACAAGGAAAATTTATAATCCCTCCCCCCTTTACTAAATGGTCTGTGTCTTAATCCCCTTTTTGTCATTGCGAGCAACCAAAGGGAGCGTGGCAATCTATTTGTTTTCAATCCCTTGTGAGATTGCTTCGGTCGTTTTACTCCCTCGCACTGACTTTGTGACATATTCTCTTTACTAAAGGGGGAATTTTTTTGTTTTCTATTTTGGAAACCCCGCCAGAAACTCTTTAATCAGCATTTCATTTCTGTTCTGGACCTTTTGCATCTCACCGAGGGTCACATTTTCAAAGGGAAGTTTCATCCTCTTACTTCTCAACCTTGCGATCTCTGTGTCCAAATATCTGATCGTATTCGCAATCGCCTCTCCTATAGATGAGATGGACTCTTGAGCCTTTTCAAATGTCTCCTTATCTAAGTAGGCTCGATTCAAAAGATGGAATCGCTCAAAAAACTTTTTGAGGCTTTCGAACTCATCCTTCTTTCCCTTCTTTTTTTTCTCTAACTCTCTTGTGAGTTCTAAAAATTTCTCTATATCCATAAAACCTCCTAAGAGTCTCTTAATTCAATAATAAACTTATAAAAATAGGCCCTATTTGTCAAATAAAACATAAGAACCGAATCCGGATTCAAAGAATCACAGTGAGCGAAATAAAGAGGATTTAGTAGACAGAATGGCCATGCGGAATCTTATTTTTTCCTCCAGAAATCGTTGACAGGTCCTCTTGAAAGGTGTAAATTTTATTTAGGAATACGGTAACGACCGAGAATTAGAAGGATTCATAATCCTAAGGGAGAATGGTGGAGAAAATAAGAGATACTGGCCTCATTCAGGATGAGCTTCTCATTTTTGAAGAGGGAGGAAAAGGGAGAAAAGGATATTCTCTTCCCCGATGGGACATTGAAGAGGTAGAAGCCAAAGAATTTCATCCCTCCTCATCTTCTCAGAGAAGAGTTGCAAGGGTTTCCAGAGCTGAGCGAAGTAGAAGTGGTTCGCCACTTTACCCGACTCTCTCAATGGAACTATGGCGTGGATAGCGGACTTTACCCCTTGGGCTCCTGCACCATGAAATATAACCCTAAAGTGAATGAAGAGATTGCAAGGATGTTTTACCATATCCATCCCTATTCTCCCCAGGATCTGACCCAGGGAAATCTGAAACTGATGTACGAGTTAGAAGGCTTTCTTGCTGAGATCACAGGAATGGATCGCGTCTCTTTCCAGCCAGCAGCAGGGGCGCACGGTGAATTGACCGGAATGTTGATGATCAAGGCTTGCCTCCAAAATCGTGGAGAGAAACGGACCAAGGTCTTAGTCCCGGATACGGCCCATGGGACCAATCCCTCCTCTTTATCGATGGCCTCCTTTCAGATGGTTGGAATTCGATCGAATGAGAAAGGGGTGATCGGTCCGGAACAGGTGGCTCAGCAGATGGATGAAGATGTTGCAGCCATCATGGTGACGAATCCAAACACGTTGGGTCTTTTTGAGGAGCATCTTAAGGAGATCGCTGAGATCGTCCATGGCAAGGGAGGGTTTGTCTATTGTGACGGAGCCAATCTCAATGCCCTGATGGGAATTGTGAAGTTAGGGGATCTGGGAGTGGATTTGGTCCATATCAATCTTCATAAGACTTTCTCAACCCCTCACGGTGGTGGAGGGCCTGGAGCAGGTCCCATCGCCGTCAAGAAGGAGCTTGAACCTTTTCTGCCGATCCCTGTCATCGAGAAGGATGGAGAGATCTTATCGGCTCAATGATGATCGTCCCCTGAGCATCGGCAAGATAAGAGCTTTTTACGGAAACTTTGGAGTTCTTGTCAGGGCTTACGCCTATATCCTCTCCATGGGAGCAGAGGGATTGAGGAGAGCAACTGAGATGGCCGTGCTCAATGCGAACTATCTGATGAAAGGCTTGAAGGGATACTATGATCTCCCCTATGACCGTCCTTGCATGCATGAATGCGTTTTTACAGACAAGTTTCAGGAGCGGTATCATGTCTCAACCCTCGACATTGCCAAGAGGCTGATCGATTACGGCTTTCATCCACCCACCATCTACTTTCCTCTGGTGGTCAAGGGAGCCCTGATGATAGAGCCGACTGAATCGGAGAGCAAGGAAGGGCTCGACCGATTCATCAAGACGATGATCACCATCGGAGAAGAAGCAAAAGAAAATCCTGACCTCCTTCGAGAGGCCCCCCAGAGAGTGAAGACAAGACGCCTCGATGAAGTCTTAGCCGCCAGAAAACCCAAATTGCGTTGGAAACCGAAGGAGTAATTTCCCCTAACATTGCACGACTCTTCCTTCCTGAAGTCTTGATTTTTCATTTTCACCTTCTAATGCGACATTTCAACCCATAATCGATTATTTTGATTGCCTGTCTTTCATGTCTTAACCCAATCAAACTATTTGTTTGACGAATCCAAAATTACTTGATATAGAGATTACTCAAAATAGCTTACCCAATAAAGCCCACCCCCTCTGCAAGGAAGGGGAGAGGGACGGGTTTTATGGAAAATGGTTGAGCTGGCGAAGGACGAAACTAATTGCCGCTGATTGGAAGTAGCCCTTGCCAATGCTGAGGTGAGCTGAAAAGGAGATATGTCGAGGTTTTTAAGTACTAAACTTTAGAAAGGAAAAGGAGGAGGGACAAAATATGAATCTAGTCGAACGCGTAAAAGGGATTTTGCTCAAGCCTAAGGAGGAGTGGCAGACCATTTCTGGAGAGACCACAACCATCCCGGAGTTATACAAAACCTACATTGTTATCTTGGCAGCCATCGGGCCTGTGGCTTCGATTATCGGAATGTCTATTGTGGGCATAAGTTTACCCTTTGTAGGATCGTTCCGGATACCCATAACCACATCTATTGCATCTGCAGTTGTGCATTATATCCTGACCCTTGTCGGCGTTTATATCCTGGCTCTCATCATTGATGCTCTGGCCCCCACTTTTTCAGGAGAGAAGAGTATTAATCAGTCTTTCAAGGTGGCTACTTATTCTTACACTCCTGGCTGGGTAGTCGGGGTTATTGCAATAATCCCTGCACTGAGCATCTTAGGGATTCTGGGGTTATACGGGTTGTATCTTCTTTACTTGGGACTTCCGATTCTAATGAAATCTCCTAAGGAAAAGTCCTTGGGATACACAATTGTAGTTATCATCGCAGCCATTGTTATTTTTGGAGTCATAAGCTATATCTCCCGCGTCTTTATTTCTTATCCCACGCCAAGTATGCCCATGCCTGGAATGCGAGGGCCTGGTTAACCCGGGGGGTTCCATATTCAATTGTCAAAGAGTAATGGCAGGGCCAAAATGGCTCTGCCATTATTTTCTTGAGGTCTTCTTCACACTTGCTTTCGACCCGCAATCTTCAACTTTCAGGACTATCTTTGGGTGAGAGTAGTAGGTGTTATTCGCAACCCCCTTTCCACCTCTTCCTTCTTGAAATCCACGAGTGGACATTTCGGCGACCCATGTTTGGTTTCAATTGGTAATCATCGGAGGTATTTTTATTCTTGACATAGAACTTCCTTCTTTTATATTGTTAATTCATCCTAAAAGCCAGTTCTTATCAAAAGGAGTGCACTATGAAGAGAAGCATCTGGATCATCGTTGCAGTAGTGTTCGTCTTTTTTACAGGGATTTCCTTTGCAGCACCGAACATGGAGGATGGTCTCTGGGAGATTACAACCACGGTCGATATGCCTGGCATGCCCTCAAAATCCTTCACCCACACTACCTGTTTAACCAAGGAAAAAACTGTGCCTCAAACGGCTGAGTCGGGATGCACGGTCAAGGACATGAAGACCCAGGGCAACACCGTCACCTGGACAGTGGTCTGCAGGGAGGGAATGAGCACGAGCAAGGGTAAGGTCACCTATGCCGGCACCACCATGGAAGGCGCCATTGAGACGACCATGAAGACCAATGAACAGACCATGACGATGAAGAGCACGATGAAGGGCAAACGCATCGGCCCCTGTAAATAGGCTTTAATGCAAACGCATTATTTTCTCTCTATCATTTTGTAGCTGGCAGAGGAAAAGAAGTTACGAAATCTGCACATTTTTATCAATATTCGTTACCTTCCAGTGCCACCTTAGAGTAGAACTTTGGAGGTGGGAGAAACAATCCCTTTTTCTAACTCTTCCTTCCTTGTCCACAAGTCGCCATTTTTGTAAAACATGCATGATTTGAATCGGTAATCATCGGTGCTACTTTTTCTTGACATACAACTCCCTCCTTTATATTGTTAATTCATCCAACTCCAACCATGATCTATACGCATGTGCTGAATCGCGGCGAGAAGATGAGGGACAACGGGAAAAGGAGGTACGCAATGGGAGACAAAGGCAAGAAGGATAAGGACAAGGGTCGGAAACAGAAGATAAACAAACAGGAACAAAAGGCAAAAGGGAAGATAGCGAAGCAACCGAGAAGAACCCCTTGACAGAAAGCATGCTGAGGTGTCCGCTTCACCCATACAGTCAACATGGTCGTGTCCCTTGATGGATAGGCACTGGAGGACGGTGCCACCTCGGTGGGCTTTTCGGGGAGACAGGGGTTCAAACGCGTGAACACCACAATTCGTGACGAAGTCCGATGCCTGATCACGGACGTTTCTTAAGGGAGGAAACATCATTCAAATTGTTGTGGATAAAGAGAAATGCAACCGCGATGGGATTTGTGTTGCCGAATGTCCCACTCAGGTTCTGAGGCTTGAACAAGGAGATCCCTGCCCTTTGCCTAGCTCCGACTTTGGGGAGGTTTGTCTCCGATGCGGCCATTGCGTGGCTGTGTGTCCGACCGGTGCCTTCAGCCTGGACTGGCTTAGGGCGGATGAATGCCTGCCGATTCGGAAGGACTTTGCCCTTTCCCCTAAAAAGGCCGAGCAATTCCTTCGCTCCCGACGTTCCATTCGAGTCTTCGAGAGCGAGCCCGTTGAACGGAGCCAGATCGAAAGACTCATTCAGATTGCCTGTCATGCACCCTCGGCCAAAAACGCCCAGCCCTGGTCGTGGGTGATCATTGAGGACCCTTTAAAGCTAGCCGAACTGGATGTCATGCTTGTGGACTGGATGAGGAGTGTGATCCAGGCAAACCCGGAAGTGGCGGAGTCCCTCAAACTCCCTCGCACGGTGAGACTTTGGGAGGAGGGGCGAATCAAGCTGCTCCGAAACGCGCCGCATCTGGTCATCGCCCATGTGGACCAGACCTGGCCCTTTGGAGTTGAGGACACGGCGCTCGCCCTCAGTTATGTCGAACTGTATGCCCCTGTCTTAGGGCTGGGAGCTACATGGTCAGGATACTTCTACACAGCTTACAATATGTACGCGCCGCTGGCCCAGGCAGTGCCCGTTCCCAAAGGTCGAAAGGTGGTTGGGGCCATGATGGTGGGCCGCCCCAAGTTCAAATATTACCGCCTACCTAAGCGTAACCAGCCCAAGGTGGAATGGCGATAGTTGACGCCATTCTATGGGCAGACTGGTGGGTGGGCTCGGGTCATTCAGTAAAATCGAAGAAGTGTTGCCTTCAAAGGCGGCTAGATTTGCTGTTAATTGGAGGAGAATTAAGTTATATTGTGTTATTGAAATAACCAAATCCGAAGGAGGCTGACATGAACAAAACGGAAATCCTTGAGTTTCTCAACGCCAATCCCACATGTTATCTTGCGACTTCTGTTAATAACAAGCCCTATGTAAGAGCAATGAGAATGGTTAGCGCAGATGAAAAAGGGCTCATTTTTCAGACCGTAGACGGGAAGGATTTGCCCAAACAGATGAAGGAGAACCCGTCCGTCGAAGTATGCTTTTATAATATGAAGGAAAACGTCCAGGTTAGGGTAGCCGGTAAAGCTACATTGCTTGAAGATCCGGACCTGAAAAAAAAGATTGCCGAACAACGCCCCTTTATGAAGCCTTTGATTGAAAAAAAGGGATTCGACGTGATGCCTGTTTTTCATATAGTTGATTGTGTAGCCTACACATGGACCATGGCGACTAATTTTTCGCCAAAGGAGTATGTCCGTTTTTGAGTTACCGCCAAAACCAAGGCAGCCGCTTGTTTCTTTTTGAACTTTTGAATACTGTTCCTGATACTAAGCCTAGAGGCCAAACTCGGCGCGGCTTTCCCTGAGGTCCTTTTTTTGCCGGAGGGGTCGAGGCGTAACCGCCTTTCTCATGACATCGAAAAAGTTTGGATTTCTGCTATAGATGTGTTGATATCAGACTACCCAAAATGTTTGGATTTGATTTTCATATATCTATCCGGCCTGATGATTTCAACCGGAAATCTTCGATTCCTGAAGCATGCCTCGATTGCAGATAAGTAGGTGAAAGTTTCAAATTGACGTTTTGATCGGCGGGATTTTAGGAACATTGAGGACTCCTTCCTGTAATGTTGTTTTTACATTTTTGTCCCACCATACAACAGTAACAAACGGAACGAATCCGGGAGTTGGTTTGATTGTCAGATCGTAATTTCTTGGAGGGCGCGTATAGTGGAAAGCTATTTGCCTATTAGAGTTCAATTTTTTCCCTCTCTCTTTCGTTTCTTCCCTGCAGAATTTCCTGACAGTCTTGACGGGGGATTACTGGAATGGTATAAGAAACAATTGATGTTTTAATTGGTGGGAAGTCTCCATCTGAATATCCCGTTGTCAAAGACCGGGGGAGGGCTATTTGTTGCCCTGCCTCGAGAAATCCAGCAAAGGGAGAATGATCATGAAAAGAATCACTCGTATCTTGCTAAGCATTGTGTGCCTGTCCCTTCTGACTGTTGGGGTTGCCTTCAGCCAGGAGAAGGACGCGAAGGGCTGTAAGGATCATTCTCTGATTTCGAGGATGAAGAATTATTATATTGATTCTTGTGAAAAAAGCTTCAATTCTTTCAATTTTTATGTGAAAGAAGGCACCAAAACTCTGGAGGGAGAGAGGACCAAGATCAAATATTATCTGCAAGAGGGATCCCCGCAGCCCAGCTTCCTGCAGATCCGTCGCAATTACGGCAATGCGGTAAAAAATATTGGGGGGACGGTTTTTTTCGACGAGGATCGACGGAGTACATTCAAAGTGACCAAAGGAGGAAGGGAAACCTGGATCGCACTTGAGGCTTTTAACGAGGGGCGTACTTATGAGTTGGTCATTCTCGAAATGGAACCCATGACTCAGGAAGTGACAGCAGATGCTATGTACAGTGCACTGAACAAGGACGGCTTCATGGCCCTCTATATCAATTTCGACACAGGCAAATCCGACATCAAACCCGAGTCTATTGCGATCATCGAACAAATTGCGGCGCTTCTCCAAACTCACCCAGAGCTCAAGGTGAGCATTGAGGGCCACACCGACAACGTGGGAACCCCTCAGAACAACAAGGCCCTCTCCTTGCAAAGGGCCAAATCGGTCATGAACGCGGTCGTCCAAAAGGGGATCGCCGCGACCAGACTGACGGCGGTCGGCTGGGGCCAAGAGAAACCGATCGCGGATAATCGCTCGGAAGACGGTAGGGCCAAGAACCGCCGCGTCGAGATCGTCAAGAAGTAAGTAACCAACGAATGCGTCAATTACTAAGGACCAAAGGCAGGGTCAGAGATGGCTCTGCCCTTATTTTGGGGGAAGCCTTCCTCACGCTTTCTTTCAAACCGTAAGTGCGCCACGAAGTTGCGCAAGAGATGAGGGAAGGCCCCTCGGAGCCGGTTTACAGGGACAGGCTCCAAACCGCCTTAAGCTGCTTCCCGCAAAGGCGGGAGGTGGTGAGCGTTAAGGAAAAGGTCCCGCAGGACGGGATCAGGTGAGATTCAGGGAGGCGAGCGCAAGCGAACTACTGATGAGGTGTCGAAATGAAATTAGACGACGTCAAAACTGGTAGCTTACGGGATACCAGGATAAGTCCAGGAGAAACCTGCATACTGCCTGGGTGGCGTCCGGCATAAAGGTAGCGCGAACCTGAATCAGGCTCATGTGTGGAACGTGGGAACCTGTCGTCCCGATGGTAAGGGAGAAACCCAAGTGGAGGACCCACGAGGGTGAGAGTACCGAGGCGGGGCACAGGGACGGAGTAACCCGTAATAGCGATGAAGTCTCGTAATGGAGATGGAGCGAAGGGGTTACATTGTTCAGCCTTATTGATTGGTCAACCAGAGATGGGAGGAATCGGTGAATAAGGAGAAACCGTTTAACCCAATCTATTTGCCCATTGGCAAATGGGGATGCGACCGACGGCTGGACAATAAGAGCCGGATGAATCGAGAGGTTCACGTCCGGTTCCGGGAGGGCGTGGGGGTGAAATTCCCCCGCGCTACTCGACTCTTCGATTCCTGATTATGGTCGTCCGTAATGACTTGTAGGTGTTATTCACACCCACTTTCCAGAGGACTCCTTCCCGAAGTCTTCATGGAAACGTTTTACATTCGAGAATTGTTACCCTCAGAATTCTAAGCAAGAAAGAGGCAGGTCGGTTTATTAAGAAAGTTTAAAAATTTCGATATTTATTGGTGACAGGAAGTCTCCGATCTTTTCCTAAGGCACGCTGGGTAATCTTCACACCCGGAGGGCTTTGTCTTCGTTTATATTCATTTCGGTCAACCATCTGAATCACTTCTTTGATCATACTTTCCTTAAATCCCATCTTTGCAATATCTTCAACTCCCTTGTCCTCCTCCACATAGGCTTGAAGAATGGGATCAAGGACAGGGTAGGGCGGTAAGGGAATCCTCATCCTTTTGATTCGGCCTCAATTCCGCAGAAGGCGGTTTAATGAATACACGTTTGGGGATGATGTCCTTCCCTTCTTTTTTATTTCTGAATTTCGTCAATTCATAAACCAATGTCTTCGGGACATCCTTTCAGGACGGCATATCCCCCTGCCATGTCTCCATAAAGCGTACAATACCCCACACTCATCTCGCTTTTGTTCCCAGTAGTCAGAACAAGCCATCCAAATTTATTGGAGAGGGCCATGAGGATGTTTCCTCGAATGCGCGCTTGAATGTTTTCTTCTGTCACATTAGGCTTCAACCCTTTGAAAGATGGAGAGAGGGTCTTTAAATAGGCCTGAAATATCTCTGTGATCGGAATCTTGATGAGACGGATGCCAAGGTTTTTTGCCAGAAGTTCGGAATCCTCTATGGATCCCCTGGAGGAATATTGAGAGGGCATGGTTACCCCTACCACTCCTTTCTTCCCCAATGCATCCACAGCGATGGCTGCGGTCAAGGCAGAATCAATACCTCCACTCAGACCGATCAAAACTGTCTGGAAACCATTTTTTCGAATATAGTCCCCTGTCCCAAGAACCAAAGCGGTGTAAATCTCAGCTGAGGCGATCTAATGGCTTCGATTCCCTTTTAGGAATGGAAGGTCTTTTTCTTAACCGGGTGTTGTGATCTGGAAGTTCAATCTTCCTCAAACTTTTCTCTTCTTCGGACAACTCTCTCTCTCCTGATTCGGGGGTCGTGAAGCCGCATTCGAAAGACCGCCTCCATATCGAGGTCCGCTAGGACCAGGTCCTCCTCAAATTGTTTCCCCCTGGCGATCAAATTCCCTCTCTGATCGAAGATCATGCTTCCTCCATCAAAGACCAATTCATCCTGGCCGCCCACCAGATTGCAATAAGCAACGATCGCCGCATTGTCGGAAGCCCTGGTCGAGATCATCTTCTCTCGGAATGCTGATTTTCCAGCATGGTAGGGTGAGGCAGAGATGTTGACAATTAGTTCTGCCCCTCCGTAAAGGGCCTGAGTGCGGATGGGGTCCCCAGGATACCAGAGGTCTTCACAGATACTCAGGCCGATAGGGGTTGATTTAGGGTAAAGATGAAATTCTCCTTTCCCGGTTGGAAATATCGGTCCTCGTCGAAGACGCCGTAATTCGGGAGATAGATTTTGGAATAGACATCGATCAACTTCCCATCGTGGAGAATGGCAGCAGAATTGAAAATATCCCCATTTTTATCTACAAAACCGACGATGGCCGTGATGGAGGAAGTGGCTTTGGCAATGCGATTTATCGCTTTCAAGTTGGCCTCGATAAACTTCGGCATAAGCAAGAGGTCTTCAGGCGGGTAGCCGGTGACAGCCATCTCCGGGAAAGCCAGCAGGTCTGCGCCCATTTTCTTTCCTTTTGAAATGTGGTCGAGAATCTTTTTCGTATTTCCTTCGATGTCACCTACCGTCGTGTTGATCTGACAGAGCCCAATTCTAAGTGTCCGCATCTTTCACCCCTTAAAACCGTAAAGTGTGAAGCGTAAAGTGTAAGGTATAAAGTTCAAAGCCAAAAAATTTTAACTCTCAACTTATAATTCATAACTCTAAACTCATACCTCTAAATTCTCAACTTTCTTCTTCCGATACCAGTACCTCTTTTTTGATATTATACCTCTCCATTTTACCCCGAAGGGTACTTCGATGGATTCCCAGTAGCATAGCCGCCTTGAGCTGGTTTCCCTTCGGTTTTTTGAAGGGCGCGGAGAATCAAGCCCCTCTCCAAATTTGAGATCATGTCCAAATCTTTTGTGGTTGCAGGGGACTTTGAGAATTCTTCAAAGAGGGCATTGAGAAGATCTTCGATGTTCTTTTTGCTCAAATCCTCTTCCACTTCTCGTTTTTCCCACCCTTTTTCGAAAAGGAGTTGATCCTCAAGAATCCATTCCCCTTGGCACAGCACCATAGCCCTTTTCAAGACATTTTCCAATTGACGTACATTCCCAGGCCATCCGTAGGAAGTAATTTTTTCCATAGGAGAAGGAGTGATTCCAACAGCCCCCTTCTTCAATTCTCGGTTAAACTTTTTTAAGAAATAGGAGACCAGTTCAGGGATATCCTCTTTTCTCTCCCTCAGGGGAGGGATGGTGATAGAGACCACATTGAGTCGGTAGTAGAGATCCTCCCTGAACTTTCCATTTGAAATGGCTTCCTCTAAATCTTTATTGGTTGCCACGATTAACCGGATATCCACTTTGATCGTCTCCATTCCCCCCAACCTTTCAAAACTCTTCTCTTGAAGGACCCTCAATAGTTTGGCTTGAGTGGAGAGAGACATATCGCCAATTTCATCCAGAAAGATCGTCCCTCCCTGACACTGTTCCAGTTTTCCAATGCGGCGGGAAGTGGCTCCGGTGAAGGCTCCTTTCTCATGACCGAAGAGTTCGCTCTCGAGAAGGGTATCTGGAATGGCTGCACAATTGACTGGAAGGAAAGGTTGGTTCGAACGGAGACTATGTTGATAGATCGCCCGGGCGATCAATTCCTTACCTGTTCCACTTTCCCCTCTGAGGAGGACTGTGACATCGCTCGGGGCAACCTGACCAATCATCTTGTAGATCTCCTGCATCTTGAGAGAAGTTCCGACAATCCGCTCCTCCTCTCCTTCAGGAGCTGCCTGGGGAGCATAAGTGACCTCTTCTTTCATCAGTTTTCGCAACGCAAGGGCCTTTTCAACCAGCCCTTTCATCTGTGGGATGGGAAAAGGTTTCAGGATGTAGTCGAAAGCCCCATACTTCATGGCTTCGATAGCTGTCTCGGTAGTCCCATAGGCCGTCATGATGATGACCAGAGATTTCGGATCGATCGATTTAATCTCCTTCAATACATCAATACCGCTTCGGCCGGGCATCTTGATATCCATGATGATGAGGTCAGGGGAGCTTTCTTTTACTCGATTTAATGCCTCTTCCCCATTTTGGGCAGTGAGGATGGAATAATTTTTCTCCATCATTCGTTTCAGAGAATATCGGATGGATTTATCATCATCGACGATCAGAATGGTCTGCATCTTCTTCCTCTCATGAAATAGGGAGCCAAAGAGTAAAGAGAATCCCTTTCCCGGGGGCGCTTTCCACCTCAATTTTTCCATGGTGCTGGTCAATGATCCGATGGGCGATGGAGAGGCCAAGGCCAATCCCACCTTCTTTTGTAGAGAAGAAAGGATCGAAGAGTTTATTCATGTCTTCACCGGGGATACCCACCCCAGAGTCCTGAATGGAAAGTTTTATCCATTGATCATCCTCTGGAATATGCCCTTTCAATGCCAAGTAGCCACCCTTTGGCATTGCCTGAACAGCATTTAATAAGAGGTTGAGAATGACCTGTTTCATCTGTCCACGGTCCATCAAGATGGGGAGCAGAGGTTGAAATTCTTTTTGAACAATGATTCTTTGTTTCTCGATTTGAGGCCTGAGCAATTGAAGCGTCTCTTCAAAAATGGAGATGACATCGCCTTTTTCTAAAAGTGGAGGCGCCGGCTTGGCGAATCGAAGAAACTGATCCACAATTTCATTAATCCGGTGGATCTCCTCCTCAATGACTTGGAGATCTTCTCTATGGGAGGTTCCGGATGGAAGATTCTCCGTCAGGGAATGGATAAGGATGTTGATGCTGGTCAATGGATTGCGAATCTCATGAGCGATGCCGGCGGCCAATTGCCCTAAGGCAGCTAATTTTTCGGATCGAATCAATTGGGCCTCCGTCTTTCTTAAATCAGCAGTTGTTTTTTGAATCTTCTCCTCCATCTGTTGGCTGAAGGTTTTGAGCTCCTGGTACATGAAGGCGTTGTGGATAGCCAAGCCAGCCTGTTGGGCAAAAGCCATCACCGATTCGAGAGCCTCTTTCGTGATGTTCTTATCGGGCTCAACGAAGTCTGCGGCAATCGCCCCCAACGCCTTTTCCTTAGCCAGAAGGGGAATCACCACCAGGGAGTGGAGGTTGAATTTCTCTTTCAAGATTGGATTAATCCTGGGGTCTTTGCTTGCATCTGGGATGATGAAGGGGTGCTTCTCAAAAATGGATCGGGCCACGATACTGTCCTCAGGATCTAAAGATAGGGTAATCCCTTTGATCCTCTCCTCATCAATCCCCACAGCCATTTTACATTCAAGAATATTCCTCTTTTCATTGACCAGATAGAGACGGGCACGGTCAAACCCGATATTTTTCGTCACCCCTTCTAAAACCAGTCTGAGAATCTCATCAATATCGAGGGTCTCCATCAGCCCGGAATTTTCAATGTAGATCGCTGCCTGATTGGCAACCGTGGTGAGCATCTCCTCTTCACTTTTTGAAAAGGAATGGGGGTAGGAAGTATAGCAGTTGATCACTCCAATGACCCTGTCCTTGATACACATGGGGACGCTGAGCATTGAAACCAGGCCTTCCTTTTTTGCCAACTCTTTTTCTTTATAGAGGGGTTCTTTAAGGACATTGAGGATGGTCATGGGCTGATTGTGGAGGGCGACATAACCGACCACTCCTTCTCCCATGGCGAGACTTCGCTCCTTCAGATATTCTTCGCTGATGCTCTGGGTGGCCTTCAGTTTCAACTTTTGATCCTTCTCATCGAGAATCCAGAGAGAGCAGATCTTTGAGTCCATCAAATTGGCTGTGACCGTGACGATCAGCCGCAGGACGTCCTCAAGATAGAGACCGGAGGCAATGGTTTTGCTGATCTCCAGCAGAGCATTGATCTCTTTAGCCTCGGGACGTTTTCTCTCTTCAGACAAAACCATTCTCCTGATTTTTTCTATCATAAACGAAAATCCTTCATTTGGGAAGTAAATTACCCATGCACCACGAAGGGTGCATGGCTGTCCTGAACCTTACATGGTGCAGGGCACCTCTCTTCCGTTCAAGGATACGGGGGGGGAATTCCCAAATAAAAAAGGGGATATCGGATATTCCCGATATCCCCTTTTGATCGACCATTCAACTTAGCCAAGGATCTTTTCGACTTCCTCTCGATCAGCATCCATCACATAGGGGATCCCGGATATCTCGGCAGCCTTCCTGGTCAAAGCACAGAGGTCATCCCTCGAAATATACCTCAAGGCAAATTTTCTGGCTCCGGCCATCAATTGTTGAAGTCCTGCATTCAGCCGATCAAAATAGGTGACCATTCCAATCGTCCCTGTGGGAATGCGTCCAAAATCCTTTCCATATTTATCCTTCAGTTTAGCCGCCAGAATGAAAACATGCTCCACATCGGACCCGAATTTAGCAATATCCGCAGGAACCTTTCCTTTTTTGACCATCTCACCGATCGTATTTCCCACCATGGCAGCTGTCATCGAAGCTCGGCCGAGACAGATGGCTTTAATATAAGGAGCAGCCAAGGCGATTGCTTTGAAGACATGGTCTTCGAGGGAGAATCCTCCTGCCATAGCACAAGAAGGAATGAACGCACCTTTTTGCTCTAAGCGTTTCAGGAATTGGTAGAGGAGGCTTTCAAGATAAACCGTGGGGACTCCCCATTCATTCATCATCCGCCAGGGGCTCATTCCTGTTCCTCCTCCAGCGCCATCTACCGTGAGAAGGTCAATCTTAGCATCCGAGGCATATTTGACGGCCCGGGCCAGATCTGCAGGCCTATAAGCTCCGGTTTTAAGGGAGATATGTTTGGCTCCAATCTTTTTCAAACGTTCCACCTCTTTATGGAACCCTTCTTCATCCACCATGCCCAGCCTGGAATGGCGCTCAAATTCCTTAAAATCTCCCTGTTTGAAGGCTTCCTGAATCACATGATCTTCAGGATCGGGAAGGACAATATAACCCCGGCTCTTCAGTTGGAGTGCCCTTTCCAAGGTCGGAAGTTTAACTTCACCACCAATGTCTTTGGCACCCTGTCCCCATTTGGGCTCGATGATCTGAACGCCCAGTTTTTCTACCACATATTCCGGAACGCCAAGGCGTCCATCTTCTACATTATATTGAACGACGATTCCACCATTCCCGTCGTACCACTGTTGGAATGTCTTGACACGGCGTTCCATCTCCGGAGACCTGACCACATGGCTGTTTTTAATTTCAGCATTGGGGTCCATACCACAGACATTTTCACCTACCACGACCAGAGTTCCGGAGATGGCCGCTGCAATCGCCATCGCTTCCCAATGGATCCGTGCGATTTCGGTTGAACCTAAAGCGCCCGTAAAGTAGGGGACTTTCAATTTAATCTTTTCTTTCGATCCAACCTCGGTAGAGACATCTACAGACGGGAAGGTCGCACGGTCTGAATCGGCTGGAACGCCGACCGCACCGACACAGGTCCCTTGAATATTAAAATGGGAATAATCGATGGGATAATCTTTTTCAGCTCCCGCCGTGACCTTGGAAAAAGGCTGGGGATAGAGAATTTCTCTTCCTCTTAAGGCGGAACGGCCTATTTCACAAGGGCCTGGACAGCCATCCAGACAGGTCACACAGATCCCTGATATGGGGGCGGGTTCCACCCGATTTCGAGTAAAAGTTGCCGGACTACGGTTCGGTTTGGTGAAAGTCATTTTTCTCCTCCTTTTTATTTTAAGATGATTAAAAAAGGGCGTCGAATTTCTTCGACGCCCTTGTCACTTCAGACAACTTTGTACGGGATAAAAAAAGGCGCCAAATTCTTTGACGCCCTCGTCTTCAATACTTCTTTGTATTGATCAGCGGATTATATAGAATAAAAGAATATTTTTGTCAAGAATATTTTGAGAGAGCTTTGAGAAACTACTATACGCTCTCAACCAGAGGTCAAGGTTATCCCCTCATTTTCTCTGGTTTTTTTGAAAGAATGGCAAGGAATCCAGAATTGAGCAAGTTGAAGAAGATATTTAGAAGAAGGAGCCGGCGAGGACAAAAGGTAGGACATATCTCTTCTTATCCTGATCCAGCCGGCGGCTCACAAATCACCAGATTTGATAAAGAACAAAGGGAGAGGCCAACATAAGACCTGCAACGAAGCCTACCTTCATATAGGTAAAGAAAGCTTCAGCCACGGTACGAAAAATCAAAGTATTCTCAGCAGGCATCGTTTTAATAAGAGGGGCAGCAAGGATGTCGAAAATGGAATCGGAAAAACCACAGCAAATTACGAAACCCACTCCAACAGCAATAAACGGAAGAATTAATCGCTTCCTTATCTCTCAGAGATAAGTTGCAAGAGGGGCTTTCTTTTCATCCATCCTTTACGCCCCCCAATTTCTCATTCTTTCCCTCTCCCCCATTTCCAACAGACACGGAAGCTAGAGATAATGTCTTATCAGAAACAGACTCCTCTTTAGGCAATGATGTGTCTTTGGTACTATCCGAAAGAGCCATGTATTCGGATGTTTTTTCAGCCAAATTAGTCAGAAGATCAATTCCGGTCAAGTTGCTTCTCATCTCTTCCAGATCTTTAATTCCAAGACTCTCCTTCGCCTCTTCAGTTGTTTTCTTAAGCTCTCCCAATGCCTTGCCAATGGTCTTAGCTAGCTCCGGGAGTTTTTTGGGCCCAAAAACAATCAAGGCAATCACTAAGACGACTAACAAATCCGGGCCTGCAAGCATAAACCCTCCCTTCTAAAGTCTTCAAAAGAAACAATTCAAATAACCAAGAATGCAAAAACCTTCTACTGTTTATTTTCTCCTGAAACCTCTTCAGGTTTTTTGGGGGTTACATCAATCTTTTCTTTCTCGGTTGAATTTTTGAAGTTTCGGATCGCTTTTCCCATGTTTTCCCCAATCTGAGGAAGCTTGCCAGCACCGAAAATGATTAAAGCGATGACTAGGATAATGATCAACTCCGGCATTCCAATACTTCCCATCTTTCTTCCTCCTTATAACTGTTTCTTATGTTAGGCCCCCATTTGGGACTTGATTTGAGGGGAAATTTGCCCTTCAATCTTTCCACATCTCTCAAACAGAGGAGATAGAAGATGAAAGGCTAATCAAGAAACGATCAGTAACTGAGGGTTATCAACAACGAAGAACAGAAGTTCTCTGCTGGAGAAAAGAGGTTTGGGGAACAAGGTGTAGAAGTTGGGTGATAAGATTGACTCCTGGAAGGGAAACGAAGCAGGTGAAACTCGGTGTGAAAGTTTTTGACTTGTTTAGAGAGTCGACCGAGGAGCTTTCTGGATCGAGGTTTTGATAACTCGTAGTAGAAGAAAGAAAATCAGCTCCCGTGAGGCTATCGTAGTGGAGGTAAACCAAGAATACGGGGACGAAGAGGGAGATCACAATTGCCAGAAGAGGTTGAACCCCTTTAAGTTTTCTCATACCGTTTTAACGGTACAACAATTATTCTCGCATGTCAACTTAGCCGAATTTGATAAGAACTCGCTTTTGGTTGAGTTTAATATGCGAAAAAGGGTATTGAGGGCCAAGAAAGAACACCGATGATTACCAAGATGAAATCAGGCATGTTTCGATAATATGTCGGTTTGTAGATTACAGGAAAAACTCCTCATTTTTTCCAAATCCTGCCGACCACAAGGCCATTTTAACGCTTCCACCTACTACTGTTCACTCCAAGGTAACATTGCACTTCAACAATTAGCTGGTAGAAATGTGCACAATCAAAAGAAGAAGAACCTTGTTGCAAGTCACTTATCTTCAACTTCAGCCCCGTATAACAGTTGACCCATTCGGCGGCGCCAAGCCCCGCCTTTGAAGGCGGGGTAAAGAAGCGCCGCTCAGGGTCAACCCTGAGCAAGCCACGGCCTTCAGGCCGGGGAGTCGAAGGGTTGACTTTCAAATCTTACTAATCCGGTTCAAAGGTCTCACACCTGATTGTTCGCTGATCGTTGCAGTTTCCTCAAGACCCATTCGAGTAGACACAAACCCCGTCGGTCTTTCCATACTTCCCTTGTAATAGAAGACGGTATCCCTTCGATCGGAGATTGGAAAGAAGTTGGTTATCGTTGCACAGGGAATCAATCACCAAGGTTGTTCCTGGCAGATCTTCAAACTGGCTCAGCAACAAATCCTGCTCATTCAGTACGGGTATCCTTTTTCCAAGGTAGAAGAATGATGCACCTCGGGTGGTCTCGGAAGGGTTGACTAAATAGATCGGGCCATTCATCCGTTGGCTTGAAACTGCCTTGAATACAGGCCGAAGGCTCTCTTTCCTCTCTAAAGGAGAACTGACTAAGAGGTAAAATCCAATGTATATCAAGAATATGACGATCAGGCCGTAAAGCTCTCGGCTTTTCACTCTTGGGAATTTCTCTCGAATGCGGTCCCATCCGAGGGCTGCCAGGAGTGCAAAGGAAGGATAGATAGGCCCAAGGTAAAGGGGTCGCTTTGCGGAGGCGAAGGAGAGTCCGATGAGGCCCGTCAGGAGCCAAACAAGGGCAAACCTGAGAAGAAAGCCGTGGGGGAGTGGCTCCCTCGAAGGGGTAGGTCTCCATCGGTACCAGAGTAAAACGAGTAGCAGAATAGTCCAAGGCATGGGAGCCAGCAGGGCTGGAATGAAATAATAGTAGAAGGGCTTTGCATGATCCGCTGAAGGGGAAAGAAAGCGGAAGAGACTTTGTCGGATTATCTCCTTAAAAATACCCAATCCTTCGAGCCACCAAACACTACCAACCCAGAGAAAGATCGGCAGAAAGAAGAAGAGAATAGCAGGGTTTAGAAGCAGTTTCCCGATCGCTTTGAAATCCTTTCTGGTGATTAAGAACACTGCGACGGTAGCAGCGGGTATGGCCACTCCGACTATTCCTTTAGAAAGGAGTGCTCCAGCCATTGCCAGGTAGAAGAGTGCAAAAAAGAGGAACCTTTTCCTTGATGATTGGTAACCGGCGATAAAACCGTACAGACTAAGCGTGACGAAGAAGAGAAGCGCTGGATCTACCTTGAAATGCCGGTGGTAGGTAATAAAACTCGGCATGGTTGCCAGGATGAATCCCGCCATCAGTCCAATTTGCTCTCCGGCCAGTTTTTTCCCAATTAGATACGTGATGAGGACCGTTCCCGTTCCCAAGAATACTATCGGAAGAAAGGCGAGAAAGTCCGGTGGGTTTTTACTCATTGAAAGGGTGAGGGCAATAGGCCAATATCCCAAAGAAGGGTATTCGAGAAAATTCTCTCCATTGAGCCGGGGAATCAGATAGTTTGAGGTGACTGCCATCTCTCGGGCAATCCCAGCTACCCTCGGTGAATCTCGGCCTGAAAGCCTACAATTCAAAGTCGAGAGGGTCTGTAAGGCCAGGGTGAAAATGAGAAGGACCAACCATGCCCGGGAGGACTTCTTTCCAGAATCTTCGAAAAACGACTGCGACCATATTTTATACTTCAGCATAACTTATCTTTCCCCTTTCACGATTAAATTCTCATTCTTCCCATTTCCTTCATACGAAGAGAATCCAGTTTAATCTGTAATGTCACCGGTTAGACACAAATACCATATCTCTATTCCCTACACTTCTTCTTGTTATCAGGTTGAGAGGAAGATCGGTGTACTTCCTGGTCAGTCTCTCATAATCATCATATTCAACGAGGCAGAACACCCTCTCTTTTGAACGGAAGAGATCGATGATCTCCATCTCATTTTCAATTTCCAAAATGGGAACGATCCCTGAATAGAAATTATAAGGAGAGGTTCCAGCAGACCCGAAATCTCCGTACATGGCCAGTCTCTCACCAGGCTTCATCGTCTGCACGATCTCCTGTGAAATGAAGCGAGCAGATTTATATGGATTGACCAGCGGAAAAATCACCCGGGTCGTATAAAAGAAACAAATTCCCACTGTGGCCACAATAAGTATAAAGACAAGGGATTTATACCTTAGGCCGTGGGCAAGAGACAGAAGAATGCTCGATCCCACGAGAAGGAAGATGAAAGGAATAACACTCCAACGTGGAACATAGGATAGGTATTTTGCTCCCAATCCCGCTCCTTTGATGATCATCTTCATCATCTTTGGGGTAGAGGGTCCTACTGTGAAATTGGCTACGGCAGGAACCGCGTAAAGGAATATCCCTATCAAAAAAAAAGATGATGATAAAGAGATAGACCGGAAGGGTGATCCAGATCTGTCTAACTGGATACCGACCGGAACCAGAGAGAGAGTCATCCCAGAGCCTCCCAACCAGCAACGATGCTGCGGGGTATAGCGGGAGAAGATAAATTGCCCTTTTCCCTCTTGAAAAGCTGAAGAAAAAGAAAATCGCAAAGAACCAGATGAGAAGAAAGAGAAAATCTTTTGAGATTCCCTCTTTTCTTTTCGAAAGGCTGTAAACGATGGCTCCTGGAAGAAAGAGGAACCAAGGCAGAAAATCAACAGGAAAATTAGTGAAATAATAGTAGATGGGCCGGATATGGCTTGATCCTTTTGCAAAGCGATCGATGGTTTGATGAAGCAGCGTCTCGTTGATGAAGTTTTGTCCCCCTTTCAGTACAGCGGGAAGATACCAGGATAGGACAATCACAATGAATAGGACCATTCCTGTCAGAAGCCTCATCCTCTTCGTTGCCTTCCAATCCTTCTGAAAGAGGAGATAGACCAAACTAACTAAAAGAGGAAGGATAAAACCCACCGGCCCCTTCGTCAGAGTGGCTAATGCCATACCGATATAAAACCCATAAAAGGATAGACCCTTTATTGGCCCCTCCTCACTCCCTTCCTTCCTACTATTCTGGTACCATTGAAAGAAACAGAAAAGGGAGGCTGTCGTAAAGAAGGTCAGGGTGGCATCAGTATTGGCCCGGGTGGAAAGATAGGCGAATTCAAAACTTGTAGCAAGGATCAACGCCGAGAGGAATCCGGTTCGCGAGCCATAGAGCTTTTTTCCGAGAAAGAAAGTGAGAAGCACCGTGAGGGTACCAAAAAGGCCGGAAGGAAACCTCGCTGAAAAAGAGGTGAAACCTTGCCAGACAAAGGATGAAAAAGCAATCAGCCAGAAAAAAAGGGGAGGTTTATCCTCATATGTATTTCCATTAACATGCATGAGAACCCAATCTCCTTTGTTCACCATTTCCTTGGCTACTTGGGCATAACGGGGTTCATCTGGATTCCAGAGGTCCCAGCGTCCTACTCCAAATATAAAAAGTATTGAGCAGAAAACCAGGAGGATCAAAATCTGAACCCAAGGCCGGTGGAATAATTGCCCGAACTTTCGATGCTCTTTTTTTGAAAAAATCTTGGATCTCATAACAGACATTATCGTCTCTCCATATTTTATTCAATTGGGACTCAAAGGCAGAAAATCTTTCCTGATCTCCATAAGACACAATCCAAATCTTGATGCGGGGTTAACCTCGTAATCGCAGAAGATAAAATTCTCCATTTTCCCAGAGGACTTCCAGGGTGGAAACCCTTCTTTTTAATTCCTCCACATTTTTTTTATATCGCGTTACACAGTAAATATCACCATTCCCTTTGCAACGCTGATAGAACCTTTCAGGGGATAAAAAATACTGGGATCTCTCATCGGGGGGGAGTTGAATAAAACCAAATTCCAACTCTCCAATATGACCAACCCAAGGCGTCCTGATCTTATTATAGAAATCAATTCCATAAAGAGATGTCCTGAATTGGAACAACTCCTGATTCGGAGGGAGCATTGCATGGATGGCTTTCGAAACAGGGTAGGCAGATTTGTAGGGAGATAGAAAATGAGCCATAGGAAAGTGTATGGATACCAGGAAAAGGGCAGAAAGGATGTAGATAGTTAGAAACCAACCTCTTCTCCATCTCTGTATAACCAGAGCGGGAAGGAATATAATCATCACCTGAAATAAAATGGGTAAAAGGATCAACCGCCACCCATATTCGAAATGGATGTTGGCCCAATCTATACCAAGTTCTATGCCAAGTTTTAAATTTTTTATGAAGAATGGCAAAATGAGTGCCATGATGAACATCAGGGACTGTAAAATAATCGGTAGATCATAAAGAAGCCTTCGACCTCTACCTTCTTCCAGACTAATATTCCGATCTTCATACGACCTAAAAAGATGGCCAAAAATAACGGCAATGGGAATAAAGACGGGGGCGACGTAGGGGATCAGCTTGGATGAAGAAATGGAGAAGAAAATAAAGATGAAGAAGATCCATATCAGGAGGAAGTGTTTTTCTGCCGCCTTGAAGAGTGGTATTCTTTTTTCTACACCTTCCTTTAAGGCTTTCAATAAAAAAGCAGACCAGGGTAAGGTTCCAAATATGACAATGGGGACATAAGACAAAATGCCGTGGCTTCGATGACTTAGCTTCGTGGTATATCTTAGAAAATGTTCCTGTATGAAAAAAAACCACAAGAAGTCTTTATTGGCTTTTTGGACCAGAATGATCCATGGACATGAGATGAGAAGAAAGAGGATCATCCCAACCGGCGAAAAGAGTCTTAAAACATCACGCCATCTCTTAGAAATCAAAAGCCATAGGATCGTGATGACAAAGGGGAAGATGATCCCAATCAATCCCTTCGTCAGAAAGGCAAGGGCACTGCTGACATAGAGGAGATAAAGCCAGCCTTTCCTCTGGCAGTCTCCGGCAAAGTACCGATATCCTGCCCAGGTGGCAAGAGAGACGAAGAAAGTGAGAGGCATATCCAGTATATTTATTTTCCCAATGATAGAATGGTATAGAAACGTACTCAACACCCCAGCCGAATAGAGCCCAGTCTTTTCGTCATGGAAAAAGGCCCCTATACGATAAACGAGGAGGATACATCCCCATGCACAAAGGGCGGCGAATAACCTTGAGGAGAATTCATTTTCTCCAAATATTTTAAATAACAGAGCCGTTGCCCAGTAGCACAGGGGAGGTTTTTCAAGGTAAACCACATGATTTAAATGGGGGGTAATATAATCCCCTGTGCGGTTCATGAGACTTGGAACATCACTATACCGGGCTTCATCAGGCTCTATTAAGGGCATCACAGGTAAGAGGGAGATATAAAGAAATAAGGGTATGATGAAGAGGAAAAAGATTTTCTCCTTCGTCCAGTTCCCCCTTTTAATCTCAGTCAAACTTGCCACCTCCTTGAGACGTAGTGCTTTTTGAAGAGGGAAAATTGTGATTTTAAATGTTCTTCCATTTCAAGCCAAAATTTCCTCATCTTTAAGGCGCAATCTCCCTTTGCAAATCTGACAGCAACATTACAAAACAAAGATTAAACGGGTATTAAATTTAGATGAAGATTTCTTAACCCTGAAAAATAGGATTTTAGGTTTTTTAAAGAGAACAATTATGTGGTGAAGTTTGAACCTTGACTCAACTCACTGCAAACCTCAATTCTTCCATACAGATGAGATTCAATTTTTCTTAATGATTACTTACTGGTTGAAATATGGCATCTCGGAGGGAGATTTAAAAATCACGACTTCAGGAGAGACTGTCGAAAAAGGTGATTTTAAAAGTCTGGTTCCTTCGCCTACCCCGATTTTCTAGTCTGCCCTATCGGGTAGTATCAATTTCAATTCAGTTGAACGACTCTGCAGCTTTTTGACTGAATCCTGTGTTGCGAAGGCCTATTTCTCCCTTGGCTCCCTCTTAGGTGAATGCATACTTGAATCCATAGTTGAGGATTTTTCCTATGTTGTGAACCATGCAGTAGAGTAACCATTGGATGTTGACTTTGATCTTTCCTCTCAGGGTAAACCGATTCATTGCTTTGTCGGTACGGATGTTCGCAAATACCGGTTCCGTAATAGCTATCCGGTGATGATAGATCCTTCGCCCTTGTTCACTATCGATCTTTGCAGCCATGGCTTTGGTCAAATTGCCTAAAATACTCCCTACAGGAACCATTAAATACCTGCGTTTCGCCTTCTTACCCTTGATGCACCTCGCCTTTAGCTCACAACCCTTGCAGTCATCTCTATCGTTGAGATACCTTCTATAAATGACTCCGTCCGTGACCGTTTCCTTCACGGCGAGCCTAAAGACTTTTCCCTCAGGACAAAGATATTCATCTCTTTCCTCCTGGTGCTCAAAGTCAGCCAAGGTCAATCGATCTGTTCCACGCTGCCTTTGTCTGTGTTCACCTTGAAACCTTGGATCACGGCCTCTAAACCGCTTATCAGGGATATACGCATCCAACCCCTCTTCCTCGCACTTCTTCAAATTCGGTGGACTGCGATAGTTGCTGTCGGCCGTGAAGGTCTTACCCACGAAGTAGTCTTCTCCACAACCAATGGCCCGCATATTCTCTTTCGCGCCATCAAGCACTGGAGGAATAAGATGAAGATCTTGTGAATCTCCTAACGCTTCTGCATGGACAATCACCTGGTCCTTGGAAGCCACAAGAGCCTGCCCGTTATATCCCTGAATGGTTCCGTGAGAAGTAACCATCAACGCTGATTCATTGTCCGTCACATTACTCTTAATCTCTCTGCCCTGCCTCCCCATCTTTGGACCGTTCTCTTTCAACCATCTCTCAATACGCTCTGCTTTCTGCTGAAGTCTCTCGACCTGTCTTCTCCTCTCTGTTACCCCCAATGATCTTCTCCATTGGTCATCATCATCTTTCCTGTCTACCTCCACCTGTTCTTCAACCCATTGCTTAACCTTCTTCTCAATCCTCTCCCTCTTCCTCCTCAGATCACTGATTGTCCCACTCCATTCTCTGGAAGCATTGGAAGGAAGCTTGCAACCATCCAACGCAAAAAACGTTCCTCCAAGAAGACCCTCCTCCTCGCAGACCAATAACACATCCCTAAAAATAGCCCTAATCTCATCCCTCATCGATGATACAAAGGCAGCGATCGTACTATGATCGGGTTGCTCCCCACAGGTAAGCGCCATAAACGTCACATTCTCTTTACAGGCACGCTCGATCTGTCGCGAAGAGATCAATCCCCGTGAGTAACCAAACAGGACGACCTTCAAAAGAATCTTCGGATCATACGCCAACCGCCCCGTCTCATCATTGTTGTATCGGTTCTCAAAGATCGATGTCTCTATCCGGGTTTCCACCAAAGTGTGAATCGCAAACTCCAGCGTCCCCGGCATCAACTGCTCTTCAAGAGAGACGGGAATCAAAACGCTTTGGGAGTAGTCGTAACTCTTGTATTTGGCCATAGTTTCCTTCTCTCCAAACGGGATATCAACCCTAGTCCTCACGGAGGACGTGTTAAGAGATACCACACTCTTGGTCATATAGTAAATTAATTCCTTAAAACAAAATTAGAAAAAACCATCCATTGTTGACGAGAGTTTGAGAAGAAAAAAGTTTCAGGTAGCTTTTTCGACAGTCTCGGAAGGAATCTGTATGGTAGGAGTATGGGTAGTGAAATTTTTGTTTATATCAAATATACCCCTGCTTCTTTAGGTTGACCATCAGGATAGAGATGGCAGCAGGGGTGACACCAGAAATCCTCGAGGCCTGGCCGAGGGAGTAAGGTTTAATTTTCGATAGCTTCTCCATCACTTCTGCGGAGAGTCCGATCACAGAACAAAGATTAAAATCTTCAGGGAAATTAACTTCCTCCCATTTTTTAAACCTTTCGATCTGTTCCCTCTGTCTCTTGATATAACCCTCATATTTCACCTGGATTTCCACCTGATCCTGTACCGCTTCCGAAAGACTTTCGAGGGTTGGATCAAAGGCAAAGAGGTGTTTGAAATGAATTTCGGGTCTCTTCAATATTTCTTGAAGGGAACAATCCTTTTTCAAAGTTGTGCTTCCCCATTGATGGAGGATTTGATTATTTTCTTTTGTAGGATTGATTCTTATATTTGAGATTCTTGAAAGGTTTTTTTCAATCGTCTCTTTTTTCTCCAAAAAGATTCGATAGTCGGCTTCCTTCACCAACCCAGCTTCATATCCTTTCTCCCTCAATCTCAAATCGGCATTATCTTCTCTTAAATGGAGACGGTATTCGGCCCTGGAGGTGAACATTCGGTAAGGTTCGGCCGTTCCTTTCGTGACCAGGTCATCGATCAAAACACCAATATAAGCATCAGAACGTCTCAAGATGAGAGGTTCTTCCCCTCGAATATAAAGCGAAGCATTGATCCCAGCCATTAATCCCTGGGCGGCTGCCTCTTCGTAACCCGATGTTCCGTTGATCTGTCCGGCATGGAAGAGTCCTCTGATCTTTTTTGTTTCAAGAGAAGGCTTGAGCTCCGTGGGGTCAACAAAATCATATTCAATGGCATAACCGGGCCGGATGATCTCCACTACTTCAAGGCCCTTGATCGACCTCAACATTTGGACCTGGATATCCAGAGGAAGGCTGGTGGAGACCCCATTCGGATAGATCTCATTCGTATTTCGGCCATCGGGTTCTAAAAAGATCTGGTGTCTTTTCTTATCTGCAAAACGGACCACTTTATCCTCAATCGAGGGACAATACCGAGGACCGATGCCTTTGATGATTCCGCAATAAAGGGGGGATCGATCGAGACCGGTCTTAATAATTTTGTGGGTAGTGGGATTTGTATAAGTGATATAGCAGGGGACCTGGTCCGTTTCGATCCTTTTTGTTGCAAAGGAGAAAGGAATGGGCGGTTCATCTCCGTATTGAGGTGTGAGTTGAGAGAAATCAATGGTATTGCTATCGAGTCTTGGAGTGGTTCCAGTTTTAAGCCTTCCCATCCGAAACCCTAATCTTCTGAGCGATTCTGATAAATTGATGGAGGGTGGATCATCCATCCTGCCAGCAGAAAAGCGGGTGAGGCCGATGTGGATAAGACCATTTAGAAAAGTCCCCGGGGCAAGGATCAAGGCTTTTGTCTGGATCGTTTCATTTAAATCTGTCTTCACACCAACGATCTGATTTCCGTCTACGAGAATCTCTTCAACAGTCGCCTGTTTGATTGTGAGATTTTCTTGATTCTCAACAGTTCTTTTCATTCGAAGCCGGTATCCCTGACGGTCCACCTGAGCTCTTGAAGAACGAACCGCAGGTCCTTTCCCGGTATTGAGTTGGCGGAATTGAATTCCTGTTTCGTCAGTGGCTTTAGCCATCTCTCCACCCAGTGCATCGATCTCCCTAACCAGATGGCCTTTGGCCAATCCACCCACGGCAGGGTTACAGGACATATGACCAATCTGCTCGACTTTTTGAGTGATGAGAAGGGTAGGGTGTCCGATACGGGCACAGGCCAGAGAGGCTTCAATTCCGGCATGACCTCCGCCCACCACGATCACATCGTATTCTTTTGGAGATGGGATAGATGGATTGCGCATTCGAGCTTAGCTCATCACATTTGGGACACTGGAATAGTGGAATAGTGGAATAATAGGTTTACAGGGAAAAGAATATAGATTTTTTTGCACCCTCACTTATCATTATTCCATTCTTCCATCATTCCATCTTTTTTCCGTTGGCCACGGCAGGCCTTTACACAGACACCACAAATATTATGGCTGAAATGGAGGGTTTTGGCAAAGGTTCTCAGCTGTTCGTAACATCGAAGGTGGTCGAATTCTTCCTGACGTACCTTAATAGCTCCTGCAGGGCAGAAGGATAGGCAATACAGACAGGAACCGCAGTCCTTTATTGAAGGGGAGTTGATCACAAGGGGGAGATCGGTGAGGATGGACACCAGGCGAATCCGCGATCCATATCTTTCATTAACAAGGAGATTGTTTCGGCCAATCCAACCCAATCCCGCAGTCCAGGCCACATGTTTATGGGAAAGATGGCCCTTTTGGGTCTTCCAATCCGTAATTTGAGAGGCAGGGATGGGTATGGCCTGATACCCGAGGTCTTGAATCGCTGAAGTCACAATCAGCCCGATAGTGTCCAGAAGAATATTGACCCTCTGGTAGTGATGAAAATAGAGGGGAGTAGGCTGGTTTTCAATCTCTTCTAAAATAGCATCAGAAAGGTGAAACCCTACTGAGATGCCGTAGGAAAGTCGATCGATCAAGGAAGGAGGAAGAAGAATTGAATCTTTGCTTAAAGAACGAAGATCCGCCACTCCAAACAGGGAGCCTCCCCATTGGCGACAGAGGGTTTTAATCTTTTCGGCATTGGACTTTGCATCCATCATAGACCGAATTGTGGCTCCAAAGGAAGTTTATTTCAAGGGCCCTTCAAATTCGGATTGCGGATTACGGAATGCGGATTTTTCACCGCCTTTTGATTTTCAGTTCTTTCATCTTTTTACGAAGGGTGTTTCGATTGATCCCTAAGAATTGGGCTGCAGCAACTTGAACATGGTCCACTCTCTCTAAGGCGGACTTGATTAAAATCTTCTCTACCACTCTAATAATATCATCAAAAACCCCCATCTTGGCTTTTGTCTCTACATAAGGATCAATCTTATTCAGAACTTCAGCCAGCTTCTGCTCTAAAATTTCATCCAGCAGATGAGATCTTGTCTTCGGTTTGCTATCTTTTACAAGAGGCGCGTCCTTTTTCAGGTGATAATTTTTAATTGCCGGAGAAAGGATGGCTGAGAGGATGGAGAGGAATTGGAAATCCTCGATAAATTCGTGTCTGGGACCATAGAGGGAATTCACGTTGATCACACCCATCGGCTCACCATCTGTCATGAGAGGAATACAGAGTAGAGGGGTTTGGATCTTCTCGATCCGCTTCTGGCTCTTCATCATCTCCTCGTAGAGAGGCTCCTGATTTAAATTATGGATCACCATGGGTTGTCGTGATTCGAGGACTTTACCCATCGTCCCTTTTTGGCTGCTGCAAGTGAGAGGATGGATTTCTTTTTCGATTCCATAGAGGGCTTCCACATGGAGGGAATCCTTCTGAGGATCCTCGAGGAAAAGGGCCGAATACTTGATTGAAAAATATTCAGACAGGATCGCCATCACTCCGAGAAAATAATCTGGGAGGTGGTTCTGTTGAGGGAGGAGGATGATTTCGTAAAGACTCCTCAATTCAGGATTTGACCGAGGATTGATGAAGAATGTGGAAGGCATGTCAGACTCCTATCTATTGAAACTCGAATTAAGCAATGGGTTTGGTAAACGGGGTTACTTGAAGTTTATTTCCGAAGATTAACCCTGTTGTTGAAAAAATCATTACCACAAGTTTAACAAACTTTTTTTAAATATTAGCGTTTAATAAAGTTCTTCGTAACTTTTTAATCAACGACAGGGTTAATCCTATATAAATTAAATTTCAATTTCAAGAAAATTTTATTGGCTTTCTCTCTCGTTTACTTTACACTTGAAGTCTCGTTATAAATTCATTAAAATCCACTCCATATGGCCGCAAGGATTGAAATGGAACGGCCTCGGGTGTTGATTCTCCTTGGTCCAACGGGAGCGGGGAAGTCCAAATTGGCACTTGAATGGGCGGAGGAATTGGAGGGTGAAATCATCAGTGCTGACTCCATGCAAGTGTATCGGTACATGGATATCGGGACAGCCAAACCCACACTCGATGACCAAAAAAGAGTACGGCACCACTTGATTGACTTAGTGCCCCCTGATCAACCTTTTCATGCTGCCCTCTATCGGACATTGGGTCGAAAAACGATTGATCAATTATACGAGAATAAGAAACCCATTTGGGTTGTGGGGGGAACCGGACTTTATATTAAGACCCTTATTCAAGGACTTTTCGCCAGCTCTAAAATCGATCCTCAAGTGAGGGAGAGTCTAAAACAGGAAGCAAAGGAGAAAGGGGCAGATGCCCTTTATGAGCGTTTGAAGAAAGCCGATCCCGAAACAGCCTTTCACCTCCATCCCCATGACCTCTTTCGAATTATACGAGCTCTGGAGGTCTTTGATTCGACGGGAGTCCCCATCTCTTTTTATCGGGAACAACATCGTTTCGGAGAAAGACCCTACCTGACTTTAAAAGTTGGTCTGGAGATGAATCGGGACATGCTCTATCATCGCATCGAAGAGAGAGTTGATCAGATGTTAGAGAAAGGGTTCCTTCAAGAGGTGGAAAGGCTGATGGAGATGGGTTATGGACCTGAATTGAAGCCGATGCAGAGTTTAGGTTATAAACAGATGGTTCAATTTCTCTTGAAAGAGATCGGGTGGGACGAAGCCATCAGGCAGATGAAAAGAGATACCCGGCATTATGCCAAACGACAATTGACATGGTTTAAAGCTGATCCAGAAGTTCAATGGTGGGATGAATCGACCGATCGGCGAAAAATATTCCTTGAAATAAAGTTTTTTCTGGAAAGGGGAGGGGGAAGGGCATGATCAAGAATCAGATTAATATCCAGGATCAATTTCTCAATCGTATCCGGCGAGATCGAAAACATGTGGTCGTCGAATTGACCACTGGCCGTAAGATTGAAGGGGTCATTCTTAGCTTTGATAATTTCTGTATCATCCTACGAGGAGAGTCAGATCAGTTGGTCTATAAACATGCTATCTGCTCTATTTTTTCTGGTGAAAAATTAGAATTTCTTGAGGCAAGATAAGATCACCCCCTCCCTCACCCCCCCTCGAGGGGGAGGGAAGGGCGGGGGGGGAGTTAATCATGGATGATTTTGAGATCAAACCAATATTGGAAAGCCTCTTTTTCGTTTTGGATTCTCCGATCCGGCTCGAAACCCTTGTGGAGATCCTGCCCGAATCAAATAAAGAAGCTATCTTAGAGGGGATTCGTCAGATTCAAATAGAATATGAGGATGTTTCCAAGGGAATAGAACTGACGGAAATAGCCGGTGGATATCAATTCCGAACCAAACCCGTGTGGGCCGGATGGATCAACAGGCTGAAAAAGACGAAGGCGGTTAAGTTAAGCCAAGCCGCCTTAGAGACATTAGCCATCATTGCCTATCGTCAGCCCATCATCCGGCCTATGATCGAGGAGATCCGAGGAGTGGATTCAGGATCTGTCCTTCATACTCTTTTAGAAAAGGGATTAATCAAAATGATGGGCCGTAAGGACCTCCCCGGACGCCCGATTGTCTATGGAACCACCAAGGTCTTTCTTGAACTCTTCAGTCTTAATACACTGTCCGATCTTCCCACCCTCAAAGAAATCCAGCCTCCTCCAGCACCTGAAGAGATATCCAAAGATGAGGTGCTAAAAACCGAGGCGGAGGGGAGCACCCCTCAGCAAGATCTCCCTTTGGACAAGGGAGAAGAGTAGGGAATTCAATTGGCACTGGAACGGATTCAAAAGATTTTAGCCAAGGCCGGGATCGCCTCGAGAAGAGAAGCCGAGAGGATGGTGATCGAAGGAAGGGTGACGGTCAATGGGAAAGTCATTGAGACATTGGGTTTCAAGGCCGATCCCTCCAAAGATCATATCAGAGTAGATGGGAAGAGACTCACGCATTTTGAACCTAAAGTCGTACTGCTTCTCAATAAACCCAGAGGCTATATTTCCACGGTCAAAGACCCGAAGGGAAGACCAACCGTGTTAGATCTTCTTAAGAATGTAAAGTGGAGAATCTATCCAATAGGTCGCCTCGATTTCGATGCAGAGGGACTTCTCCTTCTCACCAATGATGGTGACCTGGCCCATCTCCTCTCCCATCCCAGATTTTCTATTCCAAAGACCTATTTGGTGAAAGTGGCAGGAGTTCCGGAGGAGAAAAAACTGACAAGGCTCAAGAGGGGAGTGATGCTCGAAGACGGGGAAGCGAAGGCTGTTTCCTGCAGTCTTCTCCGCCAAAGGGAGAAAAATAGCTGGTTGCGGGTCGTTGTGACAGAGGGGAGAAACCATCTGGTCAAGAGGATGTTTTCAACCATTGGCCACTCTGTTCTCAAGTTAAAACGAATCGAATACGGACCGATTCAATTGGGGGACCTTCCTTTCGGACAATTCCGTTATCTTACCCCCGAAGAAATCGAACAGATAGGAAAGCTAAAAGCTAACAAAGGTTAAGGCTGAGGTTAAGGTTGTAGCGCCCCCATTTATTGGGGGCGAAAAAAGAGTCCGTCGGCAGTAAATGCCAACGCTACATAATTGGAACCATCTAGATGCTGACAGGCGTTGAGATCAAAAGAAAGATTGTCCATCTGGCCACCTTGATCATTCCTGTCGGATATGCGTTGACTTCTGAAGAAACGGTTATCCTTTTTCTCGTTCCTTTCTTTTTAGCTCTTTTATCGGTTGATCTTCTTCGCCACTTCCATTCGGGGGTGGCTTCCCTTTTTCGAAAATATTTTTTTGGGAGAGTTCTCAGAGAAGAAGAGAAACTAACCTTTATGGGTTCCACCTATTTTATCTTCTCAACGATCCTGACCATCCTTCTCTTTCCCAAATCCATTGCCATTGCCAGTATTCTCATCCTGATTCTCTCTGATACAGCGGCTGCTTTGATAGGGAAATGGATTGGGAGAATTAAGATCTTCGGGAAAACCCTTGAAGGGAGCATGGCTTTTTTTCTAACCTCCCTCTTGATTGTCTGGATCTATCCCAATCTGAGCCGATTTTCAGGAAGCCTCGCAGCGCTGGGGGCGGCATTGATCGAGATTCTTCCGATCAAGTTGAACGACAATTTCACCATTCCCCTTGTGGCAGGGGCGATCATGTTTTTCGGGGCGGGATGAGGGAAGGGAACTTCTTCAAGACCTCAACCATTTTTCTGGCTTCTCCTTCTGAGGCAATCATAGCAATCACCGCATAAACCTTCAATTCATCAAAGAGGAAAGAAAAGGCCCCTTCGGATTCTTCCAAGAGTGTCCCGTCGGCAAGAGGGTTGAGGCTGATCACGGGCTTATTAAACTTCTTTATCAGATCAGAGGCGCGTTGCAAATCAAAGAGGCTCCATTTCTTATTGATGGGAATGGCGTAGGCTGCGACTTCAAGTGATTTTGCTTTAGGAAGGACAAAAGTCGCCCATTGACCTGAAAAGATGGGGATGAAACCTTTTTCCCTGACCCTCGACACCATCTCGTGAAGAAGATCGATCCGGCCCAGTGCCAAGAGCCAATCCCCATATTTTTCTCCGACCAGGAGAAACGGAGATTCCTTGGGATCAAAAAGGGAAAGGGCTTTATCAAAGCGGAGAGGATCGAAAGCAATCCGGTCAATCTCTTTTTGTGTGAAGACTCCGGAGGAAGAGGGGGAGGGGAGAATATTTCGAGGTAGATGAGAAGGGAGGAGGTCTTTTCTAATTGTTGAAACAACTTTTGATTCAAAACGATGGAGAGGCTCTCCAGAAAAGGAGACCCCTGTCTCCGTCTCTACATGACAGAGGCCTATTAGCGTTTCGTCAATGGTTAAATTTTTTAATTCCTTGAAATATTCGAGATGCTTCAGCGAGGGGAGATCAAGACACCAGGCCCCCATTCCATAAAGCTCTTTCATGAGGGGAAAAATGTTCTGGCTGTGGGAAGGAGTTTGAGGCCGAATAGAGAAGATGACCCTCGGAATCTTTTGTCCTTCTAAAATGGTTGTCGGAAGCCGCATCGTTTACACATTTTATTATTTTCCCATTCTATTTTCAATCGAAAGCTCAAACCTATATCTAATGGGTGCGTATTATATTTTTTTTGATAGAAGAGTATGTTAATAAGGATGGACATGAACGGTCCGTCTGGAAAAAACGCTTTTTCGATCACACGATACGAGCCCGCTTCGTCAGCCGGCCCAACCGCTTTCTGATCCGGTGCAAAGGGAAGGGGCGAATCCTCTCCGCCTTTCTTCCAAATCCAGGGAGGCTTCAGGAGCTTCTTTTTCCAGGATGTATCATTCATTTGGTCAGAGAAGAAAAATCTCCGAATCGAAAGACCCATTACACAGCAGTGGCAGTGGATCGGGAAGAGCATCCCATCATGCTCCACACCCATCGGTCGAATGAAGTGGCCCGATATCAGAGAAAGTAGATCTCTTTGCTCTTGCAAAGACCTTGTTTTTTTGATAAAAGATTTCTATGCCATCGAAAATGAATGAATTAAGAGATACCTTGAAATTGGCGATCAAAACATTGATCCTCCAAGAGGTCAGAGTATTAAGGTTGGAGCAAGGTTTTACGCCGCATATTGTCATCGATGAGATATCCCGGTCCATCCAGGAGACAAAGAAAACGATCATCAAGTTGACCCGAGCCATGAAAGATAAAGAAAATGCCGCTTTGCTGAAGCGGATGATCCTTCAAGCAGTGAACGAAGAGATCGATCGAGATATTCAATTAAGAAAGACTAAATGCATTCGCTGCCTCCATGGAAGATTTTATGATGAAGAAGGTACGGCTCATTTAAACCTGCCTGTTGGAATCCACAGAGCTCAAACCATCGGCTGTGATAAACTCCGGCCAAGCCTTAGGAAAAGTTGCCGGCGGTTTGTGGAAATATCGATGACCGCTTCATTGGATGACTATCTCAACGGAATGACCCTCCTGTATGAGTTCAGGGAGTTGATCAATAGGATTGAAGAGATTTGGGAGGATTATTTCCTAAGCAGATAGCTGATAGCCGATAGCTTATAGCCGACAAAGATTTTTAAGAGCCATAAGGCCATAAGCCATTAGCTATTAACCATTGGCTATGATTCAAGCCAGTGCTTCCGCTACCAATTCCGTAATATCCATCACCTTAATTCGGCCTTTTTTCTCTTTACGAAGTCTTGCTGCAGCGACCTGTAAGTTTGACTTACAGGAGGGACAGGCGGAGACCACAACCTCTGCTTCTACATCTAAGGCCTCTAAGATCCGCTTGTAGGCGATTTCGCCTGAAAGAGTTGTATCGAAAGCCTTGAGCCCTCCTCCCCCGCCGCAGCATTTAGCCAACAGGCGGTTATTCTTAAACTCCACCAAGGCGACTCCAGGAATCTTTGCAAGTAGATTTCTGGGTGGGTCAAAGATGTTAAGGTGTCGTCCCAGATCGCAGGGATCATGATAGGCAACCTTCATCGGATTCCCATCTTTGAATTTGACCTTCCCATCCTGAATTAGTTGATCCAAATATTGAACAGCATGAATGACCTCAGCCTTGAAGGTGGTGTATTTAGGATAAAGTTCCTTAATGGTTTTGTAACAGCCAGCGCAGGTGGTCAGGATTTGTTTTGGCTGATTTTTTGAGAAGGCCTCCACATTCTTATCTGCGATCTCTTTAAACTCCTTGGTTCCCACGAGATAGGAAATATATCCACAACAATTCTCATCCTTTCCTAAAGCCGTATAGGAGACCCCTGCTTTATCAAGAATCTTCATGATATTGGGGACGATGTTAATATCCTGATAGGAAGTCACACATCCTGCAAAGAGGAGGGTGTCTACCGGTCCTTTCTTGGGTTTGAAGGTGGAAGGGAATACATCGGTACGCTTTTCCTTCGGTTCTCCAAATGGATTCCCGGTGGCCTTCAGATTCTCTATCAATGTCTTGTGAATTTCAGGAAGGAATCCAGCCTTCACTAATCGCTCACGGCCTGCCACTACGATGTCAGAGACCATGATACCCGCAGGACAAACAGCCTTACAATTGAGACATGTAGTACATTGATAGAACCTCTCAGACAATGCCTCAGAGGGTTCTAATTGCCCAGTAAGGAGATGGTACGCTAAAATCACCCTTCCTCGCGCATTGGTAGATTCCAGTGAGGTCTCACCATAAATGGGGCAACCGTTTCGGCAGAATCCGCACATAATGCAAGCCATAATTTCATTATCCAATGCCTCTCCGAAACTTTTTATCCCAGCAGGTCTTTCAACGAACGGTTGAAAGGCAAAATTTTCATAGATATCTTTTAAGGAATCGTCAAATCCCATCTTTCCTGGATTGAGAATATTATTCGGGTCTAATGCTTTCTTAATTTGCTTCATCACTTCTAGGGTTTCCCCCAGTTCCATTTTGATATAGGGAGATTTAGCCATTCCGGTACCATGTTCAGCAGTGAGAGTGCCTTTCAGACGTAAAGTAAGGTCAATTAAGTCCTTTGATGCTTTCCTGATAGCATCCCACTGCTGTTTGTTCCTGGGGTCTGACATGAAAACGGGATGCAGGTTCCCATCACCAATATGGCCGAACGTGGAGATAGGAAGGTTATGCTTTTCAGCAATATTTCGTATTTCCATGATCGCCTCTGGAATTTTAGTGATGGGTATCCCGGGGTCATCGGTAATTGATTGGAGCCTTGAGCCCCTCTTCACTTTTGACAAAGAAGCAATGATTCCCTGACGAGCGGCCCACATCTTAAGACGTTTAGCAGGATCATCATCCCACCTGTTTTCGATCCCTCCATTGGCTTGACAGATTTTGTTTATTTTCTCAATATTTTCTTGAACGGCCTTTTTGTTACCATCGATTTCGATAAATAGAATGCAGCCTACATTGTCAGGGATATTGAGTCCCATGGTCTTGTTTACCACATCGATCGTTACTTTATCCAGGATCTCACAGGATGATAGAGCAATTCCTGAAGTCAAAATTTCTGTTGCTGCTTTACCCGCATCCAGGGTAGAAGAGAAACGAGCCTCGGCAAAGGCAATATACTCAGGCATAGGGAGAATCTTTAGAATGATCTTTGTGATGATCCCCAGAGTCCCTTCCGCGTTGGTAAATAAGTGGGTGAGGTCATATCCAGCAGAAGTTTTCCCTATGATTGAACCCGTTTTAATGATTCGACCATCAGCCAGAACGACCTCCAACCCCAATACATAATGCTTGGTTGTTCCATATTTCAAAGCCCGGTTTCCACTGGCATTGGTGGAGACCATTCCTCCCAAAGATGCCAGAGCAGAACTCGCCGGGTCTGGAGGAAAGAAGTGAGAAGGGGCTAAGGCTGCATTCAGATTGTTGCATATAACACCCGGTTCAACCACCACGTACCCATTCTGTTTATCTATCTCCAAAATATTATTCATTCTGCTTAAGTCAAGAAGAATACCACCTTTGGAGGCCAATGCACCGCCCACGGCACTTGTCCCGGACCCCCTCGGAGTCACAGGAATTTTTTCCCTATTGGCCAGAGTCATAATCTTTGAAATCTCTTCAGTGGTCTTTACAAATACAACAACATCAGGAACAGCTTCATGGACTGATAGATCTCTGGAATAACAGAGTCTTTCGATACGATCGGTCTTGACATTCTTTTCACCCACGATCTGAATCAAATCTTTTATATAGTCCATAGTCGTTCCCCCATTCTTAATTCTATCTCTCTTCTTTTCCTCTCCCTCTATGATAGACTGATCATTTGACCCATCTCACACTAAAGCTAAATTTAATCGTAACATGAAATTTGTTGATAATAAATACTCGTGGTTCATTTGATGTGAGTTCAAATGGATCGCTCCACGAGTTCACACAGGTCAAAGGCGGCCATGGTTTCTACCTTCCCTTTCTCTTTGATTCCATCGAATAACATCGTAAGACAATAAGGGCAGGCTGTTCCTATCAACTCCGCCTTTACCTCGATGGCTTGATCGGTTCGCATCTGATTAATCCGCGTTCCGATCTTTTCCTCCATCCACATTCTTCCTCCCCCAGCGCCACAGCAGAAGCTTCGGCTACCATGTCGCTTCATTTCTACCAACTTCAAGCCAGGGATGGATTTCAAAATCTTTCGGGGGAGCTTCGAAAATCTGGTTGGCCCTTCCAAGGTAGCAGGAATCATGGTAGGTGATCACCTTATTGATGGGTTTGGTGAGCTTCAACCTTCCACCGGTGAGAAGTTCCGTCAAAAACTGAGTATGATGGATAACCTGAAACTCTCCACCCAATTGGGGATATTCATTTTTCAAGATGTGGAAGCAATGAGGGCATAAGGTGAGGATCTTTTTAACGCCGTATCTTTTCATGATTTCGATATTGGCCTCAGCCGTCAGTCTGGAAAAGGTATTCATTGCCAATTCTCCGTGCGGGGTCTCCGCAACATCCTTCCTCATTGCCTAAGATTCCAAACTGGATACCACTCGCCTGGAGGATTTTCACCATCGAGATGGCTACTTTTATGATTCCGAGCATCATAACTTCCACAGCATCCCACCCAAAAGAGGATCTCAGGATCGGTTACTTCAGAAAAAATCTTTACTCCAGGATCTTTTGCCCATTCTGTCCGAAGTCCGCGGGCCATTCCCCATGGGTTATTGACTCTTCTCAAATTCTTCAGAGCCAATCGAATGTCGAAGGAGAATTTCGTTTCAACAAGAACCAGATACCGACGGAGATCAATGTTCCGTACTGATCTGCTCAATATAGACGGGGCAGGCCTCCTCACAGGCCATGCAGGCTGTGCAGGCCCAGAGCTCATCTTCGCCGACGGTTTTTTCCATGATGGGTTCGGGTTGCCGCTGGTCCGGAGGAGTGGAGAGCAGTTTCGGGCCCTTCTCGCCACAGGTGGTCCTTCAGATTCTGGGTCATCCGCCTTGGTGAAAGGGGTTTTTCCGAGTAAGGTGGGCTGGGCAGACGTCCTGGCAACGGCCGCAATTGGTGCAGGCCTCAAGATCTAACAACTGCTTCCAGGTAAATTCGGAGATCTCTCTTCACCCCAAAGGTTTCTGCTTCTTCAAAATCAGGGAGTGGATCCAGGACACTTTTCGGTTTGAGGGAACGGAAGAAAGATATTGATGGGTGATAGGAATAAGTGCTGTCAAAGGGGAACGGCTGATGATGACATAGGCAAATAACAGAAAGGCCGGCAGGGCATGGATGAAGACCCGGTGCCAGACCAGAAGTTCATTTAAAGGCTGCGTCGGAAGGACTAAAACAAGGCGTGATACCAGATAGCTGACTGGTGCCCAGGAAAACCAATCCGGAAGGGATATCTACTCCCGCGGCAGCGATCCGGTAGCCTTTTATGAAATAACCGGTAATCAAAAGCAGGACCCCCCAGATAAAGATGAGGGTTCTGCTGGGCTTGGTTTCTAAGCGGGAAGGCTTAATGATATACCTTCGGTAGATGGCCAGCCCTCCACCGATGAGCACCAGAACCCCTCCGATTTCAGAGATGAAAGAGGCGTACAGAAAAATGTTTTGAGGTGGGTTCGTCAATCGAATCGGATAGGAGAAAAGTCTGACGATTTTGCCCAGAAAGATGAAGAGGGTTCCCCAGAAGATCAAGAAATGCATTGTGCCAGGATAGAACTCATTCCAAACTCGGAAGTGAGCGAAGACGACCGCCAGAAGAGTTTTCAGTCGGGTAGCTATCTGACCGAAACGATCCTCCTCTTTTCCAAGGCGCCATAATCGATAATGTTGTCTCCAAAAACTTAGAACAAAAAGGGCAAGAAGCCCCATACAGAGAACCAGAAAGCCAATGATGATTGGCAGAAATATTTTCGTGATATAAACTTCTTGCCTTGTCCAGAAAAGCTGGTTTATAGAATCCATTTAATCGGCCTTAAAAATTAGACATGGGTGAGAGTCGGGGATAAAACGTAATCAAGTGGGCAGCAAAGAAGACCAATGCTAAACAGCCCATGATCATCAATACCCATTTTATAAATGGATAGTATTTTGGGTCCAAACCAAAGTCAGATATGACAAGCTTCACCCCAGTGAATAGGGAATAGATCATTCCCATTAATATGGCTAATTCCACTAGAATAGCTATTGGTCTAAAGGAGGTTTCCATAACTTTTCTCTCAATATCGACTTGTCTTTATCCCTTGCTTTTTCCAACCCTTTCTCTCTCAAACTGAGTTTTGATTCTGCAGGAAGGGCAAAGATCAAACGGCCAGGGGAGATCCCCGATACCTAAGATTTTTAATTTTAAACGATTTATCATCGCTTGAGGAAATAGGGGGATACCGCACTCGATACACTGGGAAATTTTATCCTCAAAAATGATTTCCGTGGCCTTCCCTATTCTATCCTGTTCAAGGTCTCGCTCTAATTGGAGGCATTTCTCCGGACAGGATTTCTCACAAATGCCACAGGCATTACAAAAATCATGTTGGAAAAAGAGTTGATAGGTATCCTCTTTTCCGCTTTGCAAAATGGTTAAAGCTCCTGTTGGACAATCCACCGCACAGAGGCCGCAACCGGTACATTTTTCTTTGTGAATGATAGGAGTCACATCATTCTTGGGTCGAATTCCCTTTAAAAACTCACGCCGGGTCATCCTGTCTTTAAATCGTAAAGAATTCAATTTCAGCCTTTCTCTGGTGGTACGGGTGTTTGCTCCCCACTTTCATAAACCGGTAATAGCTCTAAATTTTTTAACCCTAAAAGGAAGAATAATCCCATGAGGGCGAATATCCCAAGCGACATCAGTGTTTCGATGGGAGTGAAAGGGAAAGAGCCTGCTGCTCCCCAGATCCCTTCAATTTTCCCTGGATAAAAAGGTAAGGGATGGGCTGTTCCTGGAATGACTAGAGCAAACCTTTCTCCAAATATACCAATGACGACTAAAAATGACGCACCCATCACCCCTTTTATCGTCCTCTTGGATCGGGGATGGATCAACAAAAGGATGGGCAAAATATAGGCGCATCCCACTTGTAATCCCCAGAAGATCCAAGAAAAAGGTCCAGTCATTAGCCAGATGGTAGGTTCTCGATGAGGTGAATAAAGATGGGTCAACTTATCCACCCCGACAAGGATCAACAGGACAATAATCAAAGCGAACAGAAATTTACTTAAAGAGAAAATAATATTTCTATCAAATTCTCTTTTGGCAAACTTAAAAACAGAAACGACCGCGATGATCAATAATGCCAGCCCAGATACCATGGCTGCAGCAAGAAATTCGAAGGGCTTTATCGGTGAATAGAAGATGGGTCGGGCAGCGATGAACCCAAAAATCGCTCCTGTCCCCATATGAACGAGAGCAGCCCAAAAAATAGCGATGATGCCCATCACCCTGGTGAACTTCGATTTCTCAGCAAAGATAAAACCGAGATAAACAAGGCCGATGATAAAATATCCTCCATAGAGAATTCCATTGACGGCAAACATCGAACGCATATTATTCAAAACAAAAAACATGAATAGTCGCCAGCTCTTCTCAGGTCTTCCCAAATCCAGGGCAATCCCTAACATCGCACCAAAGATCAGCACGATAGCCAGAAAAACTGCCATCCTGGAAATAGGCCGGTACTCCTCTTTCCTAAAGACATAAGTCAGAGAGGAAAGGATGAGGGAACCCGCACTCAGTCCTATCAGGTAAATCGTAATAATAATGGGCATCCCCCAGGGGATGACATTGCTCGTTCCAAGGACATGGTGACCCTCGATATAGCTGATCATAAAGCTGATGAATCCAATCAGTGATAGGGCAGCAAGCGTTCCTGTGAATATTAAAAAACCTCGCGATTTTCCTTCTATGGATGTAAAAGTTAAACTCACGGATAGGACCTCATTTAAGGAGATAGTAGACTTTGCATTTTGTATCGAGTTCCTCCCGAAGTCTGATCCAACCTCTTGAAGATAATAGGCGAGATACTTCGCTACCCGTATCGTCTAAATCTCCGAAGCTTCTGGCCATTGCCGGGCAATCCTCCACACAGGCTGGCACCACTTCTTTCCCTATCTTTTTACCTTCTTTTATCCCCTGATCTATCCTGTGGAAACAGAAGGTACACTTCTCCACTACCCCATGGGTTCTGGATGGGAATGGCCAAGGTCCCCAAACACTTCGGTCAGGGGGTGAATCTTGGCGGTGGTACTCTTTTTCTTCCTGTTCTTTGCTATTGAAACTTCTTGCCCCATAGGGGCAGGCCACGATACAATATTTGCATCCGATACATCTCCTAAAATCCTGCACAATGATCCCATCTCCACGACGGTAGGTCGCCTTTGCCGGACATACGGTGACACATGGAGCCTGGTCACAATGCATACAGGGCATGGGGATGAGTTGAGTATTGACTTGAGGATATTTGCCGTTGGTCACGGCGATCACCTTGTTCCAGTAAATATCTCTTCTCAATCTTTGCTCTTCAGGTGAACCATGGGGGACATTGTTTTCTGCCTTACAAGCAAGGGTGCATGCCTGGCAGCCAACGCATTTGTCCAAGTCAATCACCATTCCCCATCTTGGCATTTCATCCACCTTTGCTTAGGCTGGGTAAATCTTTAACCCTTGTGTTAAAAAAGGCTGCCTGCCCACTGATCGGGTCATAATCGACCCCTATGATCTCATTGGGATTCACACCGATTCCCTTTTGCCATTGACCATACGAATAATGTCCCTGGCCTAAGGGAATAGCCACTACCTGTGGGTGGACCCCTTCAGAAAACTTCACCTTTGCCTTGATCTTCTGGAACGGAGATTCTACCCATACCACTTGGCCATTCTTGAGTTTCAAGGTTTTTGCCGTTTCGCTATTTATTTCTACCAGGGTGTCCCAGCCAATTCCGTGCATGGGTAGAAATATCTCCTGAGCCCATGGATAATTCTGGCTTCCATTCTCTATGACCATTAAAGGCTGATAAGGAAGTAAGATAAGAGGATATTTCCCCTTTTCTCCCAAGAACTTTACCTCTTTGTAGTGAGGCAAGCAGTCTGAATCTTCTTTTATCCCTTTTCCCATTTTGGCGAGTAAGGATTTAAGGTTCCCCGAATAAAATTCAAATTTTTTAGAAGGGGTATGGAATATAAGATCGTACTTCTTATATTTATAATCTTGTCCAACCCAGACTCCTTTTGAGAGAAGTTCTCTCCAAGGCATCAGCGTCGCAGTCCGGAATTTAACAAATCCTTCGGAATCCTCACCGATATGGGCAAAAGATTGTGCGACCCCTCCCTTCAGTCTCTTCGATATTTCAAAAAGAATATCGATAATAGACCGTGCATTGCCTCGGGGTTTGACCACGGGTTGTTTGATTTTGACCTCGGCAAAACCTGACCCCGCGGGAGAATGGTCATAGCCCCATTCTTCTAAAAAGGTGGTGGATGGCAAAATCAGATCAGCATACTGGGCCATCTCACTGATAAAGGGAGAGATGTGGACATAATAAGGTAATTTTTTTAAAGCCTTTTCCCACCGCTCCGTACCAGGAGCAAACATATTAAAGTTGCTATTAAACCCAATCGCCATCTCAATGGAATAGGGGACATCTCCTAATAAAGATTCTGGTATCTGATTCGTGACGACCTTCGCAGCAGGGAATTTAGCTGTTCCCCGAAAATCGAGGTTTGGATGTGCTTTGCCTTTCCTGGCAATCTCATCCTCAACAAGATGAGGCATTTCTTTATACTTTGGATTCTCTTGATAAATGACCCCACCAGGAATATCTATACTCCCCACCAGAGCGTTCAGGCAGAATATGGCATAGCTTGTGTATGACCCGTCAGGCCAGGCAATAGATTCCTTACCTCTCAGGGCAATGGCTGGTTTGGTTTGGGCAAATTCTCTTGCGATTCGTTGAATCGTCTCAGGAGGAATATCCGTTATTTTTGATACCACGTTTGGGGGATATTGGCTGAGCACCATTTTTCGATATAGATCGAATCCTGCTGTCCAGTGATGAACAAAATTTTTATCGTAAAGCTCTTCGCTGATAATGACATAGGCAATTGCCATAGCCAGAGCTGCGTCTGTTCCTGGATGGATAGGTACCCACTCATCAGACTTAGCAGCGGTGACGGAGTACCTTGGATGAATCACCACAATCTTTGTACGATTTGGTTTTTCGCGCCGCAGTTTTCCCCATTTTCTCAAAAATCGAGAGAGAGGTTTACACGATTCCAACATATCGGCCCCAAAGGCAAGGATATAGTTGGTGTGATCAAGATCATAAGCCGTATGGCTGTAATGCCCATCTGCCATCCAGTTACCCGATTTTTCAGTCTCCGTATCCAGCCCATTTCCTGAAATAAGATTTGGAGTTCCAAAAGCATCTGCAAATCGGGTAATCATGTCCTCGCTGCTAACAGTGTTCAAGCCTGAAAAAAGCAGAACTTTATGTGGTTGGGCGCGATCTCTGATTGAAGTTAGGCGGTTAGTCACCTCGTCTAAGGCCTGATCCCACGAGATCGGAGCCCATTTTGGATCAATTCCCTTTCCCTTTTCTTTATGGATTCTTTTTAATGGGGAATAAATCCGACCTGGATCATATAATACTTGAAGACCGATGTGTGCCCTGAGGACAGATCTTCCCCTCCGAAACTAAAGAGAGTGGGTTTCCGGTGATCTTTACGGCTTTTCCATTCACTATCCTTACTCGAATCGCACAACGAGCTGGGCAATTCAAGCAAGAGGTAGCCATCCATTTTTCCTCGGCAGCATTCTGAATGTTTTCTGAAGAGGCAAGGCGGAAGTGGTACTGGAATGGCCCAACCATCTGGCTCGCTCCCACTGGCTGCACCAGTAAAGGCTGACAACTTAAGAAATGTTCTTCTGTTCATCTTTAACTTATTTTGCTTTTTTTCCTTTAATCCTGACATAATACTTTTTCAATAGTGTCCTTCTTGAACTTAATGAATGTTCAAACAGAGATTTGAAACCAGAGTCACCTCATGAATATACTCAAAGATATTCGGTAGTCAAGAAAATTAAGGATTAAAGTTTTATGTGCTATTGCCCCAAAGCCAGGGCCCTTAGGAATATTTATTAGAAGCGAGTTAAAAATATTCTTGTAGTTCAAAAAACTGTGCAGAATATCCCTTCCTCAATAGTCTTTTGGCAGCTTTTTTAATTGGGCATAACTGAAGACAGGGCCATTCTTACAAACATAGAGATGACCAATGTTGCAGCGGCCACATTTTCCGATGCCACATTTCATCCTCCTTTCTAAAGACGTATAGATGCGTTCGTCAGGAAATCGGAGGGCCATTAATTTAGGAAAGGTGAACTTGATCATGATCGGAGGCCCACAGATGACCGCATAAGTATTTTCTGAAGAGGGCGCTACCTCTTCCAGCACATTTGGAACGAGTCCCACCTTTCCCTTCCAATCCTTATCTCCCCAGTCCACCGTCACCACTAATTTTAAATCACTCCTCTTCTCCCACTGGGTCAGTTCTTCCTTGTAGAGGAGGAGACCCGGCATCCGTGCTCCATAGATGACAGTAATCTCGTTCACTTTAGACCGGTTCTCGGGGTGAAGTAAATAGGCAATCAATGATCGTAAGGTGGTGAAGGCAAATCCTCCTCCAATCACCAATACATTCTTTCCTTTAAAGAGGTCAATCGGATATCCATTGCCCAAGGGGCCTCGAATTCCAATCTCTGCACCTTCTTCGAGGTGGTGAAGAGCAGTGGTGACCACCCCAGCTTTATTAATCGTAAATTTGAGAGAACCATTTTCTGTGGGTGAGGAAGCAATCCCAAAAGGTGCCTCACCTTTCCCAAAGATGGAAAGTTCACAGAATTGGCCTGGGATGAAATGAAAGGCCTTCGCATCCTCTTCATTCAAGAAACTGAGTTCGAGGGTCCGAAGCATTCGATCGGTCGTCTCGACATAGGCTTTTTTGACCACCATCGGAATGGGAAGATATGGATTCTTCATGGGCTCGTTATATCCTCTCCCCTACGAATCTCTTGGGCCTTTTGGGAGATGTCCAAATGATCGCTTCGCGGATATCGAAATGGACTGGACAATAGAGAATGCATCGCCCACATCCGACACAAGCAACTCGATCAAAGATTTTCGGAAAATAGTTAAACTTATGCATTAACCTTTGCCGGGTCCGTTCACGGGTTGTTGGTCTTGGATTATGTCCTGAAGTCTCCAGCGAATAAAGAGGAGAAAGGCAGGAATCCCAATTTCTCACACGTTTGACCTTTATCATGTTGAAGCTTCATCCACCATATCGAAACAATGGCAAGTAGGGCAGAGATAAGTACATATTCTGCATCCAATACATTTCTCATGGACTCGATCCCAAAATGAGCTCTCCCCCATGAGGTCCAATCTTTTTTCTATGCCATCGACAGGAATGGAGAAGCCGACCTTTTCAAAAGCCTTCTCTTCAAGTTCTTTAACAAGGGTTAAATCTTTCGGATCGGCTTCTTTAAAGAATTTATTCTTACGAAAAGCCATCCCTTTTTCAGTGAGCAATTCAACGAAGTAGGCTTCGCCCAGATCAATGAAGAAGAGATCAGATCCGGCTCTAAGGAAAGGATCCCCCCCTGCCGAGGAACAAAAGCAAGTGGAGAGGGGATGGTTACAGCCCAGGCCGATGATCGTGGTCTTCTTTCTCTTCTCAAGAAAATAGACATCGGTGTATTCTTCCCCCACAAAAACCTTTTCGATGATGGAGATCGCTTCGATATCGCAGGGTCTGGCTCCAAATAGGATCCTCTCCCTCTTCACCTCTTCCATGGAATGCATCTGGTTCTGTTTCCCGACCTTCTCATAGCGAAACATTACTTCGGACTGAGGGAAGAAAACATCCTTTGCCGGTTTTTGTGGATGAAGCTGCGTGAGATTGACTTCCCCGGGGTGATCGATTTTCTTAAACACGGATACCCCCTCGGCCAGTTGCACAGGGGCATAGAGATCATATTCATCCATCAGGCTTTGCAAGAAATTTTCAAAATCTTTCTTATCCAGCTTCAACTTCATTTGATGAATTCCTGCCGATCCTCAATTTCATAAGTGGAAAGGGGAGGCGGGGCATCCGCATCGATTCCCGTCTCAAAGCCGAAGAGCTCTTTCACGTCCAGATTCAATTTCTGTGTGAGATAGGTGAGCCGAATCTCCATCGGGCAGGCTCGTTCACAAGCCCCGCAACCCGAACACCTTCCTGTCTGATGATAGGCCCTCACGATGTGATAGAACTCAAGGTCTGAAGGAGAAAGGCCCTTTTCAATCCACTTGGGATTAGAACTGTCAACAAAACATTCAGTGCAGTAACACATGGGACAGACTTCCCGACAGGCATAGCACCGGATGCAACGACTGGACTCTTTTTCAAAATATTTCCATCGTTCCTCAGGAGACTTCTTCTCAAAATCCTTGACCTCAGGATGTGTTTCGACAAGAGGAGATTCTTCCACAGGATCTCCGACCAGTACATTTGCCTGGATGGGTGTTCGATGAGTACACACCTGACAGGAAGGATAGAGAAAATCATCCCTTTTCAGAGCTGTTTTAAAATCTTCACCCTCCACAATGATCTGATCCCCTTGCTCATGGGCACGGAGGATTTCTCCTTTCACTGCTTTCTTCACCCTTCTTCGATCCACCATCCTCTGGCAGGGGACTCCAATTAGAAATAATTGATCGGGCTTGAACCTTTTTTCGAGAGAAAGGGCAATGATCGAGCGTGCATCACATCCTTTGACAACGAGGCCCACTTTAAATTGGCTGAGCTTGTGAAGGTAAGTGGCCAGGTTATTCTCACAGAAAGAATTCCAGATTAAGCGATCTACCTCTTCAGGGCTTCTGATGAATAGGGGCGTGGCGCGAAGAGGGAGAGTCCCTTCCCCAAAACCGATGATGAGGTCCACTGCTTTTTTCGAAAGGAGTTCTTTTGCTTTTTCTCTAATTTTTTCCTGAATCATTCGTCTCTCTTCCATAGCCAAATTGATCTTCTTTCGGAATGTCAAAAATCTTGTAGCGTTCGGCATTTACTGTCGTACGAAATCTGTTTCGTGCCTCAGTAAATGGGTCGCTACCCTCGGATTTCATGACCCCTTAAATCCTCTTTCTTTAACAAATCTTTTGGCGGGTCCCAATTTTTTAATATCCTGGGTGACCTCGTCAACGACCTGAGAAAATTTTCCCCCTTCTGCTGCAGAGACCCAGGAGAACTGGACCCGGCCTTCCTCGAATACCGAGGTATTCGAGAAAACGTTTTAGGGTCGCTGACTTTCTTCTTCCTATATAGTTTCCACTGATATAATGGCAGTCTCCCGGATGGCAGCCAGAGACCAACACCCCATCGATTCCGCTCTGAAGGGCCTTGAGGATAAAGAGGGGATTGATCCTTCCAGAGCAGGGGACCCGGATCACCCGGATGTTCGGGGGATACTGGATCCTCGATGTTCCGGCAAGGTCTGCCCCAGCATAAGAACACCAGTTACAGAGGAAAGCTAAAATTTTGGGTTCCCAGTTCTTTTCCATAACAAGTATAACTCAGAACTCTCCCCTCCCTTGGCGGGAGGGATAAAGGGGAGGGGGCTAACTCTATCCACCCCTCTCGCTAGATGTCTCTGACCGCCCACCCGAACCCTCCCCCTCAAGGGGGAGGGGATAAACAGTATTGTTATCCCATGGCCAATTCTGTGATCTGTGCGACCACCTCTGCGTTCGTGAATCCTTTCAAATCAATGGAGCCTGAACGGCAAGAGGCAGTGCAGGCGCCACATCCCTTGCATAGGGCTTTGTTGATTTGCGCCACCTGTTTTTCGCCTACGATCGTCCTTTTCGTTAAGATCTCAATGGCTTTATAAGGACAGACACTCTCACAGAGGCCACATCCGATGCACTTCCTTTCATCCACCTCGGAGACGGTACCGATTGTCTCAAGTTCTGTTTTTGAAAGGTAAGTCAAAGCTCGGGCGACGGCGGCATTGGCTTGTGAGATACTCTCTTCAATCGATTTAGGGCTGTGAGCGAGCCCGGCCAGGAAGATCCCCTCTGTTGCAAAATCGACCGGCCTCAGTTTCATATGGGCCTCCAGGAAGAAACCATCCTCATTCAGCGGGACCTTCAACATTTTTGACAGACTGTTCATTTTCAGAGGGAGCAGACGATCCCTGGACTCAGCACCAGAAGATCGGTCTGGATGAGTAAATCATCATGGAGGATGGGTTCGTGCACGACAACACTGGAGACCATCTCCTCCTGTTTCCAGTCGGGGTTCTCTCTCTGGCTCATAACGGATGAAGAGGACTCCTGCCTCTCTTGCCTTTTCATAATAGTCCTCTTTAAACCCATAGGTGCGAATATCCCGGTAGAGGACATAGACATTCATCTCAGGAGCCATGGACTTCAGTTTTAAGGCATTCTTGATTGCCTCGGAGCAGCAGATCCGACTGCAGTAAGGTCTGTCATCATTTCTCGATCCAACGCATTGGATCATGACCACATTTTTCAAGCCTTTTAATTTATCGGGATAGAGCGCTATCCTTTCCTCCAATTCCTTCTGTGTGATCACCTGAGATTCCTGGCCATAGAGGAATTCTCTTGGGTCGATATTCCTCCGCACCCGTGGCAACGATGATGACTCCATGGTCGATTTTTTTCACCTCACCATTTCATTACGGACCTGGGTCTTAAAATTTCCAACGAATCCCTCGATCTTTTCAATGGTTGTCTCAGTCATGAGATGGATTCGTGGGTCCTTCTCCACTTTTCTGATCAACTGCTTTAATTTGGATTGGACATCATTCCCATCGAGGGTGTAATGAATCGTTCTTGCCTTTCCCCCCAGATCAGGTTCTTTTTCAACCAGATAGACTTCATAGCCAGCCTGGGCAATCTTCTGGGCAGCGGTCATCCCGGCCAAGCCTCCTCCAATCACCAAGGCCTTTTGATTCATCTCAACCGTCTGTGTCGGAAGGGGATCCAGGAGAGCCGCTTTGGCGATGGCCATTCTGACAAGATCCTTTGCCTTCTCTGTTGCCTCCTTGGGTTGAGTCATGTGGACCCAGGAGCACTGATCTCGAATATTGGCCATATCGAAGAGATAACGGTTGAGCCCTGCCTCACGAATGGTATCCTGGAAGAGGGGTTCATGGGTTCGAGGCGTGCACGAGGCGACGACTACTCGGTTTAATTGATGCTCTTCGATCATCTTTTTGATCTGCTCTTGGGTGTCCTGAGAGCAGGTATAGAGATTCCCCTCGGCATGGACAACATTCGGTAGCGTTTTGGCATATTCCACCACGGCCGGTACATCTACCACCCCTCCGATATTGATCCCGCAGTGGCAGATGAAGGCACCGATACGGGGTCCCTGATAATTTACATTCTTCTCCGGAACATATTCCTTCTCGATGACCAATGTTCCTCTTGCCTCGGCAAGAAGGGAAGAGGCTTCTGCTGCCACAGCACTCGCCTGGGCTACTGTCTCAGGAACATCTTTCGGGCCGGAGAAGACACCGCTGACAAAGATCCCCGGCTTCGAGGTTTGGAGAGGAGAGAAGATGGAGGTTTTGGCAAAACCGTATTCGTTGAGATCAATATCAAAAATATTTGCGATCTCCTGATGACTTCGTGTTGGTTCGAGGCCAACGGAGAGGACGACGAGGTCAAACTCCTCAGAGACCATCTCTCCCTCTTCGGTTTCATAATGGATGGTCAGATTATTCGTCTTCGGATCCTCTTTGATATGGGAGACACGGGATCGGATATAGCGAACGCCATATTCCTTTTTCGCCCTTTCGATGTACTTATCAAAATCCTTTCCATAGGCCCTCATATCCATGTAGAAGATCGTGGCTTCGATCTCCGGAGCATGTTCTTTAGCAATGACCGCTTCTTTGGTAGCGTACATGCAGCAAACCGAGGAGCAGTAACCCTTTCCAATATGGGAATCCCTTGATCCCACACATTGAATCCATGCCACTCTTTTGGGGTGTTTCTGATCAGAAGGTCTCAGGACCTGGCCTTTGAAAGGTCCCGAGGCGGAAAGGAATCGTTCAAATTCGATACTCGAAACCACATTGGGAAATCTTCCATAGCCATATTCACTTTTTAAAGAAGGCTCAAACTCATCAAATCCTGGAGAGAGGATGATGGAGCCGACCTCAATCTCCAGTTGCTCATCCTTCATCCAATGATCAATGGCCTTTGCCTCACAGGCCTTGATACACTCCAGGCACTCCGAACAACCTCCGCATTGGAGACAGCGTTCTGCCTCCCGGATCACATCCTCTTCTCTCAGACCGAGGTTCACCTCATTAAAATTTCTTCTTTCCTTTAAAGGGAGTGGCGGTCATCGGAGCTCTCTCTCGATACTCCACACCGTCGATATCAATTTTGATGTAGTCTTTCTGGGGACCTTCTTCCTCCCGACCAGCTCTCAGGTCTTCTCCTTTTAAATATCGGTCAATGGAGATGGCTGCTTTTCTTCCAGCCCCCATGGCATCAATATAAGTCTGAGGTCCGGTCACCACATCCCCTCCAGCAAAAATACCTTTGACGCTGGTCTCCAGGGTGAGAGGATCCGCTCTCGATTCCTCCCCAGCGGGTCGTCTTAATGCCATCCTTTTTATTGAGGAAAGAGAGGTCAGAGGATTGGCTGATGGCCGGGATGATGGTATCCGCTTCGATTTTGAATTCTGATCCAGGAATGGGTACTGGCCTGGGCCGGCCGGATTCATCGAGATCGCCCAACTCCATTCGGCAGCACTCCATCCCTTTTATCTTGCCATTCTCAATCAACAATCGGGTTGGAGCAGTGAGGTATTCCATCTTAATCCCCTCATGCTCTGCCTCTTCGATCTCTTCCTCCTGGGCCGGCATCTCAGCGCGGGTACGGCGATAGGCGATGGTTACCTCTTTTGCTCCAAGACGGAATGCTGTTCTGGCCGCATCAATGGCTGCATTCCCGCCTCCGACAACGACCACTTTTTCGCCTGTCTTGACCGATTCTCCCAGCGCCACCTTCCTTAGAAAGTCAACGGCATGGAGGATCCCTTGAGCCTCTTCTCCCTCGAGGCCAAGTTTTCTGCTTTGATGGGCACCTGTGGCAATGAAGATGGCCTCATAGCCTTGTGCCTTGAGGTCTTGAAGAGTCAAGTTCGGACCGATAGGGGTATTGAGCTTCAGCTCAACACCCATGCGAAGAAGGTAACCAATCTCTTTATTCAGGACAGTCCGTGGCAAACGATATTCAGGGATTCCGACAGCGAGCATCCCTCCAGCTACAGGCAGGGCTTCGAAGAGGGTAACACCGTAACCCATCTTTCTCAGGTCATAGGCAGCGAGCAAGCCTGCAGGTCCTGCCCCCACAATCGCAACCTTCTTTCCATTTTCTTCGGGAACAGTAAGATCGGTTTTATCTTCTTTCTCAAAGTCTGAGACGAATCGTTTCAGGCCGTCAATGGCAACAGCCCGCTCCACATCTTTTCTTCGGCAAACCGATTCACAGGGATGGGTGCAGATTCGACCGGTAATGCCTGGAAATGGATTTTTTTGCCTGACCAGTGCCAAGGCCTCTTCAAATTTTCCGACCGAAATGAGAGCGATATACCCCTGGGCATTGACATGGATCGGACAGGTTGCCCGGCAGGGAGGGGTTCCTTTCTTATCAATTCCATAAGCACTCGGCATGGCCTGGGCAAAGAGTTGGTAGATGGCTGCTCGGGTGACAAGCCCTTGTTCGTAATCATTGGGGATCTTAACAGGACAAACCTTTACACAATCTCCGCATGCCTTGCAGTCTTCGATCGTCACATAGCGGGCTTTCTTTTGAATCCGAACCTTGAAATGTCCTGGAGCTCCTTCGACTTTCTCGACCTTTGCATTGGTGAGGATCTGGATATTCCGGTGTCTCCCTGCATCCACCAATTTGGGAGACATGATACACATGGAGCAGTCATTGGTGGGAAAGGTCTTATCCAACTGCGCCATGGTCCCGCCAATGCTCAGATTCTTTTCTAAGAGGTAGACCTTGAAACCCGATTCAGCCAGGTCTAAGGAGGTTTGGATTCCTCCTATCCCTGCACCGACGACCAATACGGCTCCAATCGGGTCTTTGGACGGTTGACTCATCTCAATCCGCTCTCCTGTTAATCTTCTTCACCAATTCAGTCGTCTTTACACGGTTCATCTTCATCCCCAGCTCATCGGGCTCGAGTCCTAAAGCTAAACCTAAGAGTTGAGGATAGTAGAGGATGGGCAGTTTATATTCTGTTTGATAGACCTTTTCAATTTTACGTTGATTTCCTTCATACATGATATTGCAGAAAGGACAGATGAGGATCATGGCGTCTGCCTGTTGGGCTCGAAGATGATCCAATTTTCCATGGGCCATGGCCAGAGCCACCTGCTCGTCAATCGCTAACACCCCTCCGCCGCAACACTGGAGTTTATCCTCATATTGGACGGATTGGGCTCCTGTGGCTTTAATCAGTTCATCCAGACTTTTAGGGTCCTCTGGATCCTCTGTCCTGTTGTAAATGGTGGAGGGTTTGGTGTAGTGGCAACCATAATGGGGAGCCACACGAAGGGAAGAGAGATCGGCCCGAACCTGTTCTGTAATTCTTTTTCTTCCAACTTCCTGATCGAGGACTCGAATAAAATGGGTGACCCGAATTCCTCCCTCATAACGTAATCCCACCCATTCGAAGAGGTCTTCGTTGATTCGTTTTCGGAGTTTTTCATCCTCCTGGATCTCGTGGTTGGCCTCTGTGAGGGAGCCACAACAAGCGCTGCAAAGGGTACAGAGAGGAAGGCCCTTCTTCTCAGCCAGGGCCAAATTGCGGGCAGCCATTAGGAGATAGGCGTAGCGGTGAACCGATTTGATGGGGTAACCGCAGCAACTGAAGTCAGGGACATCGGAGAGCTGAAGGCCAAGTTTTTCGGCGACCTTCCTCGCCGAGATCTCATAATTCAAAGCCCTGACCGGGACCGTACATCCGAGAAAGAGGGTATATTCAGAGTTTTGAGGACTATCCTCTGTCCTGTTCTTCACGATGGAAACCCAGTTTTTTTAAAATCTTCTTCACATCCTCGGTCCGTCCTTGAAGGAGAGGAAGGTTCGATTCCTTCCTTTTCTCATTTTCAAAGTCGGTCACTTCTAAAAGACGGCCAAAGGAGGCAAGGAGATCCAGTTGACTCTTCATGGATGAAGGAAGATATCCTTCTCTCACCGCAATATTTTTGATGGCATTCATCAATTCAGGAATCTTGACATTTTGTGGACATCTTTCAAAACAGGTATAACAGGAGGAGCATAGCCAGATAAAGTCACTGGAGAGGACTTCTTTTTTCATGCCCAGGATCGCCATTCGGATGATTCGTCTCGGGTTATAACGGTCTGTGACCTCCCTCACAGGGCATCCTGCTGTACAGGTGCCACAGGAAAAGCATTTCTTAATGTTTTCTCCCCCTGGCTCCGAGGCAATGAGAAATTTAAAATTCGGGATCGAAAGTTTTAGAATCAATCATTCGAATTTCCTTCTAATACGTATCAATTATTTATAAGATAGGCTACTTCGTTTTTCAATGAATGGCTATTCTTTTCCCCCATTTTTTTCACTCGAATGATTTCAGACTTTATAAATTCCACCAAGCTTTCTCCCTTCATCAAATTTTTAAGCTCCTCCTGAAGATTGGAGGGAATGATTTTGCATATCCAACCTTTTTCATAAGGGCTTTCATTAATCAGTTCAGGAGTATCTTCAAGTTCTTGATTGGAGGATTCCACTTTTCCGGAAACGGGAGCATAAATCCTGCCTACCCATTTACCAGATTCTAAGGAACCGCAAGGTTTGCCCTGCTCAAGCACTCTACCTGAAGAGGGTAATTCGACATAGACAATCTGGCCTGACAATTTTTGGGCAAAATCACTTGTGCCCATAATCACAATATTGTCTACAACTTTTGCCCAAAAATGCTCTTTGTGGTAATATAAATCATCTGGAAAGACATAACCCTCGATTTCCATTGTGCGAAATCCTCCTTTCATTTTTTATGGCTATATGCATTAAAAACAATATAATAACAAGCCCTTTTTAAAACTTCTCCTTGACAAAATAATGCCATAATGATAATGGAATGTAAAAAAAATCACAAGTCTTTTTTTTAAATATTAAAGATTAATTTCTTCTCTCGTTTCTTGTAAGCGGGGGTTGGAATTAAGAAGGAGGTGGGTTTATGACCATTAGCAAATGGATGACGGCGGGAACAGTTCTTAAAATGATGGCAAAACAATACCCTGATAAACAAGGGGCAGCGGATAAGTTTCGTACGATGACCTTCAAGCAATGGAACGACAGAAGCTGCCGGTTATCTAACGCATTAGCCAAAATGGGGATAAAAAAAGGAGATCGATTTGCCATATTGGCTTATAACTGTGTCGAGTGGTTGGAAATTTACGCGGCCGCTGCAAAAGGTGGGCAAATTACAGTTCCAATTATGTTCCGGCTTGCACCTCCTGAGATAGAATATGTTGTCAACCACGCTGAATGTAAGGGTTTTTTGGTTTCAAAGGACTTTGTCCCAATAGTCAATTCCATCCGGAGTAAACTTCCAGGTATCCCACCAGAAAACTATGTTTACTGGGGAGATGATCCGACACCAGAGGGTTATCGATCCTATGAGTCCCTTATTGCAGGGGCTTCACCTGAAGAACCAGATGTGGTTGTAGATGCAGAGGATGTCTGGAATCTTATGTACACGTCTGGTACGACTGGTAAACCTAAGGGGGTCGTCAGGACCCATGAAAGTAACGTCTCTCAATATCTTTTAAATGCGATCAATATGGGCCTCAGGCCGGATGACTGTGTTATGCTGGTTATGCCCATGTGCCATATCAATTCAATTTATTATTCATTTACCTATACCTATGTAAGCGCAAAAGTTTTTGTCTATAATATGGTCAGCTTTGATCCAGTAGATTTATTAAAGACCATTGAAAAAGAGAAGATTACTTTCACTTCGCTTGTTCCTACTCATTATATTATGATGCTGGCCCTCCCCGATGAAATTAAAAAGAGCATCGATGTCAGTTCAATGCGGCAACTCTTGATCTCCTCAGCGCCTGCCAGAAAAGACACCAAAATGGCTATCATGGACTATTTCAAAAATGCAGAACTCTGGGAAGCCTATGGTTCAACAGAAGCAGGACTCGTAACGCTTCTCAGGCCTGAGGAGCAATTTAAGAAATTGGGCTCCATCGGAAGGGAGATCTGGGGGTCAGACCGGATTAAAATTTTAGACGAAAATGGGAAAGAAGTCCCGAGAGGACAGGTGGGAGAACTCTATTCACGAACTCCGCATTGTTTTAAAGAGTATTGGAAAGATCCCGAAAAAACGAAGTCGGTCTTCCAGGGAGAATGGTTTTCAGCAGGCGATATGGCTTATCAAGATGAGGATGGATACTTCACCCTGGTCGACCGAAAAGCGAACATGATCATCACCGGAGGTGAAAATGTCTTTCCATCGGAGGTAGAAAATCTTTTGGGATCCCATCCTGCTGTCAAATATGTAGCCGTGATCGGAATCCCTCATGAAAAATGGGGAGAGTCGGTGAAGGCTGTCGTGACCCTGCATCAGGGAAAGACAGCCAATGAGAAAGAACTCATCGACCATTGCAGAGGAAAGATTGCAGGATATAAGATTCCAAAATCAGTCGATTTCATCAAGGATGAAGAGATGCCCATGACCCCGACGGGGAAGATCCTCCATCGTATTTTAAGAGAGAAGTATGGGAAGTGGAGTGATATAAAATAGCATAAATCCACCTTCTTCTCCTTTTAATACATGCCTGCGGCGGGCAGGAAGGGGGTAGGAGGATTATGATATTTATGGATTAAAATTGGGGGTGGGTTTTAACCCGCTCCCATCTTTTTGTGCCCCCCCACGTTTCACTCTCCCCTGCCTACCCTGCCTACGGCAGGCAGGCGTAGGCAGGCATTGGCTGGGGGACGAGGGGAGGGAGGAAAATTTTTTCTTGCAAATTGATATAGCATAGGATATGGTATGACATTACCAAGGGTTAAAACTGCCCTTGGTTTCATTTTGTTAGCCTGCCTACCGCAGGCAGGGGTGACATGAAGAGGAGCTTTGCATGTTGAGAGGTTTAAAGTGGAAGTTCTTGCTCTATGCTGCGATCGCGGCCTTCTGCATTCTTCTTCTTATACCCACCGTGACCCCACAGTTGCCCCAGTTTTGGAGTAAGATTTTGCCTTCCGAGAAAATCCATCTCGGCCTCGATTTGCAGGGAGGCATGTATCTCCTCCTGACGGTGGAGGGAGAGAAGGCTGTGGAAAGCTATGTGGAGCAGATTAAAAATAACCTGAGAGACGACCTGAAAGAAAAAGGAGTTCCTTTTGGGAAACTTGAAAGGGAGAAAACAGACCGAATCGTTCTGGAGTTCTCCGGAGCCAAGGAGAAGGTAGATAATCTTCTCAGCCAGCGTTTTACCATGTTGCGTGAACTTTCCTCTTCCGGAGAAGGGGGGATATGGAAGGTCCAGCTTGTCCTTGATAGTAAGGAAACAGATTATGTAAGGAAAAGAGCAATTGATCAAGCTCTGGAAATCATTCGAAATCGAATCGACCAGTTTGGTGTTTCAGAGCCCGAAATTACCCTTCAAGGGACGGATCAGATCTTGGTCCAACTCCCTGGCGTCAGGGATCCCCAGAGGGCAATCAATTTAATCGGCCAGACAGCTTTGTTGGAATTTAAGCTGGTAGATGAAGAAGGGAACATTGAAGAGGCATTAAAAGGGAATATCCCTCCGGGGGACATCATCCTGTACCAGAGATCTGTGGACCCGCAGACAGGGGCAGTGAGAAAGATTCCTTTTCTGCTAAAAGAGAAAACCATGATGACCGGTGAATTTATAAAGGAGGCTCGGGTGGCGCTCGATTCACAATTCCATGAGCCCTATGTGGCAATGGAGTTTACAGATGTGGGAGCCAAACTGTTCGAACAGATCACCGCAGCCAATGTGAAGAAGAGGTTGGCTATCATTTTGGATAATAATGTCTATTCCGCTCCAGTTATCCAGGAAAGGATTGCGGGAGGGAGAGCCCAGATCACCGGCCGTTTTGATACCAAGGAAGCAAGCGATTTAGCCATTGTTCTCAGATCAGGTGCCTTGCCTGCCCCTGTTAAGATCCTGGAGCAGCGGACTGTGGGACCCTCTCTCGGGCAGGATTCGATCCACAAAGGAATTGTCTCCACTTTGATCAGTGCGGCTTTGGTTGTCCTTTTCATGATCGTCTATTACAAGGCTTCTGGTCTGGTTGCAGATATTGCCCTCGTTTTAAATATCATCATAACGCTGGCAGTCCTCGCTCTTTTCCGTGCGGTCCTTACCCTTCCAGGCATTGCCGGTTTAGTTCTCTCGGTCGGAATGGCTGTGGATGCCAATATCCTGATTCATGAGAGGATCAAAGAGGAGCTGAGGTTTGGGAAGACGGTCCGGGCGGCAATCGATCAGGGCTATCATCGGGCTTTCTCTGCCATTATCGATTCAAATTTAACTACCCTGATCTCAGGAATCATTCTCTATCAGTTTGGGACAGGTCCGGTTAAAGGATTTGCAGTGACATTAAGTATTGGAATTTTAGCCAATATTTTTACTGCTGTTTACGTTACAAGACTAATCTTTGATTTTGTCACTCTTAGACCGGGAGTCAAAAAACTGAGTATTTAACGGTTGAGGTAATCCTGTTTTATGGAATTGATTCGACCCGATACCCGATTCGATTTTATCGGGAAAAAGAAAATTACACTCTGGATTTCAGCCGTGGCCATTCTGATCAGCTTCGCCTCCATCTTTATTCATGGCGGATTGAGATACGGAGTCGACTTTGCAGGAGGCCTGGCGGTCGAGATCAAATTCTCAAAACCCGTGGATATTTCCGAAATCAGGGGTGCCACGGATGTCATAGGTTTAAAGGATGCGGTTGTTCAAAAATTCGGAGGGGAGAACGAGTTTTTAATCCGGGTGGAGAAAGCGACCGGCGATTTAGAGGCCATGTCAAAATCGATCCAGACCTCTCTTCAAGGGCAATTCAAGGATAAACCCTTGGAGATTCGGAGGGTAGAGGTCGTGGGTCCAAAGGTCGGGAAAGATCTGAAGACGAAAGCCATGTGGGCTGTAGGGCTCGCCTTTTTGGGTATCCTGATTTATGTGGCAATCAGGTTTCATGAATTTGCATATGGTCTGGGCGGCATTGTTGCCTTGTTTCATGATGTGGTGGTGACTTACGGTGCTATCTCCATTTTCAACATAGAATTCTCTCTAAATGTTCTGGCTGTCATTCTGACGATCATCGGTTTCTCAATCAATGATACAATCGTCATTTTTGACCGGGTCAGAGAGAATATCAAAAAGATGAGAAAAGATGACTTGGTGACGATTTTCAATGTGAGCATCAATGAAACGCTTGGAAGAACCATTCTTACTACTGGAACGGTCATGATGGTGGTCTTGATCCTCTTTTTCTTTGCAGGAGAGGTCATCCACGATTTTACAATTGCTCTGATTGTCGGATTGATTACCGGGACTTATTCTACTGTCTATATTGCAAGCCCCGTCGTCCTTTTCTGGGAGCAAAATATTTCAAAAGGGAAGAGGAGAAGCCGGTAGGTGAGTTCCTGTATTAACGAAGTCAGGTTATTGACAGAGATGGGAAGATTGTCTTAAATTGAGATTTTTGAAGGTGAAGGAATGAAAACCTATCAAGCAAAAAAAGAAGAATTAGAATATAAGTGGTATCTTGTCAATGCCGATGGAAAGGTGTTGGGGAGAATGGCTACAGAGTTGGCAAAGATATTGAAAGGGAAGAATAAGCCCACCTATACCCCCCATCTGGATACAGGGGATTTTGTCATTGTGGTCAATGCGGGGAAAGTGACCCTAACCGGAAAGAAGATGAAGGATAAGATCTATTATCATCACACGGGTTACCCCGGTGGGATTAAAGAGATCACTGCTGAAAAGCTCTTAGCGAAAAAACCCACGGAGATGATCAGGATGGCGGTGAAGGGGATGCTTCCTAAAAATAGTTTGGGCCGTCAGATGCTTCGAAAGCTGAAGATCTATGCAGGCCCGAACCATCCCCACGAAGCTCAGAACCCTATTTCCTTAAAAATCTAACTTACCTTAATCTCCCTCCCCATAGACGGGGGAGGGTAGGGGTGGGGGTGAAAGAATAAAAAAAGGAGAGAGAAGAAAGTGACAGAACCAATTTATGCTACAGGCAAAAGAAAGACATCCATCGCAAGGGTTTGGATTGAACCCGGGGAAGGAAAGTTTGTTATCAACGAGAGAGCATTGAAAGAGTATTTCGGGAGAGAGACTAGCGAAATGGTCGCACTTCAGGCCTTCGATATAACAGGAACCCGAAATCAGTTCGATGTAACCATTAATGTACATGGAGGAGGGGAATCCGGGCAGTCCGGTGCTATCCGCCATGGGATTGCAAAAGCCCTTCTTCAATATAATGCCGATTTTAAAGATGTTTTGAAAAAGGCTGGATTTCTCACACGTGATTCAAGGGTCAAAGAGCGGAAGAAATACGGGAGAAGAGGAGCCAGGCGAAGACCACAATTTTCCAAAAGATAATGCTATGACCATAAAAGGGGAGGTCATGCGGCCTCCCTTTTTTTATTTTTGAGTTTCTCTTGTTTATCTGGTTTCTTGTGTTAACGAAATAGACCAAACAAACCAAAAAAACAAAATAAACCAAATGAACCCAAGAGGTGATCAATGAAAACGAAAGTGGGGATCATAGGAGCCACGGGTTATACAGGAGTTGAGCTTCTCCGCCTTCTCCTTCACCACCCTGAGGTGGAGGTCACAGCGCTGACCTCACAGAAATATGCTGGAGTTTCAATTGACCAGGTTTTTCCATCCCTGATGAAACATCTCCAGTTGAAATGTGAAGAACTCGCTATTGATCAAATTTCAAAAAAAACGGATTTCATCTTCACAGCCGTTCCTCATAAGACCGCCATGGAAACTGTTCCATTATTTTATCGGCAGGGGAAGAAGGTGGTTGATCTAAGTGCAGACTTTCGATTTAAAGATGCTGGTGTCTATGAACGATGGTATCAAAAGCATACGAGTGCAGATTTACTCCCGGAGTCTGTTTATGGTCTCCCTGAGCTTCATCGGGAGAAGATTCGTACCGCCAAAATTGTTGGGAACCCAGGATGTTATCCAACCGGAGCCTTGATCGGCCTCATTCCGCTGGTGAAGAAGGGGATGATTTCCCTGGAAAATATTGTGGTTGATTCCAAATCCGGCGTCAGTGGCGCAGGGAGGGATGTCGTTTTGGAATCGCTTTTTTGTGAGGTCAACGAAGGGGTAAAGGCCTATAAAATATTTGAGCACAGACACCTTCCTGAGATCGAGCAGGAATTGAGTGAGATGGTCCAGAAAAAGGTGGCGGTGACTTTTGTCCCCCATCTTATTCCTATAGATCGCGGGATTTTAACGACCATCTATCTTGTCCTCACAAAAAAATGGAAGACCGAGGAGGTTTTGAACGCTTTTCAAGAGCATTATCAAAAGGAGCCTTTTATCCGAATTTACCCGAAAGGGAAGCTTCCCAATACAAAAGATGTCCGGGGTTCCAATTATTGTGATATCGGGGTCAAGGTGAATGAGGGAGATGGCCGGACTGTCATTATTACGGCGATTGACAATTTGGTAAAAGGGGCTTCCGGCGAAGCCGTTCAAAATATGAATATTATGCTGGGATTCCCAGAAACCATGGGGCTTCTTCCGACTCCGCTCTTTCCGTAAGATATAAGCTCAAAGCTGAAAGCTGAAAGCTGAAAGCAAAAAACTCCTTGCTTATCGCTCCGAACTCCGTACGGGCGTTATATATAACGCCCTCCAGACTTCGACCATAGAATGGGCGATTCATGAATCGCCCCTACACTGAACTTCCATTTTACAACCCCACCAGATTCTGTTAGATTATTTTAGGAAATAAATTATCCAATACAAATTGTAGGGGTTTGATTTATCAAACCCTTATTATATGGGCGTCATAAATGTCGCCCCTACAAACAATACCGATGAAACCCTTAACTCCTGTGATCAAACAATATCTCCAGATTAAGAGTCAATATCCGGATGCCATTCTTTTCTTCAGGATGGGGGACTTCTACGAGATGTTCTTTGAGGATGCCCGCGTGGGTTCTCGAGAACTCGACATTGCCTTAACCTCAAGGAATAAGGGTCAAAAGGATAGTGTCCCTCTGTGCGGGATTCCTTATTTTACTGCCGAAACGTATATCTCCAAACTATTGCAGAAAGGATATAAGGTAGCCCTCTGTGACCAAGTAGAAGACCCAAAGCTTGCAAAAGGGATTGTCAAGAGAGAAGTGGTCAGGGTTTTTACTCCAGGCCTGGTGACGGACTCGATTCAATTGGGGACTGGAGAAAATAATTACTTGATGGGGTTCTGTGCAGAGGGGGAGGTTTTCGGGCTTGCCTTTTTGGACATTTCGACGGGTGAATTGAAAGCCTGTCAAATCTCTGGATTTGAACCCTTTCTGAGCGAATCCCTTCGAAACGAACCCAAAGAAATCTTATCCCTCAAGAGATTTCAGGAACACTCCTTCTTTGAAGAATTTAAAAAGAATTTTGAGAATGGTTTGATTACCTATTTAGAGGACATAAAATTCGATGCCATCCCTTCTTTGGATGAGATGGAGAAGAATTCGATCCTCCAGAAAGCGCCTTTAGCTGCCCAAGCCGTAGCCATGGTTCTTCACTATGCAGAGGAGAATCAGAAAAGACCTCTCTCCCACATCCGGCCCCTCTCTTTTTATCAGGTCCAGGATTTTATGATCATTGACGAAATGACGAAGAGAAATTTAGAACTGACTCAATCCCTCTTTGAGCATGGTAAGAAAGGTTCTCTCTTCTGGGTGTTGGATGAAACGATGACCCTGATGGGAAGTCGGACATTGAAACAGTGGCTAAATTATCCCCTTATGGATATCAAAGAGATCGGGCGCCGACTGGAAGGGGTTTATGAACTGAAAGAGAAAAAGATCGAAAGGAAGGAACTGCGAGAGTCTTTAAGAGGAATTCAGGATATCGAAAGGTTGACTTCAAGGATTTTCCTCGGACATGCCAATGCCCGGGATCTCATTGGATTAAAAAATTCACTCCAGACCTTACCTATTTTTAAAGCGGATCTCCAGCCTTTCGACGCCTCCATCATCAGAGAGTTCGCAGCAGAAATCGAGAATTTTGATGACCTCTTTAAACTTCTCGAATCCTCCATCATGGATAATCCACCCCTGACCATTAAAGAAGGAGGAATCATCAAGCCGAATTATGACAAAGAATTGGATGCATTAAGAGAGATTGGCCGGGAGGGGAAGGGATGGATCCTTAAATTGGAAGCAGAGGAGAGGAAGAAGACAGGAATTTCCTCTTTGAAGGTTCGATATAATCAAGTCTTCGGGTATTATATTGAAGTGACTAAAAGCAATCTTCATCTCGTCCCGGACCATTATATCAGAAAACAGACTTTGGTGAATGCTGAACGGTTTATCACACCAGAACTCAAGGAATTTGAAACCAAGGTGTTAGGTGCTGAAGAAGCGATCTGTCAACTGGAATATCGGCTCTTCGAAGAAGTTCGGAAAAAGGTCTCAGAGGAAACGCCGAGGCTCCAAAAAACGGCTTCAGCCATTGCGATCATAGATATATTGGGTTCCATGGCAGAGATTGCTGATCGGTATGATTACGTCCAACCCGTTGTGGATGAAGGGGATGAGATAATGATTCGTGATGGAAGGCATCCTGTCCTGGAGAGAATGAGGCTCGCGGATAGATTTGTTCCTAACGATACTGAAATGAATACCCAGGAGCATCAGATTCTCATCATCACTGGGCCCAATATGGCTGGCAAATCAACCTATTTAAGACAAGTGGCTCTCATCATTTTGATGGCCCAGATGGGATGTTTTGTCCCGGCAGGCGAAGCAAAGATTGGAGTGGTGGATCGGATCTTCACCCGGATTGGCGCTCTGGACAATATCATGAGGGGACAAAGCACCTTCATGGTGGAGATGATGGAGACGGCTCGTATTTTAAACCAGGCTACTTCAAGGAGTCTTGTCGTTTTAGATGAGATCGGAAGAGGCACCAGCACCTTTGATGGGTTGAGCATTGCCTGGGCCGTGGCTGAATATCTTCACGACCATCCCTCGCTCAGGCCGAAAACCCTTTTTGCGACGCACTATCATGAATTGACGGAGTTGGCCCTCACAAAGGAGAGGGTCAAAAATTATAATGTGGCAGTAAAGGAGTGGGGCGGGGAGATCATCTTTCTCAGAAAAATTGTGGAGGGAGGAACCAATCGGAGTTATGGTATCCAGGTGGCGCGACTGGCAGGCCTTCCACAAAAGGTGATCGATCGGGCAAAAGAGATCCTTTCCAACTTAGAGAAGGGCGAATTGGATGCCATGGGGATGCCGAAAATCGCAACGACAAAAATACCGACCTTGAAGCCCAAGCCTCCTTTACAACCCTCCCTCTTTGTTCAGGCGGATTCCATCCGATCTGAATTGAAGAAGATCAAGACCGATCAATTGACCCCTCTCGAGGCTTTAAATATTCTGGATGAGTTGAAGAAGAAAGCTGATAAGGATGAATGAATGTCAGCCTCTAAAATTCAGGTTAAGGTTAAGGCTAAGAGTTAGGATTTTATTATTTAAACCTTAACCTCAACCTCATCCTTTACTTTGACATTTGACATTTTGGGTCCAAGAAGATGATTGATTTCCCGAAGGCAAGATTGAAAATGGTGGAGGAACAGATCATCTCAAGAGGGATCAAAGATGCCAAGTTGATTGCGGCCGTGAAGAAAATCCCTCGCCATCTTTTCGTAGAAGAGGCCCTCCAAAGTCAAGCCTACAATGACCACCCTTTACCCATTGGAGAAAAACAGACCATTTCTCAACCCTATATAGTCGCATTGATGACCGAGGCGCTGCTGTTAACCGGGAAAGAAAAGGTTTTAGAGATCGGTACGGGATCTGGATATCAGACTGCCATTTTAGCTGAATTGTCTGAGAAAGTCTTCTCTATCGAAAGGATTCGTTCCTTGGCCATTAGGGCAAGGAAGTTGCTCTATGAGCTGGGGTATTTCAATGTTGAGATCAAAATTATCGATGGAACTCATGGATGGAGGGAGGAAAGTCCATTCGATGCGATCATCGTCACCGCTGGCGCTCCTAATATTCCTCAACCCCTGATCGATCAATTAGCAATGGGTGGGAAACTGATCATTCCTGTTGGAGATGCCTCCGTCCAAGATTTGATTCGGGTGATCAAGACCGAGGAGGGGATTAAAAAGGAGGACTTGGGTGGCTGCCGATTTGTTAAACTGATAGGAAAATATGGGTGGGAAACAGAATGAGAGAATATTTCTAACGTTATTCCTTATCTCGACGGTATTCTTCTTAAATGCCTGTGCCCGTCATAAGGTCCCGCTCGAAAGAACATCTCCACCTCCTAAGATGAAAGGGGTTTATCATGTGGTGGAGAGACACCAAACCCTTTACCGCATTTGTAAAACCTACGGGGTCGATCTCAAAGAGATTTCCTCTCTAAATGGAATTACGGATCCAGGTAAGATTCAGACCGGTCAACGAATTTTTATCCCAGGGGTGAAAAAGGTTTTAAAAGTTGAGATTTATATTGATGATGTGGTTGCAGAGAAAGGGGAAAAAGAAAAGATTGCTTATAAAAAACTGGATCTTATGTGGCCGGTTGAAGGGAAAATCAGCGATGTTTTCGATGAAACAGAGAGCAAAAGACATCAGGGAATTGATATCCTCTCTCCTCTCGGGACACCGATCCGAGCATCAAGCGCTGGGATAGTGATCTACTCCAATAATACCATCAGGGGATATGGGAACCTGGTCATTCTCCGCCATTCCGAGGAATTAGTCACGGTTTATGCGCACAATCAGGTGAATCTGGTAGAGGAGGGAACATGGGCAGAGAAGGGGCAAATCATCGGAAAGGTGGGTCAGACAGGGAGGGCCTCAGGACCTCATCTCCACTTCGAAATCCGGAAAAATAACAGGGCCATCGACCCAATGCTTTTTTTGAAATAAACTTCGATGACAATCCTATTCGGTGCCATTTCATTCATCCAAATTTGTGGTACATATTTTTGTTGACTTTAAGTAAAACAATCGAATAGTATTCCAGTTTAAGAGCTTAGAAAGGAGGTGGCCGATATTTTAATGAGTCGGGTGGGATACAGTTTAAGATATTGCATTTAACTTTGAGGGAAGTATGAACTTCTCCATGGGTTTTAATGGAGAGGAAAAGGAGGGAGGTTATGAGTGAAGAAAAACAAGTAAAAACGGTTCCTGGAGGTTGCGGACCTGCATTTGAAGTGACTGATTTTCCGGAGCCTCTGAGAAAACTTACCCCGAAGAAACTTCTCGCCATCCTGGGACCGGCCATCATTGCCCTTGGCGGAACAATCGGCGGGGGTGAATGGCTGATCGGTCCTTCCCTTTTTGTAAAATGGGGCCTTGCGCTGCTGTGGATTACGACATGTTCCTCCTTACTCCAGGTTTTTCTCAACCTCGAGATGACCCGTTACACCCTTTATACAGGCGAGCCGATCACTGTCGGTTTTATGAGGCTTAAACCAGGAAAGGCATTCTGGGGATGGCTCTTTACAATCATTGGATTCTGTGAGCGTGGACTCCCTGGATGGGCCCTTGGCACGGCGACTGCTCTTGCTGCCTTCCAGTTAGGTAAAATTCCCGGGGGACCTGATAAGGGAACTGTCCTTATCTGGGGCTACGTTGTATTTATCTCCTGCGCTGTCGTCATCTCTCTTGGTAAGACCATTGAAAGAACGCTTGAATGGGCAAACTGGGCCATGATGATTGTCGTTCTCGGAGGGCTCTTTTTGCTCGATCTATACATCGTTCCTGCTTCGATCTGGTGGGAAGGTCTGGTTGGTTTTGTCAGTTTTGGATACATTCCGAAAGGTGTCGATGTACTTCTCTTGGGAGCACTGGTGGGTTATTCCGCCTATGGAGGATTTGGTAATAATGCCATCACCAACTGGTACCGGGATAAAGGCTATGGCATGGGAGGAAAGATCGGTTATATCCCGGCCGCTATTGGCGGGAAGGTCATTCACGTCTCCCCCCATGGGAAGGTTGCCATGCCGACAGAACTGAATATTTCGAGATGGAAGGGGTGGTGGAAGCTTCTGAATATCGATCAGTGGGGCATATTCTACTTTGGGGCCATGGCAGGGATGTTCCTCCCAGGCATCCTTTATGTTGCGGTGCTTCCAAGGGGAGCAACCCTTCCAGCCTGGGGGATTGCTGCTTCTTCTGCCAGTGGTCTCATATTAAAGCTTGGCAATTTTGGCTGGTTCCTTGCCCTTTTCTTCGGGTTCTGGATTCTCTATTCCACAGCCATCAGTAACGTGGACCTGGTCGTACGACAGTCCACGGACATGTTGTGGTTCTCATCGGAAAAGGTCAGAAAATTTGCAAAGATGGATATCAGGTGGGTCTATTATCCCCTACTGGTTGTATTCGTGGCCTGGGGTGTGACCTATATGAATACCTCGGCACCCCTGATCATCTTAGCCGTCAGCGCCAACATCGCCAACTTTACGATGGCACTCTCAGCGGTTGCCACCATTCGCCTGAATAGGAAGTTCCTTCCAAAGGAGTTTCGGCCAGCGTTGTGGAGAGAAGCGATCCTTGTCGCCAACTTCATCTTCTTTGGGTTCTTCTTTTCAGTATTTTTTACTGTGAAGATTTTGGGAATCAAATTCTGAAATTTAAAGAAAGTATAATATGTGGATACGAGAAAGCCTGCCCAATCCGGGCAGGCTTTTTTATTAGAAATCGCACCTGAAAACCCCGTCCTGTGCCTGCCTGCCGGTAGGCAGGGACGGGGATGAAAGGTGTGTCTGCCGAAGGCAGAAAAAAACTAAATCAGATGCTGAAACGATACTGAATCAAGTTCAGCACAAGGTTCATGACAACAGGGTTTGGTTCTCGTTTTTTGTCATCCCGAACCAGGTCCTGAATCAAGTAATGTCATCCTGAATTTATTTCAGGATCAGGATCTAACGATTTCGGGATCTCGGTTTTGGGTTTAGAGAATTTAGGTTTTAAAGCCCCGCCCTGTGGGCGGGGTAATTTACCCCGTTAGAAATAATGCCCCGCTGGAATTTCTAACGGGGTTTACTATTGGAAGAATTAAGAAAGTATTTTTATATTTCATCCATCGGGTTTAGAGTTGGTAGACCGCCCGGGGAGATTTTTCAGATCCTCAATCGTATCAATGTCTCTCCAGCGTGGCAGGGTATGAACCAATAGCCCTTCCTGTTTTAAAATTTTCATGGTATCTTCAAAAACCCTCTCCGTACTCCAGGGGATTCCTTCAAACACTTTAGGTGAGAAGGTCTTATCCCTGAAACCGATGAGGTAATATCCACCATCCAAGGAAGGACCGATCACCGCATCCTTATCCCGGAGAGAAGTGAAGGCTTCTTCGATAAATTCCAACGGCAGACCAGGAATGTCACTTCCTATGAGGATTACTCTTTTAAAGCCCTCAGCAAAAGCCTGCATGAAACCATTCCTCATCCTCTCACCCAAATCCTCCCCTTTTTGCGGCATATAGAGATAATCTTCGCCCATCCACTTCTTGAGGCTTTCCAGCGAGTTCTCCGGATAGAAGCATAGATAGAAAAGGAAAGTCCCCTTATTTAAAGTGAATAGGATGTTGAGCAGAAAGCGCCTGTAAAGCTTCACTGCCCTATCATGACCAATCGAGGCTGCCAGTCTTTTTTTGACTTGGCCCTTTTCCGGATTTTTTATAAAAAAAAGCAAACATCGATCATCCAATGGAATTCCCCTTATCAAACTGCTTCAATATTTAAAGGCGACCTCTTAAATTGTCATTCCTGCGAAAGCAGGAATCCATCAGCTTTTGACATAACTGGACTCCCGCCTGCGCGGGAGTGACGAATTGGAAATTATTGGAGGTTCCCTAAACCTTTATTCTGTCCCTGGACTTCTGGTCATGGGGTACTTTCCCAGCTTACCGATGAATGGCAAGACGATCAACCATGGTAACGTCAATTTATTTGGTTCTTTAAATTGGTCAAGGCCAATGCTCATTTCTAAGTGTCCTTTTGCAGGCTGATCCCGGTAGGTTCCAAATAGCCTATCCCACCATGGGAAGTTGAAGCCGAGGTTGCTGTTTGTTTCCCACCGTATCGTTGAGTGATGAACGCGGTGCATCTCGGGTGTCACTACCAATAAGCGAAGAAAGGAATCGATATGTTGAGGATACCGGACATTTCCATGATTAAACATGGATGTTCCATTCAGCAAGACCTCAAAGACCACCACAGCAATTGGGGGAGGGCCAATGAGGATAGCCGCAATCATTTTAATTCCCATTGAAAGGACGATCTCTATTGGGTGAAAACGAATTCCTGTGGTGACATCAATATCCATGTCTGAGTGGTGTACCATATGGAGGCGCCAGAAGAGGGGGATGGAGTGGAACATGATGTGTTGAAGATATATCGCAAGGTCGAGAATCAACACACTTAAGGTTATTTTAAGAAGGGAGGGCATTTCAAACTGATTGAAAATTCCCCATCCCCTTTGTTGGGCCAAGAAGGCAATACCCACCAATGTGGTTGGAAAAATTAGTCGTACGACAATGGAGTCTATCAGGACCAAGCAGAGATTACTGAACCACCGTGTTATCTTCGATGTGGTTAAAGGACGGCGGGGCGCGATGACCTCCCAAAGGAACATCAAGATGAGAATACCGAAGAAAAATCCAAGCCTGATTAACAATTCATTGTCCATTATTGTCTGCTTTAATTATTTTTCCATAATTAACTCCCTCCCCCTACGACGGGGGAGGGTTTGGGTGGGGGTGTACAAGATCAATTAACCCCCCACTTTATTAAGAGCGCACCTGAAAACCCCGTCCTGTGCCTGCCTGCCGGTAGGCAGGGACGGGGATGAAAGGTGTGATCTTAATAAATTATTTATACCCTGTAGCGTCGGCATTCATTGCCGACGGGTTCCCTTCGATTCGCCCCCGATAAATGGAGGGGCTACATTTACTCCTCCCCCACAAGGGAAGAGGAAATTTTTAAGGGTTATTTTTTGGATAACAGAATCATTTTTATAGATAATGCCCTTAAACCTACCAGGTTAATTCTTATAAAACCTTGCCAATTTATCAGGTGAAATGCCAAGGAAATAGAGAGCTTGTAATGTCCAATTTCTGAGGGTGCAGTAAATCACTCCCTCTTTCTCCCACCTTCTTGGAGAAATCATCACCCGGTCATAGAAAATCGATATCTTATCTCCAGATTTCTTAATGCTTCTCATCAATTCCACATCTTCCATCAATGGAATCTCTTTGTAACCACCTATCTGGTTGAAATATTCCCTTCGGATAAATATGGCCTGATCTCCAAAAGGAATCCTATTCAAACGGGAACGAAAAGAGGATAGGGTTCCAATCACCTTAAAAATAAACTTATCCGATTTGATCCCCAGATCAAAAGCCCCTCCCACATACTCTTTTTGACCTATAAAGGAATTGATCTTTTTCAGGCCTTGGAAAGACAGTTCTGTGTCAGCATGAAGAAAGATTAGGATCTCCCCTCTAGCAGCAGAGGCCCCGGCATTCATCTGCTTTGCTCGTCCTTTTTCGGAGAAGATTTTAACCACATGGTTACTATGAATAGCACTTAAGGTATCCTTTTCCTGTGCCCCATCCACTACGATAATCTCAAAAATTTTGTCAGATTCCAGGCGATTCAGGTATTCAATCAGGTCATTAATCCTTTCTCCCTCATGAAATACGGGAACAATGATTGAGAATTTAATAGAATTCACGGATCCTATTCTCCAAATAGAGGGTCTCCCACCCGTTGAAGCAAGAAAACTCTATAAAAATAGATTAAGGTGCCATTTCCTTCCCGTCAAGACTTTTTTGCCTTTTTGTAAACCCCACGTGATAATTTCTGGTTTGTGCCACAAGAAAATGAATGAGAAAAAACATGATCACGACGAGCACGAGGGGGATGGAGCGGCTGAAGATACTTCAAAAAAGGAACTGATTATTGACCCTCTTATTACCAAGAGCACAAAATAGTTTACATTTCGTAGGGCAAGGCTTCAGCCTTGCAGTAAGCAGGCCTAAAGGCCTGCCCTACAAAAACGATATATTTCGATGTAAACAATATTATGCTCCGCTTAATATGTCTTGAATTCCTTGAATATAGTAGAGATATAGCTTCTTAAAACCTTGTATATATTGATAGGTTTTACACCAATTATCTCGATTTTACATCAATTTACAAGGTTCATCTTGCTATTTAATAATTAATAGGGACTGTTCCGAAAAAAAGTGAAAAATGTTTCTTAGAAAATTAATTGAAAACTAAATCTCTAATCGTTATGAAGCTTTCTTTTATTTACCAAAAACATTGGGCTTTAAATAATTGGTTTATTTACCCCCTTGTTAGATTGATCAAAAAATAACGGGTTTGTCCTTTCTTTTATATTAGTTGGGAGTTTTTTCGGAACAGTCCCTAATAATTTATTGGTTTATTGGGAACCCAATCAGGAAAAAAGAGAAAATTACTTCCATTTTTAAAAGGGAACTATAAAATGAGTTAATAAAATCTGACTCTAAGCTTTTTACTGCCCCTGGATAGGCCTTCCGATACTTCTGACAAAAGGACCAATAAGCTTGGGTTGCTGACTGCCGATTCTTCGCATGAGAGATCCGGTTAAGATCCTTTTTGACCTTGTCCTGATCCGCCTTCTTCACCTTGTCCAAAACATTGCGCGTCTTATGAGCCCAACAGTGCTGCCGGGGAATCCGAGGATATACCACTTCCAAAGCATTCCGAAGCCCGTTCCCTCCATCGGTCGTGATCATTTCACACCCTTTCCCCTCTTAGCCCCGCCCGTAAAGATCCCTCAAAAAACCCTCCCAGGCATTCTGGGATTCTGAAGAGGCCAAGAGAAAATCGATCATCTCTTTCTTCCCCTCCCAAGTCTCCCCGTAGACGCTCAGGATGATCCTCTTCTGAACCTTCGCCGCCCCCCTCTGCTTGAGCACTACTCCGTCGAAGAAAAGAAACCGATACCCATCCTCCAGCTTCCGTTCACGATACCTCTTGACCGCCTCATCCAATCCCTTCGCTACCTCACTCACCGTCGATGCCGAAACCCGTTCCCCTAAAAGAGAGAGCAAAGCCGTGGAAACCTTCCTCGTGCTTATCCCTAACACAAAACAAGCCATAATCAATTGATCAATCGAACGTGACCTCCTCCGATAAGTCTCTAACACCTTCGACACAAATCCCTTCGTTATCTTTTCTTTTGCATCCATTGACATTTTGAGGTATCTTTTTAAAGGCCTGATGGGAATTGTGCCTTACTCTAAGGCACTTTTTCACATTTGGTTTCTTTTTCTCGTCATTCCTGCCCCTGTTTTCACAGGGGCAAGCTCGTCCCCGCAAAAGCGGGGACAGGAATCCAAACCATTTTCTGGATCCTTATACCTGGATTCCCGTTGTCACGGGAATGACAGAATCGAATATGGATAAGAATCCTATTTTTCTGAAATAGTTATTACTGGGACAAAGACATGCGGGTTTTAGCAATTGAGACATCCTGCGATGATACTGGAGCTGCCGTGATTTTGGACGGGAGGAAGATCCTTTCCAATATCGTTTCTTCTCAAGTTCCCATCCATCAGAAGTACGGAGGGGTTGTCCCAGAACTGGCCTCGCGAAAGCATATCGAATCGATTGTGCCCATTGTAGCAGAGGCTTTGGAAACAGCCAACGTTACTTTAAAAGAAATTGATGGCATCGCTGTGACCCAGGGACCGGGTTTGGTGGGCTCCCTCTTGGTTGGCCTCTCCTTTGCTAAATCCATAGCCTTCGCTACAGGATTACCTTTCATCGGAGTCAATCACATTGAGGCACATCTTTCAGCAATTTTTCTCGAGGAGAAACCTCCAAGGTTTCCCTTCATCGGATTGGTAGTCTCCGGAGGGCACACCTCTCTTTTTCGCATGGATGGATTTGGGAAATATAAGCGGTTGGGACAGACCCGGGATGATGCAGCAGGGGAGGCTTTTGACAAGGTGGCCAAACTTTTAGGTCTCGGATATCCGGGAGGACCGATCATTGATGAACTCTCAAAGACAGGGAATCCGAAGGCAATTCGATTTCCAAGGCCGGTCCTCTCGAAAAATTCCATCGACTTTAGTTTCAGTGGACTCAAGACCGCTGTTGTCAATTATGTAAAGGCTCATCCCGAACCTCCAGGGGGTTATCCAGAAGATCTCATCAGGGATATTGTCTCCAGTTTTCAGGAGGCAGCGGTCGAGGTATTGGTGAAAAAAACTGTTCAAGCCGCTCAGCAGCAGGGATTGAAGAGGATCGTTCTTTCAGGAGGGGTGGCAGCCAATCAGCGCCTTCGGCAGAAGATAAGAGAGGAGTCATTCGAGCAGAAACTAAAAGTCTATTTTCCTTCTCCTTCTTTTTGCACAGACAATGCCGCTATGGTTGGCGTGGTCGGATATGAATATTTGAAACGAGGGATTCGGTCACCCTTGTCACTTAATGCCTTCTCCAATTTACCTCTCTGATTAGAATGGATACGAACTATAAGGATTAAAATATATCTCCCTCTCCCTTGACGGGAGAGCCTGCCTGCCGGTAGGCAGGGGTGGGGGTGAGGGTGAAATTACATCTATCCCCCTCCCCATCATCCCCTCCCGCCAGGGGAGGGGAGTTATTTGGGTAATATTTTCTGACTAAACAGTATGGCCTCCATTCGTAAAGAGTTAGCAGAATATGGATTAATCCCCAGAAAGAGATGGGGACAGCATTTTCTTGTCGATCCAAATATCTTAAAAAAAGTTATCCGGACCGCCCAGGTTGAAAAAGAGGATGTGGTTCTCGAGGTAGGTCCCGGTCTCGGAGAGATGACTCTTGCCCTCGCACGTCAGGTTAAAAAGGTGATCGCCATTGAGATAGATTCAAAATTGGTGGCCATACTGGAAAAAAAGATGAAAGATTATCCGAATGTGGAGGTGATCAAAAGTGATATTTTGAAGGTGGACTTCAACCGATTTCTTAAAAAAGAAGGACATCCCATCAAAGTGGTGGCCAATCTGCCCTATCAGATCTCAACGCCTCTTCTCTTTCGCTTCATCGAATCAAAAGAGGTTTTTTCAACCTTCACTTTAATGCTTCAGAGAGAGGTTGCCGAGAGATTGGTAGCCTCTCCAGGTAATAAGGAATACGGACCCCTATCGATCTTTGTTCAGTTGTTTTCGAACCTATCCATCCGCTTTTTAGTTAAGCCGTCTGCCTTCTTTCCACCTCCAAAAGTTGATTCCGCAGTGGTCTATATGGAATGGAAAGAAAAAACCATGATTGAAATGCATGATGAAGAGTGGTTCAAGAGAGTAGTGAAAGCCTGTTTTGGTTATAGGAGAAAAACATTGCTCAATGCGCTGAAGCACTCCGAGCTCTCTCTGACCGAGGCCGTAGAGTTGAAAATGGAGGAGGTTGGAATAGACCCTCGAAGAAGACCAGAAACCCTCACCATTCAGGAATTTGTCAGTTTAGCAGAGGCATTGAAATCATAGGTTTGCGCATGTTGTCGATTTATAAAAATACCTGTTGAATACCGCCCAGTTCTGCTGGGCGGATGAAAACAGGTTCGCCGAAGGCGAAATGTTTTAGAGTTTTAAATTGATAATTCCATGTAGCTTGCTATAAGTTTACCTCATCTGTCATTCCCACGAAAGTGGGAATCCAGACTTGTCCCTGTGAAAACAGGGAGCCAATATAAACTGGATTCCTGCTTTCGCAGGAATGACAACATGGAAATAGGTTTTGAATTTTAATGCCCCGCAGCTCTGCTGCGGGATAGTTTACTGAGTAAACCCCGTTAGAAATTCCAGCGGGGCATTAAACCCCGCCGGAATTATTCTAAAATCTAACCCCGCTGCAGCCGCTGGCCCAGAGGGCCTCTGGCCCGGAGGGAGCAGCGGGGCATTATTTCTAACGGGGTAAATGTAGCGCCTCCATTTATCGGGGGCGAATCGAAGGGAACCCGTCGGCAATACCTGCCTGCCGGCAAGCAGGAATGCCGACGCTACAGGGTATAAATAATTTATTTGCAAAATTTCAAGGGGATGATTATTTTTAAGATAATTTGAAATAGGGGGGGAGTAAAGTCAAATGGATATAGAAAAATTTACACTTAAAGCTCAAGAGGTTTTACAAGAAGCCAAATCCATTGCAGAAAGAAAACACCATCAACAGATCGATGTAGAACACCTTTTGTTAGCCCTTCTGGAACAGAAAGAGGGGGTTGTCATCCCGATTCTTCAGAAATTAGGGGCTAATTCAGATTTAATCGTTTCCCAGTTGGAGAATGAGTTAAACCGGATTCCTCAAGTTACAGGAAGAGGAGCAGGGCAGGTTTATCTATCCAGTCGGCTCAATGAAATTTTCGATATGGCCTGGAAAGAAGCCGAACGATTGGCGGATGAGTACCTGTCCACGGAGCACCTCCTCATTGCCATTGCTGATGAGAAACAAGGGGCTTCCCATCAGATTCTCCAGAGAAACGGGGTGACCAAAGATGCGGTTTTTAGAGTGTTACAAGAGATTCGAGGCCCTCATCGCGTGACCGATCAGAATCCAGAAGAAAAGTATCAAGCTTTAAAACGCTACAGCAGGGATCTCACTGAAGAGGCGAGGAAAGGGAAACTCGATCCGGTGATCGGTAGAGATGATGAAATTCGAAGGGTGATTCAGGTCCTCTCAAGAAGAACAAAGAACAACCCTGTGTTGATCGGAGAATCGGGGGTTGGGAAGACGGCGATTGTCGAAGGCCTGGCTCAGAGAATCGTCAAAGGAGATATCCCTGAGACATTGAAAAATAAAAAGTTGGTTGCCCTTGATCTGGGAGCTTTGATTGCCGGTGCCAAATTCAGGGGGGAGTTTGAAGAGAGGTTAAAAGCAGTTTTGAAGGAAATTTCGAATGCGGCAGGCAATATCATCCTCTTCATTGATGAACTCCATACCTTAGTGGGAGCGGGTGCGGCAGAAGGCGCCATCGATGCCTCGAATATGTTGAAACCTGCCCTGGCCAGAGGGGAACTCCGGTGTGTAGGTGCCACAACGCTCAATGAATATCGGAAGTATGTGGAGAAAGATGCGGCCTTAGAACGTAGATTCCAACCGATCTATGTCAGTCAACCCACCGTCGAAGATACCATCGCTATTTTGAGAGGTCTGAAAGAGCGTTACGAAGTTCATCATGGTGTGAAAATAAAAGATTCAGCCATCATAGCGGCTGCCATGCTTTCACACCGATACATTTCAGACCGTTTCCTTCCGGATAAAGCCGTAGATTTGATGGATGAGGCGGCATCGAGGCTGAGAATTGAGATCGATAGCGTTCCCATGGAGATCGATGAAGTACAGCGGAAGATAATGCAATTAGAAATTGAGCGTCAGGCATTGAAAAAGGAGAAGGACAAAGCCTCTATCGAAAGGTTGAAAAAACTCGAAAAAGAATTGGCTGATTTAAAAGATGATGTGAAGGGGAAGACGCTCAAGTGGGAGAATGAGAAAAAAGCCATTTCGGGGATTCATCAGATCAAGGAGCAGATTGAAAAGACAAAACAGATGATGAAAGAAGCGGAGAGAGAGGTAGATTATACGAGATTGGCCGAGTTGCAATATGGGGAGATGGCAAGACTCGAAAGCGAATTGAAGAAAGAAGAAGAGAAGCTGGCCGAACTCCAAAAGAACGAGAAGATGCTGAAAGAAGAAGTGGATGAAGAGGATGTGGCTGAAGTGGTTTCCAAATGGACCGGCATCCCTGTTTCAAAGATGTTGGAAGGAGAGGTTGAGAAATTAATCTACATGGAAGAGAGACTCAGGCAGAGGGTAGTGGGGCAGGATGAAGCGATACTTGCCGTTTCTAACGCAGTCAGAAGGGCGAGAGCGGGATTGCAGGATCCCAATCGACCCATCGGTTCTTTTATCTTCATGGGACCCACCGGAGTTGGAAAAACAGAGCTGGCTCGAGCCCTGGCTGAGTTTTTATTCGATGATGAGCAGGCCATGGTAAGAATCGATATGTCAGAATACATGGAGAAACATTCTGTAGCCCGATTGATCGGTGCACCGCCAGGTTATGTGGGATACGAGGCGGGTGGTTTTCTTACCGAGGCGGTTCGTAGAAGACCTTATTCCATTGTCCTGATGGATGAGATTGAGAAGGCACATCCCGAAGTGTTCAACATTCTCTTGCAGATTTTAGACGATGGAAGGCTGACCGATGGTCACGGTCGAACCGTTGATTTTAAAAATACTGTGGTGATCATGACCTCCAATATTGGAAGCCAGTGGATTATGGACTTAGGTGAGAGAGACTATGAGGAGATGCGGCGTCGAGTGATGGACGCTGTCAAAGCCCATTTCAAACCAGAATTTTTAAATCGTATTGATGAGTTGATCATCTTTCACAGTCTTGGATTTGAGCAGATCAAGGCAATTGTTGAGATTCAAGTTAAAAAACTCGAGAAACGCCTTTTGGAAAGGCGAATACAACTCAAAATGACTGAGAAGGCTAAGGAATGGTTAGCGAAGGAAGGATTTGATCCCGCTTATGGGGCCCGACCACTTAAGCGAGTGATTCAAAAGGAGATTCAGGATAAATTAGCAATGAAATTATTAGAGGGTAAATTTAAAGAAGGGAGTACGATCACTGCAGATGTGGATGATAGGAAAGGGGAATTAGTATTCAGGGGATAGAGTTGTAACTTAACAATTTTCTTGACAATATTTGAAAAACCTGTTATGCATACAGCGTTTTTCCAAAGTCTGCCTGCCTTAAAAGAGGGTAGGCAAAGGAGGTCTGAAGGCACGTAGCTCAGGGGGAGAGCGCTACCTTGACGCGGTAGAAGTCTGGGGTTCAAATCCCCACGTGCCTACCATTGAAACCAATTTATTAAAAAGTGAAACATAAGTTATTGAACAGACAAACATTTTAATCAAAACAAAATGGAGAGGCATCATTCAGATTTATTATGGATGATGCCTCTTCCGCTTCAATTTAAATTTAAGTGATGCAATGGGAGAAATGGGAGAGCAGGTTATCATTACAATGCCCGATGGTGTGAAAAGGCCGATTCCTAAAGGAACAAAACTTCAGGAGTTGGCAAACCAGTGGGATAAAGAGGCTGTCGCTGCACAAGTGGATGGGGCGCTCCTTGATCTCAGTCTTACGGTGGAAAAAGATGCTGCAATTTCATTCATTTCCATTCATTCGAAAAAAGGATTGGAGATATTACGCCATTCTGCTTCTCATGTCATGGCCCAGGCAGTGAAGGAACTCTTCCCGACCGTTAAACTCACCTTTGGTCCCTCTACTGAGAACGGTTTCTATTATGATTTTGATTATGACCGAACTTTTACAACTCAAGATCTTGAAATGATAGAAAAAAGAATGTCAGACATTGTTGCGAAGAACGAACCTTTTATTCGGAGGGAGGTTTCAAAAGAGGAGGCCATTAATACATTTCAAGGGATGGGTGAAACCTATAAAATTGAGCATTTAAAAGAGCTTCCGGATCATGTCTCTCTCTATCGGCAAGGAAGTTTTTTAGACCTCTGTGAAGGGCCCCATATTCCTTCGACAGGAAAAATCAGAGCCTTTCGGCTTTTAAATGTATCAGGAACTTATTGGAGAGGGGACGCTCGGAATCGGGTCCTCCAAAGAATTTATGGGACTGCATTTCCAGCCCAACAGGCATTGGAGGATTTTCTTCATATGCTTGATGAGGCTCGTAAACGAGACCACCGAAAACTGGGAAGAGAGCTCGATCTCTTTAGCCTTAGCGAAGAGGCCGGCCCAGGTCTGGTGATCTACCATCCCAAAGGTGCCATGCTCCGAACGATCTTAGAGGATTTTGAGAAGAAGGAACATCTGAAGCGAGGATATCAGATCGTCATCGGTCCCCAGCTTCTCCGGTTAGAGCTTTGGAAACAGTCTGGCCATCTCGAAAATTATCGGGATAAGATGTACTTCACAAAAGTGGAGGGTGTGGAGTATGGGATTAAGCCAATGAATTGTCTTGCCCACATGCTCATCTATAAATCTCAAATTCGAAGTTATCGAGATCTCCCCATCCGATATTTCGAACTGGGAACGGTATACCGGCATGAGAAATCTGGGGAGCTGCATGGTCTGCTTCGGGTGAGGGGGTTTACTCAGGATGATGCCCATATCCTCTGCCGGCCTGATCAATTGAATGAAGAGATTTGCTCAATCATCGAATTTGTGGATGATGTGATGAAGATCTTTGGTTTCGAATTTGAGATGGAACTCAGCACCCGGCCAGAGAAGTCCATTGGTGCGGATGAGGACTGGGAAAGGGCAACTCAAGCTCTGCTTCAGGCCCTCAAGATAAAAAACCTTCCTTATGATATTAATGAAGGGGAAGGAGCCTTTTATGGTCCGAAGATTGATGTCAAGCTAAAAGATGCGCTCAACCGAAGGTGGCAGTGTGCGACGATTCAGGTGGACTTTGCCATGCCCGAAAGGTTTGACCTGACCTATGTGGGGAGCGATGGGGAACGTTACAGACCGGTCATGCTCCACCGCGTTATCCTCGGAGCCATGGAGAGGTTTATCGGAGTATTGATTGAGCACTATGCAGGGGCATTTCCTGTTTGGCTCGCCCCTATCCAGGCAGTTCTTATGACGGTTACCGATCGGCAGATCCCTTATGCAGAAGGCATCTACCATCAGTTGATCCAAAAGGGAGTAAGAATTGAAAAGGATTTCCGTAATGAGAAGTTAGGGTTCAAGATTCGGGAAGCCCAGGTTCAGAAGATTCCCTACATGCTGGTGGCTGGAGATCGGGAAGTGAACGAAGGGACCATTTCACCTCGCAAACGAAGTGGCGAGATATTGAAATCGATGACGGTAGAAGATTTCATCAGACAAGTTGAATCCGAATATCCAACATTATGAAAACTAATACAAACGCAGTAAACCCCGTTAGAAATTCCAGCGGGGCATTAAACCCCGCCGGAATTATTCTAAAATCTAACCCCGCTGCAGCCGCCGGCCCAGAGGGCCTCTGGCCCGGAGGGAGCAGCGGGGCATTATTTCTAACGGGGTAAATAAGATTACATGGGCCAAAATCAAAATAGATGCTGAAACGATACTGAATCAAGTTCAGCACAAGGTTCAGCATGACATAGAGGGGGTCATTCCGAACTTGTTTCGGAATCTCAATGTTTTCAATGAATATGTAACAATATTAAATGCGTTTGTATTAGATTGCAGATTGAAAAATCTATAATCTAAAATCTAAAATCCGAAATCCGAAATAAAAGGAGGTGATGTTTATCGGAAGGGATGTTCGAATTAATCGAGAAATTCGAGTGAAGGAAGTGAGGGTCATTGACCCCGAAGGGAAGCAATTGGGAATTTTACCAGTGTCAGAGGCCCTTCGTTTGGCTATCAATTATGAGTTAGACTTGGTAGAGGTTTCTCCGAAATCGGAACCGCCCGTCTGTCGCATCATGGACTATGGGAAGTTCAAATATCAACAGAGTAAGAAAGCCCATGACGCAAAAAAGAAGCAAGCGGTTGTCCATCTTAAAGAAGTGAAGATGAGGCCGAAGACGGCGGAACATGATTTCCAATTTAAGCTTCATCATATTGAACGATTTTTAAAGGAGGGAAATAAGACCAAGGTGACTATTGTTTTTAGAGGAAGGGAGTTAGCCCACCCAGACCTGGGGAAGAACATGCTTGGCAGGGTTACCGAGGAAGCGAAGGAGTGGGGGAAGGTCGAGCAGGCTCCCAAATTTGAAGGAAGAAATTTTATCATGGTCTTAGCTCCTCTCCAGAGCCAGAAAACGTAATAGAACAAAGTGTTTTTAAAATTGCGTTTGGTGATCGGTGTGGGTGATCGTTCCAATCACACTCTTCGCTAACAAAGGTTATGTTATTCTATATCCCAATAAAAGGAGAGAACCACGTGCCAAAATTGAAGACGAATCGAGGAGCAGCAAAGAGGTTTAAGAAGACCGGGACGGGGAAGATAAAGGCTAAAAGGGCTTTTGCTCGGCATATTCTGACGAAGAAATCGACCAACCGGAAGCGAGGTCTCAGGAGGCCGAAGCTCATCGAGAAAACGGATTCCAAAGGGATCAAGGCATTGATTCCTTATATTTAAAATCGTGATGGGTGAATCGAGATTCTAACAAGAATCATCAATCTCTAACATGAATAATAAACCGTCACGTTATTTTGAAGCCAACTAATCAGGAGGATAATCGATCATGCCAAGGGTAAAAGGAGGACCAAAGACAAGACTAAGACGGAAGAAGGTCCTAAAAATGGCAAAGGGTTATCGGGGAGGACGAAGCCGGCTCTATCGAACGGCTGTTGATGCGGTCCATCGGGCTCTGGCTTACGCCTATCGAGATCGAAGGGCCAGGAAGAGAGATTTCAGAAGGCTTTGGATCACTCGCATCAATGCTGCGGCGAGGCTTCAGGGTCTCTCCTACAGCCGTTTAATGGATGCTCTGAGGAAAGCCCACATCGAGTTAGATCGGAAAATATTGGCCGATTTAGCTGTGAATGATCCGAATGCCTTTTCCAAAATTGCTGAGATGGCCAAGGCGGGCCGTGCAGGGAAATCATAGAACAGTACGAGTATCCCCCCTTCTTTCCCTCCTCCTCAAGAGGAGAGGGTGGGGTTAGGAGAATGACCTCGTGAAAGAGGAGTTGGAAAGCCTCCAGAAAGAGATATTGGCTTCCCTTTCTCAGGTGTCCACAGAGAAAGACATCTCTGAAGTCCGAGTGAGGTTTTTAGGAAGAAAGGGAAGTCTGACCCAGCTTCTCAAACGTTTGGGGGTGCTTCCCGAGGCCGATCGGCGAGAAATAGGCAAAAGGGCAAACCAGGTTAAAGAAGATTTAGAGAAGAAGATCGAGGAAACCCTTTACCAAATTCAGGAGCGGGAGAGAAGGGAGGCTTTAGAGAGGGAGAAGATCGATGTGACGCTTCCTGGCAGAAGAACCTGTGTCGGGAAGAGGCATCCTCTCACCCAAATCCTTGATGAAATTATTGATATCTTCTCCCGCTTGGGCTTTGAAGTCGTCGAAGGGCCGGAGGTAGAATTAGACTACTACAATTTTGAAGCCCTTAACATTCCCAAAGGCCATCCTGCGAGAGAGATGCAAGCGACCTTCTTTATTTCGGATGATGTGGTTTTAAGAACCCATACCTCACCTATGCAGGTGAGGACCATGGAGAAGAAGCAGCCGCCGGTTCGAATGATCTGCCCAGGGGCGGTCTACCGCTGCGATTCAGATCCAACCCATTCTCCCATGTTCCATCAGGTCGAAGGACTTTTGGTCGACAAAGGGATTACCTTCGCAGATCTGAAAGGAGTGTTGACCGTCTTTGTCCATCAGATGTTCAGCAAAGAGACGAGACTCCGTTTCCGGCCGAGTTTTTTCCCTTTCACCGAACCCAGTGCAGAAATCGATATCGAGTGTTTCATCTGCGGGGGAAAAGGATGCGGGGTCTGTTCTAATACGGGATGGTTGGAGATCCTGGGCTCCGGGATGGTGGACCCGGCTGTTTACAAGTTTGTGAATTATGATCCTGAAGAAGTCACCGGCTTTGCATTCGGAATGGGCATCGAACGGATCGCCATGCTCAAGTTTGGAATTAACGATATCCGGCTCTTCTTCACGAATGATTTGAGGTTTTTAAAACAATTTTAGATTTCACCCCCACCCACCCCTCCCCCCTTGAGGGGGAGGGTGAGGGAGGGGGGAATTCCGTAGATTCCGAGAAAATCATGAAAGTCAGTCTGAATTGGCTCAAGGATTACGTTGAGATTCGGATGGATTTGGAGACGCTGATCAATCTTCTGACCATGGCTGGTCTGGAGGTTGAAGAAGCCACCTCCGTGGGGGAAGGATTTGAGAAAGTGGTCGTAGCAGAGATCCATTCTATTCGGAAGCACCCCAATGCGGATCGACTTTCGTTAGTTGAAGCAAAGACCCACAATGAAACTTTTTCAATCGTCTGCGGTGCAACCAATATTAAGGAAGGTCAAAAAGTTCCTTTAGCCCTTGTAGGAGCCCGACTCCCGAACGGTATTGAAATCAAGCGATCGAAGATCAGGGGAGTCGCCTCTGATGGAATGCTCTGTTCAGAGATAGAACTCGGTATGGGTCAGGATGCCACAGGAATCATGATTCTTTCACCCCAGGTTCCTTTGGGAATAGACTTGGGGGAGGCATTGGGTTTGAAGGATACCATTCTCGATATCAGCATCACACCCAATCGTCCGGACTGTCTCTGTGTAATCGGAGTGGCCCGAGAGATCGCTGCCTTAACCCATCAGAAAGTGAAGTATCCTACCCCTTCTCTTTATGATCAAGGAGAAGAGATCCATCAAAAAACTTCGGTCACAATTTTAGATCAAGACTTATGCCCCCGTTATGTGGCAAGGATGATCGAAGAGGTGAAGATCGGTCCCTCTCCCCATTGGATGAGCGATCGATTGGAAAAGGTTGGGATACGATCCATCAACAATGTCGTCGATGTGACCAATTATGTCATGATGGAATATGGACAACCTCTCCATGCCTTCGATTTTGAATTGCTGGAAGAGGGTCGTATTGTCGTTCGGAGGGCGAAGGAGGGTGAAGAATTCGTCACCCTGGATGGGGTGAAGAGAACCCTGGACAGGGAGATGCTCATGATCTGTGATGGGGGTAAACCCGTTGCCATTGCCGGGATCATGGGTGGCCTCAATTCAGAGATCAAAAAAGACACAAAGAGAGTCCTTCTTGAAAGCGCTTATTTCGACCCGGCAGGGAATCGGAGGACTTCAAAAAAGCTCGGCCTGGAAACAGAAGCAGCCTACCGCTTTGGAAGAGGGATCGATTATGGAGGATGCCTCTCTGCAGCGAACCGGGCCACCCAATTTATTCAGGAATTGGCGGGTGGAAGGGTAGTGGGGGGGGTGGTGGATGTCTACCCGGTACCGATCAAACCAGGTCCGATTCGTTTGAGTGTCAAAAAGATTCATCAGGTCTTAGGAACTAAGGTCTCTGCTAAACAGGTGAAGGATTACCTGGAAGATTTGGAATTGGAAGTCCGGGAAGAGGATGAAGATACCTTTGTGGTGACTCCTCCTTCTTTCCGAGGGGATTTGGAAAGAGAGATCGATCTCATTGAAGAAGTGGCCCGACTGGATGGATATGAAAAAATTCCCATTACGATTCCCCAAGGACCTCCCTCCTCAGAAAAAAGAGGGAAAGAGTTTCTTATCGAAAGAAAAGCGATAGAAACTCTCATCTATCACGGTTACCATGAAATGGTTACTTACAGCTTTACCTCTCCTGCTTCCTGGGATATGATTGGGCTTCCTCCGGACGATCCGAAAAGACAGCACCTCCGAATCCTCAATCCTCTGACAGAAGATTTCTCAGTCATGAGAACCACGCTGATTCCGGGTCTGATGGAAACCGCATGCTATAATGTCTCTCGAAAAAATTCCAATCTCAAGCTCTTTGAATTAAAAAAAGTCTTCCTTCCCCAGGGTGGAGAGAAACTTCCGAGGGAGGTTAAATTTCTGGCGGGGGTGGCCATGGGGTTTGACAGGGATCCTCATTGGGCTTTTTCTCCAAGGTCCGTTGATTTTTATGATATCAAAGGTTGCGTGGAAGATCTTTTGGATGGACTGCAAATTAAGGAAGCAAAATTTTATAAGGCCAATGATATCCCTTATCTTCATCCGGGAAAGGCATCAAGGGTCGTCCTTGACAGAGAAATTTTAGGGGTTTTGGGAGAGGCCCATCCTGAGGTGGCGGGTCATTATGAAGTTCATGGAAAGGTGTATCTCTTTGAAATGGACTTTAGCAAGATGGTGAAATGGGCAGGGGAGGAGAAGCGGTTTCAGTCATTACCCAAATTTCCAGCGGTTTACAGAGACCTTTCGGTGGTGGTCGATAGAGCCTTGGAAGCGGAAAGAGTGATGGAAGCGATCCGGTCCTTCCGGCAGCCCTTCATCGAAGAGGTCACCCTCTTTGATATTTATCAAGGGTCCCCTATCCCGGAGGGGAGAAAGGGGATTTCTTATCGAATCCGATACCAGGCGAATGATCGGACGTTGACCGACGAAGAGGTGAATCAATACCATGAAAAGATCCTCTTCAGATTAAAGGAAGTCTTTCAACTCGATTTAAGGCAATAAGCATTGCCAAGAAAGGAGGAGCCGAGAGATGACAAAAGTAGATATCGTTGAGAACATTTATGAGAAAGTGGGATTTTCTAAGAAAGAGGTGGCCAAGATTGTAGAGTATATATTTGATATCATCAAAGATACCCTGATCAAGGAAGACAAGATCAAGATCTCCGGGTTTGGAAATTTTGTTGTTCGAAAAAAGAGATCCAGACGGGGCCGAAACCCACAAACAGGGAGCGACATCGAGATCACAGCAAGAAGGATCTTGACTTTTAAGCCAAGTCAGGTATTAAAGGGAGCCCTCAACCGTAAGGAGTCATAACTTTTTCGAGGGTTTTATCAAAACCTCCCTTTCTTGCTTACAGATGGCAGGGAGCAGTTAGAGAGGAAAGATGGCCAGGCTACTCAAAAGGCATGAGATTGAGAACCCCATCTCCCATGAAAGGCTCTATTATCGGATTGGAGAGGTGAGCCGCATTACAGGCCTCAAACCTCATGTGCTTCGTTATTGGGAATCGGAATTTAAAGTCATCAAACCTCACAAGGGGGGATCCTTACAACGCCTCTACCGGAGGAAAGACCTGGACCTCATCCTGAAGATCAAGAAACTCCTCTATGAAGAGGGGTTCACTATCGCCGGAGCAAAGAAAAAGATCCGAGATTTGGAGAGATTGGAAAACAGACAGATGAAATTGAAACCGGTAGAGAAAGGCTCCAACGGAAAAGCTCATGAGTTTCTGATCGCCCTTCAGGAGGAACTGAAAGGGATCAGAAAAATGTTGGAATAGTTCATCACCATTCTAAAAACACCAAAGCCTTTGTTTATTTTTTTAACCCTTAAAAGGAGGAAGGATGTCCAAAGTCATCATCGCTTTGCTCATTCTTGTATTTTTCGTCATCTTCCTACTTTTATTCTGGATCATCGTCCTTACCCTAGCCCTTCTGATCTTTTCAAGAAAGGGAAAAAGGGGAACCCCTCTTCATCCAGAAATCAAGGAGCATTAAATAGGAGGGTCTTATGAATTGGGTTGTGAGTTGCACGTTGTGTGGCAGTTCCTATGTTTATGAGTCAGGTCAAGGATTACCTGATATGTGTCCCGTTTGTTTCGAAAAAGGGAAAAAAGAGGTAAAAAAATTTTTAGAGAAGGAGCAAAAGCGAAAAGAGATCGTTTCGATTAGCACGCCTGAGTTCACAAATCGGAAGATTTTAAAAACACTGGGGATCGTCTCCCATGAACATATTTTTGGAGTGGGTTTGGTCAAGGAATTAGATTTAGCCAAGTTTAATGGCGGGATCGCTATTTCTTGGACGGAGAAGGTCCATAGCGGAAAGGATCTTGCGATTAAGTCTATCGAGGATGAAGCGATTGAATTGGGAGGGAATGCGGTCGTAGGGGTAGAGATTGTTTATAAAGTTTTGGGTGCCCATAACGATATGGTGATGCTGCTCGTAGGAGCCAAGGGGACGGCCGTGCTGGTGGATTGAGAAGGAATATTTAAAAATGACTCCCTACCTATTGATAGATAAGAATTTTAAAGTTTGCTTCGTTTCAAATCTAAAATCGCCTTTCAGTTTCAGGCATTATCTTTAATACCTTTTTCCCTTGCCTAAGGTTTAAATGATATTTTTAACGTTGCATCAGATCGGCATGTGGGTGTGCTTCCAAAACTTTATGAAGCGGTTCTTTTTTATATTGAATGGGGAACATGCGATTTTTACCTGAGGTGCCCTTTGTAAAATGTCTGGAAACGTAGTAGCGGAACGATCAAGGGTGCCGCTATAAAGTTTTTTCAGCACATCCACCTGCCTTTGGCAATGTTTTTTATTAAGAACGCATCTGAAAACCCCGTCCTGTGCCTGCCTGCCGGTAGGCAGGGACGGGGATGAAAGATGTGTCTGCCAAAGGCAGAAAAGCCTTAATCAGATGCTGAAACAAGTTCAGCATGACAACAGGGTTTTCCTCTTGTGTTTTGTCATCCCGAACTTGATTCGGGATCTGGTTTTTTGGTTTAGAGAATTTGGGTTTTAAAGCCCCGCCCTGTGGGCGGGGTTCTTTATTCAACTTTGAGGTTATACAAGTATTATCGAGAATGAACTGGACTTTTGAGATGAAATTGAATATATTAAGCATAGATGGGAATAATGGAATCATGCAATGTTGGAATGGTGGGTTTAGACATATAACAAAAAAGGTCCTTCTTTGTGCCACCCAGTATTCCAGTGTTCCATTATTCCATTGTTTAGTGATTTTTTATCGGGGCGTAGCGCAGCCTGGTAGCGCACTGGCATGGGGTGTCAGGTGTCGGAGGTTCAAATCCTCTCGCCCCGACCATTTCTCTTTCGGTTTCAATAACTTGGCTTCCATGGGTTCTATGAACGGGGTATGAACGGAAGCCCGCTTACCCCTCATCACGTTTACCAGTTTTTTCGTTTGGTATTTTGCATACCGTTCCCTGACCATTTGGGGGGAAATCCCCATGACGGCAGCAATCTCGTCATAAGAATAGCCTTCATTCAATCTCTGACATCCATATGAATGTTTCAAACCATTGTAAAGGTTGACCCGTGGCGTGCCGTATTTCTCGGTGGCAACCTTGTTCGCCCGGTCCCAAATTTTTTCGAGCCTTCTAGTAGTGTAGGGTCTTCCGTTCATGTGGAAGACAAACTGTGAGGGATCATCTTTAGCTTTCATCAATCCGTCTTCAAGCTCAGGGATGAAAGGAAACATTTTCTCCTGCTTGTTTTTGGTGTTGTTTTTGATAGCTTTCCCTTTCCCAAGGACTGTGGCCAGGGCGAATTCCCTGTTATGCCACTGAATATTTTTCTTCAGAAAGCCTTCAGCTTCGTTCGGTCTACAAGCTGTGTATCGCATGAGAGTAAAAATCAGTCGGTGGTAGTAGCGATCTGGGATTAACTCGAAAATCTGGTCTTGGGTCTCCTCATCAATCCACTGGATCACTGGCTTCTGGATTTTTATTTTTGGAAATTTCGGCATTCTCGGAAGCAGGTCGCTGATCGAGTGAAAGAAGGTCTTCAACTCACCGATCAAATTTTTTCTGTATTTGTCACCAACTCTTCCTTTTAGATAAATATTGAACTCGGCTATTTTGGTATTGATGTTTGGAATATCCTTGACATCCATTTTACGGAAGAAAGGAATGAAAATATTTTCAACAGTCCTTTTCCTCTTCTCAAGCCACTCAGGAGAGCAATCCGATAGTCTCACCCAATCATTGACAGCCTTTTCAAATATGTGGCTCTTGTCCTTTCCCCAATAGGCAGGATGATAGTCATTGCCTTGCAGGTCGCCTATAACGGCTTTGACTTGATCCATGTCTCGTAGGGGTTCACCTAATGAGTCCTTTTGTAGAAATACCTGTTTTCCGTTTTGAGAAAAATAGACTTGATAATGCCCCGGACGGGTTTGTCGCCATCTGATTTTCATTTTCGCAACTCCTTATTAGGCTTCACCATCGTAATGTTTTCACTATAAAGCCCTTCAAAGAGATGTGGGTTAATCCACATCGCCGACCCGGGGTTGACCTATTCAAGCCTTACGGCCTCCTTTTCCATGACCTCTGAGCCCCTGTCTCATCACAATCTAATTTAATGCATTTGGAAATATTTGTCAAGTATTTGATTTTATTTGATTTTTTGTTGACAAATTATAGTATTTTTGATATAAGGATTTAGTAAATAACTATTCTTTGATAAGATGCTTATGGTTTTGAGAGGAACGCTGGGTCCACTATACATTATTATAATGATAAGAAAAGGAACGAGGTTAGAACCGGGAAAGGCAAAGATAGGAACTACTGCAATATTACTGCAGCCATGAAAAATGGGGACCCCGCATTTGCCTAACTTACTGAAATCATTTGTTGATAGAGGGATTTGAAGCCCGGACACTGCGGATATGAGTTTGAACCAGACGAATCGGCAAGATGGGAATAGTAAAGAAGAATTGCCATTGCAATCAATAAGTTACAAAATTTCACCAATTACTTTTTGTTACCAATCTTTACCTAAAAATACCCCATTTTTGCATCAAAATTACTGCAATATTACTGCAAGCTTTGGTTAAGGTGTTTTGCTTTTTGTCCTAAGAGACTTCTTTCAGTGATTTTTTTTCAAATGTTTTTTCCATTATGGGATAACACGGATGTGTGTATCTACCACATTGGTCGGTTGAGCCTTCCCGTCTCGAATATAATAGACATAGCTTTCCAAGGCCTGCGAGCCAGAGCTCTTAGCCCGAATCTGTACCTTGATTGTTCCAGGTGATCCGTAACTCACATCCGTTACCTTAGAACAGTATGGACCATCGCCTGAGAAGTAGAAGCAAGCTGTTCTAATCTCTGGTTTACCCTCTGACTCAAAATTAATATTAACCATAAATGGGAAATTTAGTCTGATTTCTCCCCTCTCTTCAATTTGGATGTTTATCAGTCTAACTTCGCCGGGAGCGAGAGGTTCTTTTGGCATCGTAGCACAAGAAGCCATTGGAAAGAAAAAAGGACCGCCAAAGCAGCTATTAACATTGATCTCATAGGGAGAAAACCTCTTTCGAGTTATCTCTTTTGATAACTTTTTATTCTTTGTATTTCAAAAAATGCCCCCAAAATAATAGGGGCTTTCTTTTTTAAAAATGGTGGAGGTGGCGGAAATTGAACCTGCAATTCTGTTTGTAACATATTAAAATTTGTATAGAAATATTTATGCAATCCTTTCTGGATAGTGTTTGGATATTGTCGCCCAGATAAAATTCATTCCCTAATTGTCCTCCATTCAAACACTTGCGATAGCGCCGTATCACTTCTTCGGTGGAACTATCGCGTCCTTGCAGGCCTTGGCGATACGCATCTTCACCACGGTCTTGGCTGGGATATTGATCGGCTCACCGGTGGCGGGATTTCTTCCCACACGTGCTTTGCGCTTAACAAGGACAAGTTTACCAATGCCGGGCAGAGTGAATGACCCCGCCTTTTTGGTTTCGGCGACTGCCAACGCCGCAATCTCGTCGATAATCATGCCAGAGGTCTTCTTTGAAAGGTTAAACTTCTCGGCAAAGTGGGTTTCGATCTGCCCTTTTGTAAGAGGTTTTTTGGTTGCCATACTGTCTCCTCCTTTCGATTGATAAGATTGGTTGGCAGAATATACAGAAAAAGGTCGATTAAAGCAAGCATAAAAATCATCGAAAAAAAAGGACTCTTTCACAAATTACTCGCTGTATTGGAGTGAGAGGAAGTTTTGATGGTAGAGTTTTCTCTCACAAGAGAAGGATCTTCCATGTCAGAGCCTTATTCTTTAAGGATATTATCCTCGAGTCCCTTGATCCGGACAATCTGAAACCATCATCAATGTTTGGCGACAAATGGAAGCTGTCTGAAGAGTATTCAAAACTCACAAGGATCGTCTCAATCACCTCAAACTCTTCCAGATAACTAATTACCTCAAATTCCCTTTGTGAGAATCCTGAGTAGCGAGTAAATTGGGAAAGAGTCTAAAAAACTTATTGCTTTTGCGGGATTGGATCCTTCTATCCATCAATCAGGGAAGTTTACGGGTGCTAGTGTAGTGTTACAATAATATCTTTACAATATGCCAAATGTGTGCTACAGTTGGCTTCATGTGGAAGCCAGCCGAAAGATTGCAGATGACGAACGAGCAGCGCGCGACGTTGGAAGCCTGGGTCCGGGCAAAGACCAGCCCCCAAAGGACTGTGCTACGTGCACGCATTTGCCTGTTGGCAGCCCAGGGTCTGCCCAATAGGGTCATTGCCAATACACTGAAGACCAGTCGTCCGACGGTCGTGCAGTGGCGACAGCGGTTCGAGGAACGAGGTTCCTTTCTAAGGCGTAAGGAATCTTTTAAAATGTCACAACCTTGCTGTCAAATTTTGACCGTTACTGTGATATGATGTAAAGAATTATGTTGAAGGAGGCAGCTTGCTTTTTACAATTTAATTTTTGGATCCTGTGGTATATGAAAAAGACTTTTAAAGAAATCTGTTTACTTCAATTCAGACATAAGGGATAGACATCTATGAGAGATAGAATTAGAGGGGGGAAGGGAGGGGTGTGGATGACAGAATGGTAAAAAATTATGGTTTTCTATATTTTTTTCTTGACAAATAACACCTAATATGTATTATAGGTGTTATGTACCGTGAAAAGATTTCTCTTCATCGGAAAAAGGTTCAAATCTTAACGGGGAAGAGGGATCAATTGGAGAGGGTGGCGATGGGGCGGGCTCCGATGGTCGCCGCCTCCTTTATACCCCGTAGAATTAGGCCCGGTGGCCCTGTGGTGTATTATCTTTCCGCCTCGATAAAGGGGGAGAGCCGGCATCGCTATATTCGGAAGGGGGAAGTGGAACATTGGCGCAAACGGGCCTTTGCCTGGCGGAGGTTCATCAAGGCGATGGCCTCGTGGGTGAAGGTGAATAAGGAGATGGAGAAGGAGTTAAGGGAGATCGGAAGGCTTCGGTGTGAGGCATTGCCTGGAGGGAAGCGGGGGTGATGGAGAAGCTGATTGTTTTTAAAGAGAACAAGGTCGAGGTGAGGAGGAGATTGAAGGATGGGAGGATTGACTATTTAGATCTGACGTCTTGGAGTTTTCAGGACAGGCTATTTGGATTTTTGATCGAGGAGAGATTTTTTGAGTGGTGTGGGTCAAGTTTCCCCACACCACGGGAGAGGGAGAATATTCCTGTATGGTTTTTATTAGGGTGTGCCCTTCAAATGAAACTTCACAGGACAGCCGCCTTTCAGAGGTTACACTATATCTTACGTTCTGGCTCCATCCTGACGAGGGTGAAGTTCAATGTGGGATTAACAGGAGGGGGATTTAACTCGAAGAATAAGAAAGAGCGAGAGAGTCCGATTGATCCGGACACGGCCCGTAAATTTTTTACCGATACGGAGGCTTCCAAGGTCGAGCAGTGGTATAACACGGATGTCCAGAGATGGTTGAGGCGGCATCGCGGATATTCGGACAAGGAGGGGATATTTATCTTAGACCCCACCTTGATTCTTCTTCCTGATAACCCCAATTACCAGGGGGCGGCCCTCTTAGCGTTGGATAAGGAGGGGAAGTATGTCGATGTGAAGAAACTTCCTTTAGCCGAGAGAAGGAAGTTTAAATATACCCGGGCTTATAAACTTACGATGTTACTTCACTATAGTCGGCAGGATGATTATTTCATGTTTGCGGGCGGTCAGTTAGGGAGGGGGGATGAATCGGGGCTCAAGCGGGGAGAGGAGTTAGTCGACCATTTCGTTTCACAGGTTGGCAAGGGGGTGATTAAGCTTCTGATTATGGACCGGGAGTTTATCGATGGGGCGATGATCACTCGTTTCAAGAAGATCCATAGCATCGACTGTTTAGTGCCATTAAAGTCCAATATGCATGCTCTGATGGATGCCTTGGGGATTTCAAGGTTAGAGGATACAAAATGGGTGATAGACCATGAGGTCAGAGATGAAACGGGAAGGGTGGTTGAGGTGGAAGAGGTCGCCGGGGTTGGGAAGGTAGAATCGTGGCAGAGTTGTGAAGTACCTCTTTATATTGTTTTAGTGAGGACGAGAAAGAGCAATGGCAAGCAGGAGCTGTGGGCTTTGGCCTCTACAAAGATCTTTGATGATCCCAGGTCAGCAAGGAAGTTGTACACGGGGCGCATGCAGATCGAGGAGAGGATCGATCAGATTAAGAACTGCTGGTGGGTGGGTTCCTTTACCACCCCTAATTTTAATGCCGATGCGGTGCATGTCTTTTTTGTTTTGCTCACCTATACCTTGATTCAGTTATACTTGAAGTCTACCTATCATGAGGAGTTCGCCACAAAAACCATCGAGAGTTTAAAACAAGAGGAGAGATTAGGGAAGGATGCGGTGATTGTTTATGCAGAAAAATACTTTGCCGTCTTTGACGTCGATGAGTATACCGAGATCATTCTGTATCTCAGGGAAGAAGCCCGATTGAGAATGTGTCGATGGATTAAAAGGTTTAGGAGGAATAAGATCAGAGCGCCCTGAAATAGAACCATTTATTAATCCTGGTTCTTTCTATCTATTAAAAAACCACGAGGAAGAAGCCTTTTTGGCCCTTCTCTAAATACTCCTCTCTCTTACTATCCTTTCTATTCCTGACAAGATTACTGATAAGAATTATCTCTGCCCCCCATAGGTGCCCCACCTGAAAGTCAATGGCTCTTGCTAGGAATCGCAGTAAGCTTACTTTCTAATACCTCGCTATGTCTGAATTGAAGGTAGTGTTACAGCAAAATATTTACAATTATCAAGATTCTTGCTATAAATGGGGTTCATGTGGAAGCCAGCCGAAGAACTGTCGATAACGGAAAAGCAGCGCACGGCCCTGAAAGCCTGGGTGGCGGCTAAAACCAGTCCTCAGCGGTCCGTGCTGTGTGCACGCATTTGCCTGTTGTCTGCAGAGGGTTTGCCCAATAGAGTCATTGCCAAAACCCCGAAGACCAGTCGTTCAAACGTTATTCAATGGCGCAAGCGGTTTGAGGAACAAGGACCGCAGGGACTGGCGGAAAATGCACCCCACGGCCTGAGTTCCCGCGCCCTGCCCGCCGAGAAGATCAAGGCAATTGTGGAAGCCACTCTGCAAACGACACCGCCGGATGCGACTCACTGGTCTACACGGACGATGGCCCAGGCCATGGGAGTCAGCAACGCCACAGTCTTCGGGATGCGCACGGGTTGCAACGTAAGCATCATTTTTTCCGTGATGGATATTAGGCAGCCTTTTTGGCCAATTCGTTCCGACGTTGCTGCCAGTAGGCATCCCATTCCCCGTTGAGCTTTAAAAGCCTCAGTTTAAGAATAGGATTGGCATTTCTCCTGTACCAACTCATCCCGCACTTCTTGAACCTTCTTGCCACTGCGATATCCACCGTCTTCTCTACTGGCCCAGACCCATAACCTCCCACCTTCGGGATATTCTCAATCCAATCGAGATTCCTCCTCACGTAAATCATCGCCTCACTAATCTTTTTTCTCCTCTCCACCTCACGGACTCTCGCTCCTTCCCCCATGAGTCTCCGAAGGATCTCTGCCCCTCTGCCCCCAAGGGCCAGCTCCTTTAACGCGCTTCTACAAGCACTTCTCTCTCCTCTCCCAAAGCCTCCTTCAACTCCCTCACTAAATGCCAAATATCTAATACCCCTATGGCTTCAGGAAAATAACTCTCCTTTAACGTCCGAATCCAACTGGCCCCGCAGTATAAGACCGCAACCTCTCTCAATGATGATCTCCATGGTAGTCTCCTCCTTTTGTTTGAAATATGAAATGATGCTACCCAAACAAATTAGCAAGAGGAACTACAAAATAGAACTGATTTTCGTTGTTCTTTGTGCCTACTGGTCGGCCTGAGAGTTTCAGGAATCCTAATGACTCAATCCTATCGCCAATACTTGTCAAGTACGAAGCTAATGCAGGAATGAATTATAGGAAGAAATAATGCAAAAAAGAATTAATTGAGAAAAATGGCATAAACTTCCCAATAAAACTACTTACCTTTAATGATTTAGATTGAAGAACCTAAACATTTGTAATTTAAATCTTTTTTAATTTGAGTGAAACAACATAACAACACACCTTGTAGGATTCATACCCCTGTTAAATATCTGGCAAATAAATTGCAGGAATTTATGATCGGAGAAATTGCGTTATCCCAAAATGGGAAAGTGGTTTTAAACTGGGCTTGGGAAACTCCACAATTATATCCGACGCGGATAACACATAAATTATATTATAATTATCAATATATTATATTATAGGGTCGCCACCGATTTTTGGAGGCAGACAGTATTGTGGTGGCTGCTGGAAGCGTGCCAAACAATCAGACTATTGAGATAGCTACAGGAAAGACGAAAGAACAAATTTATATAATCGGTGATAACGTTGTGCCAAGAGACATCAAAGCGGCTATCCATGATGGGGCACGGGTAGGTAGACAGATTTAGAGATTAATAAGAGGAATGAAATTATGGCTAATCAGTTTAAATACCTATTCTCGCCGTTAAAGATAGGCAACATTGTGGTTAAGAATAGGGTTGTTGTAACTGGCCACGAGACAGCCATGGAATTTTGCCGTGATGATAACGATGGTCAAAAATATATTGAATACATCAGGGCTAGAGCAAAGGGGGGGCCAGGCCTTATTATTTGTGGTGTCATTTTTGTGACTTCCACGAGTGAGACTCTCGGAGTTCCTCCGCCCTCCCATGACCTTATCAGGGGAAAACTACGACGCTTAGCGGATGCAGTCCATGAACATGGTGCAGAAATTCTTTGTCAGATCTGTCATATGGCGAGAGAGATGGATAGTCATGAATCTTTGAAGCCCCTCATGGCATTTTCTGCCTTACCATCCCCGGACATAATGGAAATGCCTCATGAGATGACCATCGAAGAGATAGAGGAGATAATTGATGCTTTTGTAGCTTATGCAGTCGACTGTAAAGAGGCGGGACTTGACGGTGTGGAATTACATGGATCCCACGGATATATGTTGCAGCAATCTTGGTCATGGTGGGCTAACCGTAGGAAGGATCGGTATGGAGAACAAATGGCCTTTGCCTATGAGCTCATCGATAGAGTTCGGGCCGCGGTCGGAAAGGATTTTGTCATTTGTATACGTATTTCATCGGATGATTTCCTACCAGGTGGGCTCAATGTGAGTCACATGAAGGAGATTGCTCAAAAGCTTGAAGCAACAGGAAAGGTTGATCTGATCAACACGAGTGAGGGTGCATTATATACCACATATGCATATGCTATTGCATCAATGTACATTCCTCTTGGTGCATTTGTGCCTTTGGTTGCAAAAATAAGAGAAGGCTTACAAAGGGTCCCGATTATAGCCGCTGGAAGAATAAAAGATCCGATACAAGCCGAGAAGGTTTTGGCAGATGGGCAAGCAGATCTTGTAGCTATGACACGTGCACATCTGGTAGATCCCGAGACAACCAATAAGGCGATGGCTGGCGAGCTTGATGATATCCGTAAATGTATTGCGTGTAACTACGGCTGTATCGAACGCGTTTTTCGATATCAACCTATCCTCTGCATACAAAATCCGACAGTAGGATATGAGAGAGAGCTTGGAACATTAGAACGCACCGCAACGCCCAAGAGAATTATGGTTGTTGGTGCAGGACCAGCAGGGATGGAATTTGCTCGGCTGTCAGCCCTAAGGGGTCATCATGTGGAAGTGTACGAAAAAGAGTCAGAGCCGGGAGGGCAGGTGAACCTGTACCGTAAAGATCCGGCGCGTTCCGATTTTGAGGATCTAACAAGATATCAGATTATGCAACTTGGTAAATTAGAGGTTCCAATTCATAATCAAATCGAGGTCACAGAAGAATTGGTTCGACAAAAAGCCCCAGAATGCCTCGTGGTCGCCACAGGATCAGTTCCCAGGGAAATGACCACCCCAATTTCTGAGGAACTCATACTCGGATACGATGACGAAATTGTAATGAATTTGTTTGATGTTTACAAAGATCCGAAAGCTGTTGGTGATAACGTCATGATATTTGATCGGCTTAATTTTCTCCAAGGTTTGACAACGGCTTTATTTCTAGCGGAGATGGGGAAACAAGTGGAAGTTGTAACGCCATTTCTCTTCGCAGGAATGGGCGCAGGTTATACCTTTCTCCCAATACTTTATGATCGTCTGTACCGTAAAGGGACAAAATTTACTCCGTGCATGGAGGTAAAAGCCATAGGAGACCACACGGTACACTTAGTAAATGTATTTACCTTTGAAGAGCAGACAAGGGGGGGTGTGGATACCTTTATTCCGGTTATTCCACAAAAGGCAGAGGATAGGCTTTTCCGATCTCTGAGAAAAGAGATAAAAGAGGTGCACGTGATTGGCGATGCTGCTGCGCCGAGAAATCTCATGCAAGCTATTCATGATGGGTTTCATCTTGGGCGTCGAATCTGAGTATAGAAAAGGAGAATGGGAAGATGATTCGTAAGAACAGATTTTTAAAAATAGCATTTTATTGTCTGATTTTCAGTCTCCTTTTCCTGGAGACGGCATACGCAGACACGTTCCAGAGCATCAGAAGAGATGCACATAAGTATTATGGCATGGACGCGGTCGGAAACGAAGTTTGGCTTGTAGGAGAAAGGGGAATGATCCTGCACGGGACGATGGGCAAAGAAGACTGGTCTTTTCAGGAAAGTGGAGTCATTGATCCGTTGAACGCAGTAGATTTTGTGGACAGGAATAACGGGTTCATTGTAGGAATAGAGGGCCTCATTTTGAAGACAAGTGACGGCGGCAAGAGCTGGGTCACGATGTGGCATCCGAAAAAGAGGAATCTCTTTTCTATCAGTGCTGTTAATGAAAAAGTCGTCTGGACTGTAGGGGATTACGGTACCATCCTCTGTTCGCTGGATGGGGGGAAGACCTGGGAGGATCGTTCCTTAAAGGAAGACGTCATTTTAAATGGGATCTTCTTTGTTGATCAGAATAGAGGTTGGATTGTAGGCGAAGGCGGGACGGTTTTGATAACGAAAGATGGCGGGAAGACATGGATAAAGCAGGAAGTGGGTGATGGCGATGATTACCTTTACTCGGTTCTCGTTCGCGGAAGTCGGGGAATTATCACCGGGAACTGTGGCGCCATTTATCTCTCCTCGGACGGGGGGAATAGTTGGAAACGCCATGCTTTGAAAGAGTGCAGGAACATCTTTAGCAGCTCCATAATAGCAGATGATAGGGTGATCGTTGTGGGAGATGCTGGTCTGATACTAAATTTAACCGGAAACTCCCTGCAGGAAGTGGATTCTGAGAAAAGGGTGAAGCTGGCAAATAGTTGGCTGAGCACAGTAAAAGCAGTCGGTGAAAACGTCTATGCAATCTCTGGGAACCAGGGGGTATTTTTGATTAGTCGCGATGGCAAAGATTGGGGTTTCTTTAAATAGACTAAATTTCGGGAATATGGAGGAAATAAATGGGAAAGTACGTAGCTTCGTTTGTCTTTAAACATCGCCCGGCGGTAATTATAGCCATCATCATCATGACGGGTTTCTGGGCTTATTTCTTGAAGGATTTAGAGATCGTCACGCGATTTGACGATCTATTGCCTCAGAAGCATCCCTATATCCAGGTCTATAACAAAGTAAATCAGGAATTCGGAGGGGCGAATTTTTTGATTCTCGCTGTAGCGGTGAAAAACGGGGACATTTATAATTATGAGACGCTGAAGAAGATCCGATCCATTACAGAGAAGGTCGATGCAGTCCCAGGAGTGAACCATTATCAGGTGGAATCGATTGCTCACCGGAAGGTTCGGAGCATGGATATTTCGCCTGAGGGGATGTTGAGGACGGAGGTGATCATTCCCATCGGCGATGTCCTAGAAACCATAAAGGATCCGAAGGAGCTCAGTAAGGTGAAGGAAAGGGTCCATTCGGCGGACCATGTCTATGGAAGGCTTGTTTCGGTCGATGATAAGGCTGCCCTGATTTCGGTAGGATTCTTTGAGGGAAAGATGGATTATAATCTTATCTTTAAGGAGATAAGAAAAATTGTTGCAGAGGAAGAAGATGCCAATCACACCATCCATGTGGCCGGTCAACCCATGCTGACAGGTTGGGTCTATCGTTACCAAGATGAGATGTATTGGATCTTTGCATTAACCGGCTTGATCATGCTCTTTCTCCTTATTTACTATTTTAGGAAACTACACGGAATTATTATCCCATTTATTTCGGCAGGGATAAGCGCAATCTGGGGCCTGGGGTATGCGGGCCTTCTAAATTTTAATCTCGATCCATTGGTGCTGGTCATTCCCCTCCTTATTTCCGCCCGGACCATCAGCCACGCCGTCCAGATGTGTGAAAGATTCCAGGAAGTCTTTGAGGAGACAAATAACGCCAAGTTTTCGGCCCAGAAGGCATTGGAGGACCTCTTCGTCCCTGGCCTTGTATCGGTCATAACAGATGCGGCGGGTATCTTTGTGCTCGTTATAGCCACGATTAGGCAACTGGTGGTTTTGGGGTTCTTCTGCAATATATGGTCATTATCCAATATCCTTTCGGTGCTAATATTTGTTCCCATTCTTCTTTCCTATATTCCTTTTAAGATGGGAGTAAAAGTAAAAAGAGGGCTGGTCGATAGAGTGTTGGCTGCCATTTCGCAAATTGTGCTAGGAAAGCGATCACGATGGGCAGTCGTGGGAGTATCTGTGGCTATCGCTCTTGCGGGTATTTTACTTGGATCTCAGATGCAAATTGGCGATATCCATACCGGTTCACCCTTGCTATGGCCCGGCTCTCCTTACAACCAGGACGTAAGGAAGATCAATGAGAAGTTTTACGGGGCCGATAAGCTATGTGTATTTGTCGAAGGGACGGAAAACCCTGACTATTTGACCAATCCGGAGAAGTCTTATATGGAAAATCCGGCTGTGCTTAAAAATATAGAGGCCCTTCGAAAATTTATGGAGGAGGATCCCAATTGCGGCGGGTCGATGGCATTGCCCGACTTAGTGAAGGGGGTGAATAAGGTCTTTCATCACGATGATCGAAAGTGGTTTATGATTCCCAGTGATCCCGTTGCGGTTGGGAACTATATTTTCATGTACACGGCCGGTTCAGCGGTTCCAGGTTCCTTAGCCGAATTTACGGATTTTAAGTTCCAGAATGCGAATATTTCCTTTTTCTACAAGAGCCATACCAATAGAACGGTGGAGAATGCGATTAAGAGAAGTAAAGAATTTATAGAGAAGAAATCAGAGGGGGTCAGATACAGGTTAGCGGGTGGAAACATCGGAGTCTTAGCGGGCACCAACGAGGAGATCGCCCGTGTGAACTGGATAGCCCTGCTGTTTGTTTTTGTAATCACTTATATCTGTTTACATGTTTCCTATCGTTTATTCAAGATAAGCCTTCCCATCATCTACTCATTGCTGATAGCTAACTTCGTTTGTGTTATCTACATGATTTTTAAAGAGATTGGATTGGATATTAATACCCTGCCTGTAGCGTGTCTCGGTGTGGGTGTAGGGGTAGATTATGCCGTCTATGTGGTAGATCGGATCGGACTGGAATTTGCTTCAGGGACGATGTCTTTTGAAGACGCCGTTAAGAGGGCGATTGTGACAACTGGGAGAGCTGTAACCTTTACGGCTTCTACCTTAATTGGTGGGATCCTGGTATGGTTTTTCGTCTCCAGCATTCGGTTTCAGGCAGAAATGAGTATCCTCCTAAGTATCCTCATGTTTGTGAACATGCTTGGGGGAGTCATGCTGGTCCCGACGATAGTTGTTATCCTGAAGCCAAAATACAAGACGGAGGGGAAGGTGAGTCCTAAATAGAGTTTGGGAGGCAGGATAAGATGATTCGGAGAGTGTTGGTGCCATTGGATGGTTCGAAAATAGCGGAGGAACGGGTTCAAGAGATAATTAGGTTGGTAAAGATTCCGGGTAAGGAACTTGATATTTGGGTCTGTAACGGATAATGTAGTCAGGCACTGTAAGACGCCAGTTTTATTACTTAAGGTAGCTTGAGAATAGAATAATATTGGTAAATGTTTGTGATCAGAGACATCTGGGGTAACCAGATGAGCATTCTGGGGGAAAATTCGGACAGAAAAGGAGGTGAAAATTGATATTTTAATTTTTGGCCATTCTTATTAACGAGAATGAATAAATGGAAAGGAGGAAAAGGACAATGCGTGAAAAAGGATCGGTGGTAATAGCAGTTTTTATTGCCTTTCTTACTTTCACATCAGTGGCATCTGCAGTGGTCTTCGTAGATGACCAAAAGATTGAGGTAGAGGGAGTCTTATATAACCAAAACATTTGGAGAGATAGGAATTTCTCCCACCACAATGATTTCATTGAAGGGATGAATCAGTTTGATTTAAGGCTTGTTTTTCATGCTGCAGGAGAAAAAGGCTATGTGAAAAAACTTGGGTTCATCGATGGTATTGATTTTCGTTTCATTGGCAGGGGGGTTTACGATTATGCCTATGATGTTACAGATAATTGGGGCGCCTCAGGTGGCTTTTTTAGTAAGGATTTTGAGAAAAGTATAAAAAAAGACGTGGACTTAAGAGAGGCCTATGCAGATATCTTTATGGGACCTTTATCGCTTCGTCTTGGGAAGCAACAGGTTGTATGGGGGAAGACCGATTTTTTTAGACTTCTCGATATCATCAATCCGTTGGACTATAGCTGGCATTTCTTTTTTGAAAGCTTTGATGATATTCGCATCCCTCAGATAATGGGCAAGGCTTTACTCGCTCTTCCTAACATAGGTCCCTTTTCCGATGTGAGTCTGGAATTTGATGCGAACCCCCGTGATTTTAACTCAACCGATTTAGGTCGCTATGGCATGCCCTGGGCCTTAGCCCCCAATGGTTTTAATTTAATACCTAAATTTAGGCCCAATGATTGGCAATTGGGCGGCAGAATCCAGGCCAGACTCGGGGGGTTTAGTTTTACCATCAACGATTATTATACCTTCCAACAAGATCCTGTTTTCAACCTAGTAAAAGGTGGGTTGACTTACCCAAGAATGAATATTTTTGGTGGGGCGGTCGACTATTATGATAACTTTACAAAAAGCGTACTGAGGCTTGAAGCCGTCTACGCTCATGATAAGTCGATGGGTGTTGATTTTACCAACCCTAAAGCGTTGGAATTTCTGGGTAAACATCCCAACGGGGTAGCAAAAAAAGACGAAATAAAATATTGTATTGGGATTGACCGACCCACAATGATTAGAATTTTGAATCCATATTCCGCGTTTTTTTTGAGTGGTCAGTTATTTATGACGCATGTTTTGAAGCATGAAGACGCTATTACCGATGATGGTGTCAATACAAAAAAATCGGGGCATGGTATCACCACACTCATGGCCAATACGACCTATATAAATGGTCGGTTAACACCTCAGATATATTGGGCCTGGGATGTCCAGTCAAAAAACAGTCATGTAGTGGGGCCCTCACTTGCTTATTTATTCTCTAACTACTTCAATGTGAAGGTTGGAGCAAATCTCTTCTGGGGGTCAAAAACGGCCCGATATACCTATTTTGGTGCCTATGAAGATTTCGATGAATTATATGTAAAGTTCCAGTTCAATTTTTAAAAAAGGGAAGGGAATGTATTTTAGAGAGAACTGAAAACTCAATAAAACGATGATAGAGGTATTCAAATTTTGAGGAAATGAATAAGCGTTCGGTTAGAGAAAAAATCATTCAAACCTTTTTAAGGAGGTGTAGTATGGAGAGAAGAGTCAAAAAAGAGACCATCATTGGTCTCGTCATAGTCATTTTGTTTCTTTTGTCTTTAAATGTTCCCTCATTGCAAGCCCAGGAAAAGGTAAAGCCGGGGGATGTCATTGATTCGGGCAACTGGCAAAAGGCGGAGGATCTGTTACCACCGAAGGTCCTTGAGATGGTTAAAACTCATGGTCTTGTCATTAAGGTAGACGAAACTCGTGACTACCCTTGGAGTCCAGAATATTTAGAGGCGACAAAAAAATATGCCGGGACGGTCAAACTGGAGGACGATCTTGCAGGCTATAAAGGGGGTTTACCCTTTCCTGACATCAATCTAAAAGATCCAAATGCAGGTCTCAAAATGGCTTGGAACTATCAGTATATCGCCGCGGCTGACGTCGAATATTACCCAACAGCAAACTTTTTATTTATCAATAAAAGCGGGAGCCTTGAAAGGTCATTGTACATGACCATGTGGAAGATAAAGTATGTAGGGCGAACCTTGATCCCACCCGTTCCGGAGTTGCCAAACCCAGAAAATGTAATATATAAGGAGATGCTGCAGGTTTATGATCCAAAAGATGCGGCAGGAATCGGGTTTGTCCAAATAAGGTATAAATCTGAAAAAAAGGATGATGAAACCTGGGCCTATGTCCCGGCCTTGCGGAGAGTCCGGCGAATGTCGGCAGCTCAAAGAACCGATGCTTATCTCGGATCGGATATAACGATTGAGGATTTCTACGGATTTTCAGGGAAGGTCTCAGAGTATAATTGGAAGGTTATCGGTAGTAAGAAGGTTCTGGGCATGAGGAATACTTTAAAACAGATGAATACTGTTGACCTTTCTGCTGGCAATAAGTCGAGGTATAAATGGTGTCCTACTGCGGATATACCATGGGAGATAAGAGATTGCTGGATATTAGAATGTGCCTCCAAGTCGAAATCTCATCCTTATAGCAAAAGGATACTTTACATGGATTCCAAGCGTATGGATTGTCTTTATTCAGAAATGTATGATAGAAAGGGAGAATTTTGGAAACTTTGGTTGAACCCGTGGTACTGGTACCCTCAGTACAAAGTTTTTGCGACCGGAGGCGCCTATTTGGTTGATTTTCAGGCTATGCATGCGACGGTTTCACCCGTGTTTGGTCATGCTTACTATAAGTTAGATCCTTCGTTGTGGTCAATTAATACATTAGAAAAATTTGGGAGGTGATTTTCAACCCGTTTTGGATATTTTCGGTATAGGAACTTTATAGGATCCCCCCGTACCTTACGACCTGAGGCAGGAAGCGAGCTAAAGGAATGCAATTTCCTTAACAACCATTAGGGAGCTGTTTGTACCATTGGTGAAAGACGGAGTAAAAGTCGTGCCTTTAAAAGAAGTCCCTGCCCGGCGCGATAAGGGTACTAGATAGGGGCCCTTGTGTATGGATATGGCCGGCTTTATCGGAAAGGGGTGAAATTTACCCCGAGTGTGGAGGTGAAAGAGATCGTCGATAATACCGTTGTTCTGATGAATGTATTTAACTCAAATTAGGTAAGCCAATGGTATTACCAGTGCGACTTGAAAAGGTTTGACTGTTGAGCATAACATCCTCCCGTGGCTTGATGAGAAAAGCAAACGTCACAGGAGGATGTTATGGAAGAAAGTTTTCAGGGTTATCGAAGCTTATCTCATTCGAAATGGGATTGCAAATACCATGTGGTATGTGGTATCCACCGTTGGATTTGAAATAGAGGAAGTTCGCCAATACATCCGCGATCGAGAGGAAGCGGATGGAACGGGGGAACAGTTTTAAATTTGGCAAATGAGGTGCGCTTTAGCGCAACGTTTAGCTATCGGGTCGACTGCCTTTGAGGCAGCCCCACTCATCAAGCCACCCGCTTTGCGGGGGGTGTCTGACTTCGAAGAACAGACAAGGGGGGGTGTGAATACCTTTATTTCGGTTATTCCATAAAAGGCAGAGGATAGGCTTTTCCGATCTCTGATAAAAGAGATAAAAGAGGTGCACGTGATTGGCGATACAGCTGCGCCGAGAAATCTCATGCAGGCTATTCATGATGGGTTTCATCTTGGGCGTCGAATTTAAATATCGATATATGTTTTGGGGCGGCCTAAAGAAGAAAGGCAAAAGATGGTGAATGCTAAGTACAAACATATTTTAATCCTATAAAGATTGGTTCAGTTGAGATACCGAACAGGATTGTTATGCCATCAATGGGGACCAATTTTGCAGAAGCGGACGGGTCTGTTGGCCAGCGTTTAAGTAATTATTATGCAGCAAGAGCGAAGGGAGTGACCCCTGATGTCAATAGTGGACACGAAAGACTCTGTCATGCTGCAACCTGCCTTGCATAGAACTGCCGTTCATAGATAGCCGGGGATAGGTACCCCAGTCGTGCTTGCCGTCTTTGGCGATTGTAAAATATCTCTCTATGTATTCGGTGATCTCTGGGATGGCCTGTTCTCTCGTCTTGTAACGACAATGATGGATAAGCTCATTCTTGAGTCTACCCCAGAAGCTCTCCATGGGAGCATTATCGTAGCAGTCGCCTTTTCTGCTCATGGTGGTCTCATCTTGAACTGATCCATTAGCCTTCGGTATTCATGGGCGCAGTACTGCCTCCCACGATCCGAATGGTGAATCAGGCCTACTCCAGGCCGTTTGGCTGCCACGGCTTTGAACAGAGACTGGCTCACAAGGGTCTTGGTGATACGATTGCTCACAAATATCTGGAAAGCTTCAAAGCAGCTGGGAACTTGTAATTAAGGATATGATTGCTGACAAGTAAACCTACAACGCACACGTGGCTTGGCTTAAGTGGGGTAGCCACCTCTGCAGGTAGGACAAAAACCCCACCTTTAGCGAGGAGGAATGTAATCATCCCATTTGCAACCAGTACAAAGTTCCCCGCCCATAGGATGGGGTTTATAACTTTAAATCGGGAAGGGTGTTGTAAGGATAGCAGAAAAAATTTCCAGGGAAAAGTTATAAATTCGAATGCTCATACTATAGGAGAGATCGTGTAGAAACCGTTAAGGGTTTGGAACTTCTAGCCACGGATGTTGAATTAGAATTTGAGCGCTAAATGACTTTTAATCAATGAGCACTTCCATTCGCATTTAATTAGAAATTTAATATTTGTTAGGAGGAAAAGAGATGACAAAGGGAACAGAATACGAAAGGAATATTGAAATAATTCAAGAAAAAATGAATCAAAAAGAAAATGTTATTAGGGCACCAAGAAGCGAGGAAATCCTTAAAATTCTTAAGATAGTTTATGACGAAAAAGATGCGGCCATTGGTGCCAAGATGAATGCGATGCCGGAGAGCCCTGAAGAGATTGCCAAAAGACTGTACATGGAAAAGGATGAACTGGTAGCCATTCTGGAGCAAATGTGCGACAAAGGGTTGCTCTACAGGACGGGGGAAAAGGGAAGTTATAAATATAATCTCTTTGGCACTGATGTCGGGTTGTTCGAAACTGCCTTCGGAAAAGGGGAAAACAATGAACAGACCAAGGAATTGGGTAGGTTATGGAATGATTATTATAATAAGGTTTGGGGAGAGGATTTTCACAGTCCCAAAACCCAAATTACTCGAATTATTCCCATTGAGGAGGAAATTGCCGAAAAGCAAGAAGTATTGCCTTATGAAAATGTATCAGACATCATTGAAAATGCATCATATTTGAGTGTCACTCATTGCGCCTGCAAGTCGTCAAAAAAACTTGCAGGTGAAACATGTTCCCGCAATGCCCCCACCGAAATGTGCTTGCACTTTGAGGAAATCGGCAGGCATTTTGTCGAAAGGGGGTTTGCGCGAGAGATTACAAAGGAGGATGCTCACGAGATTGCTAAAAAGGCCGAAGATCTGGGTTTGGTTCACCTTACCCTTAACACTCGTGAACATATACTTGCATTATGTAGTTGTTGCCCATGTTGTTGCGCTGCGCTAAGAGGTATCACACAACTGAATAAACCTGACGCTGTTGCCCATTCTAACTACTTTTCCTCCATCGATCGCAAGATATGTGACGGCTGTAAAGATTTGACCAATCCTATATGCGCTGATCGATGCCCAGTTAATGCTATTTCTCTAAAAAAGGGTAAAGCTGTGTCAAACGTGGAGACATGCATTGGATGCAGCGTTTGTGCACATTTCTGCCCTATTGATGCAATCACTATGAAGAAAAGAAAGAAGGTTCAAGAACCCAAGAGAGATTTAGGAGATCTCATCAATTCTGTTATTCAAGAGCGAAGTGGTCATTCTCAGGCAAATTAAAGTCATAAGTAACTAAAGAGGATTCGGTAAAGAATATGGTCAAAATGGCTGTGGATACTTTTGGTAAGATTGATTTTCTATACAATAATGCAGGATATCAAGGGTCTCCTACTCCTATGGTAGAAGTCAACGAGGAGTTTTGGAACATTGTTCAAGGCATCGATCTTTAAGGGACTTGGTTTAGTATGCAATATGCCATTCCGGAGATGCGCTTATTTCGCTGAATCTGGCCGCTTGTTCCGGTCCAAAGGGGACACTTGTTCCGATTGAAAATAGTCATCCGTCTGCCAGAGCGAAGCAACGCTGAGTTATGAAAATATATACAAAAGATGGTGTTGAAGTTTGGGAGATATATTCTTTAGAAAGAGACGGGAGGGATCTAGTTGTTAGAGGAAAGGTAATGCAATTTATGCCAGTCACTTTACATACAAAGGGGTGAAGGTTTCATCACTCTATATAACAAAAAGCAGAAAGGAGGTAGTGGTTATGGACTTTACGCTGATCGAAGAGCAGAAGATGGTTCAGAAATTAGCACGGGATTTTGCAGAAAAAACTGTACGGCCTCGTGCCAAAGAGATTGATCACACGAGTGAATGGCCGACTGACATTGTTGCAGGTCTGGCAAAGATAGGATTTATGGGACTCCCGTATCCGGAGCAATATGGAGGGGGGGGAGCCGGTTATTTGAGCTATGCTTTGGCGATTGAACAGCTATCGAGAGTGGCAATGGTCGCTGGGGCCTTTTTGGCGATCGGAGCACTTACTGAGGAAACTCTGTTTCGGCACGGAAATGAAGGACAGAAGAAGAGATATTTGACCTCTCTTTGCAAGGGTGAGTATATGGGCATTATGGCTTTTACGGAGTCTGGTACGGGGAGTGACCCACGGGCGATTCGGTCTGTGGCAAAACGAGATGGGAATGATTATTTGATCTCGGGAGAGAAGACCTTTGGTTCATTGGCTCCTGGGGCTGAGATTGCAGTGATTTTTGCCAAGGATGAGACGGAGAAGGTGAGTGCTTTTCTGGTTCCGGTGAAATCCAAGGGATTTTCGGTAGAGAAGCATATGGATACAATGGGTTTGCGGGGTTCAGGGACCTGTCCTTTATTTCTTCAGGATGTGAGAATCCCCGCCGAGAATTTGATTGGTGAGAAGGGAAATGGGTTGACGATACTTCTGGACGCGATCAATATTGGACAATTAGGAATTTGTGCGGAAGGAGTGGGGGTTGCTCAGGCCGCTTTGGAGTTATCTTTGAGTTATGCCAAGGAACGGATTATTTTTAGTAAACCCATGACAAAACTGCCAACAGTACAGTGGGAGGTGGCGGAGATGGCGACCCGAATCCAAGCGGCTCGTCTACTGACTTACGAAGCTGCTGTCATCAGAGATCAAGGGAAAAGCATTCGCAAGGAAGTCGCCATGGCGAAACTCTTCTCGTCAGAGACAGCTGTCCATTGTACGAGCCTTGGCATGCAGATTCATGGATCCTATGGATATACGAAAGAGTATGAGATTGAGCGTTTTTATAGGGATGCAAAACTGACAGAGATTTATGAAGCTGTTTCCGAGATCCAGCGGATCATCGTGGCTCAACATATTATAGGGTAAACTTATTTTTCATGCCTTCGGCGAAAAGTTTCTTTTTATTCACTCAGGAGGTATAAAATGAAGACGAATCAAACCGAGGATGCGTCCGCTTATATTGACCCGTCACGCTTTGGATCTTAGCTATGAAGATCTTCCCAAAAACGCCGTAGCTGTTACAAAGAACGATGTATTAGATACGCTTGGGGTAATTACTGCTGCTAACAGCATAACCCCAGAGATCAAAGAGTTGGTGACACTGAAGCTTTACGACATCCAGGCTTATTGCAAGCTTGAGGATCACGCGTACAAGTACAAAAGGAGATGAATCATGTATATTATGCACGCTGAAGTACAAATGCACGCAGGTAGACTTGAGGAATTCAAGGGCGCCTGTCCCGGGGCGTTCAAGCACTGTCCCGAGTATGGTATGCGGCTCTATGGGGCCTGGGAAAGTATTATCGGCCCTCGGCATCTGATTATCGACGTCTGGCAATATGATAGTCGTGAGGCCATGGTGAAGGCCTTCGCTGGACTAGCAGAAATCCCTGCTTGGCAGAAATTATATGCCATTGCGTTCCCGACTATGGTAACGGAAGACATTAAAAACGTGGAACCAATGCCCTACTGTCAGAAGTTCCGTAAGTTGAAGACACGGGCAATTCTGTACTGGAAGATGCGAACCATAAGGGAGCGATTTGAGGACTTTGTTGAGGTGCGACAGCAGTTCATCCCCATGGCCGAGAAGCACGGCTGGGTTCTCGCCGCCGCATGGACCAACGGGTTCGATGGTGGGCCGCAGAATGAATGCACCGAGGCCTGGTTCTTTGAAGACCAAAACAAACTTATGGAGCTCATGGCCCGGGTAGAGCAGGATGAAAAGGTGCAGAAGGTGTTGGGCCGGGCCAGTGCCCTGCTGATAGAGGATGCCACTAAACTCATGCGTCCCACATTTTATTCGCCCGACTACCTGCCTTGAGGGATGACTATCTAGTCGTCCCTGAAAAGGTCGATATTTAAGCAAAACCCCGGTTAGAGAGGAGGGGTAACCGGCCCTTGGTCGGATTTGTTGAGCCCGAATCGAACCAGAAAAAGAGGAACAAAAAGAAAGCCCGTAGGAGCTTTCTCACGTTAAACCCACACCCACTGAGAATTGCATTGATTCTGTCACCCTCTTCCCCAAGAAGATAATTCCGATCCAATCTCGTATCCGATTTCAAATGACCAATGACCGGCTCAATCGCTGCTCGTCGCCTTAACCACCACCAGGCCGATCGTGTGAGACTCCCCTTCCTCGTATTCGTTAGATGAACCTTGGTCTCTCCAATCTCCGCCTTCACCCCTCGATACCCTCGATCACAATAAGCATCAGAAGGTCGCCACCCTGTCACCCGTTCCGTCTGTTCTATCGACTGCTCCAACGTATGACCATCATACGGATTCCCATGAATCGCACCTACCCCCACCACCCAATTCTCTTTTGAAGTGGTGACTACCGCAACCTTACAACCAAACTCATACCGCTTATGAACCTTCCCCTTCGAAATACACTCCACCTCAGGAGCATGAATACTGTACACCTTGTGATGATCCGTCTTTTGCTGCCCCATAATCCGATTCGCTATTGAAAATAAATGCTGCAACACTTCACCCGCATTCGGACACTTCCTCTGAAGGTCTCGCAACACCCGACCCAAATAAACCCTCAGCTTCTTCGTCTCTCTCTTCGCCCGCTTCATCTGCCGAGCATGACTATAGCGCCCCTGCATCTGTAACGCTCTCTTGCTTAACCGCTCAAAGCTCTGACGCAACTCAATCCCCTCGCGCTTCGCCACCCGAACCAACACCCGCCGCATCTTGTGATACAACCGCGCATCCGTCGGAAACGCCACCGCCTTCTCCTGCACCGTCGTATCCACATTGACCCGCTCCAGATGCCGAGCCTTCATCAACCCCTCCCTCTTCGCAGTCTCAACCGTCTCCTTCAACAGCTTCTCCATCCCCTTCGATCCCACCCGTCTCCGCCACCGCACCAATGAACTCGGATCCAAGGGAAACTCATGCTGAAAATACTCAAACCCACAAAAATATTGCCAGTAGGGATTCTCTAAAAAACGCTCCACCACTGATTCGTCACTTTCGTTATAGGCATACTTCAGATAATGAAGCCCCACCACTAATCGAATCGGAAGCCCCGGACGACCAAATCCCTCCACATAAAGGGGACCAAATTCCTGCTTAAAGATGGACCAATCCATCTGGTTAGCCAATACGCAGAGAGGATGTTCCCGATTCAATACCTGGTCTAAATGAGCCCAAAAGAGATCTCCTTGACTACCCGTTTCAGCTAAACTTTTTGGACGCATAAATCACCAGCTTTCTGCAATGAATTTCAAATTTCTGGTGATTATGACATATGGATCTCCAAAAAGAAACACGTGCTGGCTTAATAAAAATACCTTTTCAGGGATGACTATCTAATACCCCTATGGCTTCAGGAAAATAACTCTCCTTTAACGTCCGAATCCAACTGGCCCCATCCCCAATCAAAAAAACTTCTTTTGCCTCAAACACCCCCAAAAGAACTTCTCCCCAAAGGCCTCCGACCCCTCGATCGATGCATAACTTCTCTTGTCCATCAACCATACACGATCCCTCGATACCTTTACCCGCTGAGAAAAACTGGCCCCCACCTTACACTCCATCCACTCCCCACTGGCCCGATCATTGACCGCTGTCCCGTCTACTTGAATGTAGAGAACTTCAGGAGCCTTCTCTTTACCCTCAATCTGCTTGCCCCCTCCAAAAAGAGATCGCCTCCTTGCCTCCTCCCACTGCTCTATCCTGCGCCCCTCCTCTAACGCCACCTCGTGAATCCTATTGCGACTCACCTCTAAACCCGTAAATTTCTCCAAAAACTGATGGGTCTTTTCGTAGCTGACTTCCACCCCCGCCCAAAGAAGCCTCTCCCTCACCCCCAACGTCATCCGCTCCCCAGAACTTAATCCCATCGCTTGATCCAAAGGGTAATTTTCTTCCCCACATCCCTGGCACCGTAAACGCACCCGATTAACCTTCACTTCCCCCACTAAGGTCTTGACCCTCTTCGCCTCTCGCCCATTCCTCACCAATAACACCCCACATCGCTCACATCTCCTCTCCCCTTTTAGCACCTCCCGCTCAATCTCCAATATCACCCTCTCCAATACCCGCAAAAATACCTCCTCGCGCAACCTCAATAACTCCTCCTCTATCCAATGGACATCTGTCTGACTTGGTAGTATCCTTATGATGAAGGATAATTCTATTCCCTTCATGGCTCACCTCCTGTGATTTGTTTTTGCCCCATCACAGTATAAGGTGAGCCTTCTTATTTTCCATCACGGATTTGGGGATGCTTCCTTTCCATAGTTGCCGAGTGGGATGATAGGATGCGTCAATAGGTTGCTGCAACGACAGCTAAGGGAGTGAGTCATGGAGAGCACGGCCCCGACTTTGACACCCGCCAAAGCTGAGTCATAGCTGGGGAAAATGGCGTTCCATCATGGTGCCAACCTATTGCGATGTCGGGTGCTAGCTGAGGGGCTAAACCCATGATGGCGGGTGGAGGCCGACAGCCCGGGAGGCGTTGATGTCAGTAGTATTGCAGGGGAAGACATGGGGCGCCATCGGGAAGCCGACCCCAGTCATCACTAGCCCGGCCAGCACCTTGACACAGTCTGGATAGTTCCCAGGACGGCTAAAGGCTGCTAGACCTTCCGGCCCTCGCCTTTCAAAGTGGACCAGGGTGGTGTCAACAAAACCAAGTTCACCCCTAGGCAGAAGAGGTCGCGGCCCCGGGCAAACAGGGCCTGCTCGATTGCAAAAGAGGGGAAGGCATATGGGACAGTGCTCGCGTTTCTATATTAACAAAAGAGAATTCAACTGGGGCAAGACAGAGTGTCATCAGCCCCTTTGGTGCGGTAGGTACAGTTTGTTGTCGAGATCAATCCGGACCAGCAGCAGCATATCTAATTATCGCCTGCTTTATCGTCTTTCCGCGAAATCTCGCGCGGCTACGGGTGTGTTTTCCATCGTCACAGGATATTGACCTAGGTCAGTAGGTATCCTCCCTCCACTAGTAGCAAGCTGCCGGTCATATAGTCTGCCGCGGCGCTGGCCAAAAAGAGCACCACCTTGGCAATGTCGTCTGGTTCGCCCCAGCGCCCGAGGGGGAAGCGTACCAGGGCTTCCTTCTTCATCACTTCCCCGGGTTCCCAGCCGATGGCCGGGACGGAAGCCCTCGCCATGGGCGTATTAATAGCCCCCGGCGCGATGGCATTGACTAGGATGTTGTAAGGGGCTAATTCCAGGGCCAGGGATTTGGTGACCATCACCACCCCTGCCTTCGACGCATCGTAGTGTGCTAGCTGGCCAAGAGGGTGTATGGCATCCATCGAGGCGATGTTGACAATTTTCCCCCCACGCCCAGCTTTGATCATTTCTTGAGCGGCAGCTTGGGAATAGAAAAACAATCCCTTGAGGTTGACATCGAGATGCCTGTCCCATATCTCTTCGCTCGTTTCCAGAACCGGCGAGAAGGTATAGACGCCCGCGTTGTTGACTAAGATGTCCAGGCTGCCGAAGGCCGTCACCGTTGTCTTAGCCACCTTCTTGGCGTCGGCTGCGACGCTAACATCGGCGTGGATAGCGTGCGCCCTGCCGCCTCTGGCATTGATCTGCTCCACAGTCCGGTTTGCGGCCCCTAGGTCTATGTCAGTGATCATGACGCTGGCGCCCGCTTCCGCCAGCCGGCAAGCAATTCCCTGGCCTATTCCCATAGCGCCCCCTGTCACGATGGCTCCCTTCCCGGTCAGGTCAAAAAGTTGTGCTATCGTCTGCGTGGTCATGTCTTAACCTCCTCCTATGAAAGTATAGTGCAAGTTTTTATCGAACCTTTCCTCTCCTTGGTATTATTCCTTTGTTTAAGTCATCCTTCTATCCTTCGAGGCAAAGCCTCCACACAACAACCTTCGACCCCAGCCCCGATGAGATGATAAGAACTTGATTTAGGAAATATTTAAAATAAATGGAGTAGTATGTCAAGAAAAAAATCCCCTCCAAATCCCGATATAGAAAAACGGTTCGCATCTAGCCGCGAGGATTTGGAGACGTTTTCCGGGTGAAGAGCCCTTGTTTGTTTAAGCCGTCTCCTTATCCCTATACGATCAAATCAAAGACCCATCAGTTTTTGTAATTTCCTCAGTCTTGGGATAGACTACTTCCTTGCCCTTTCTTTTTCCTCTGTATTCCTCTCTGTTTTCACCCGTCTGGACATAAACTCAGTTCAAAGGATTTCCGTCTGATCCCCTTAAACAATTCCAGCTTTTCAAGATCGATCATCAACTTTAATACCGTCTCTCCAGCGTGTCTCACTATCCGACCCGCCACCTGCACCATCTTCCATCGAAAAGTAGCAATGGTATGTTTCACCCATGACTCTGGACAAGAAAGGTGTTTAAATCCAATGAAAAGATTGTAGGCCAATACTCCTATCCTCCTACAGGCAATTGTGTTATAGAGAATGTAAACCAAAGAGAGTGAAAAGCAGGAGAACGAACTCCTTCCTGGGTCAAGAGCCCTAACTTCAGTGTGTTCCCTGCCTCCCGTAGCCCTGATAAGTTGATTGGGTCAAAAAGAACCCTTGTCACGGTGGAGGTTTGGTTGGGAGGCATATCCTGCTTAATCTCAGAAGGAGGTGCAAGGATGTACAGTCTTTTGGTTGGTATTGATGTATCCAAACATTTCTTTGCCACGGTTGGAATCGATTCCGAAGGAAAGGAATCTTTTTCCAGATCCTATTCCATGGATTCCAATGGGTTTGGCGATTTTCTTAAAACGATCACATCTCATTGCAAAGATCTTTCAAAGGTCATGGTAGCGATGGCATCTACGGGTTGCTATCACATCAATCTCTTTTCCTTTCTCACATCCCAGGGGATCCGTACGATGGTCGTGAATCCCTTACTGATCGCCGATTTTGCGAAGCTTTCGCTTCGGAAGACCAAGACGGATAAGAAAGACGCTATGACGATTGCGAGATTTCTGATGGATCACCATGAGGAGGTTTCTCATTTATCTCTTTCACAGGATCATCAGGATCTGAGGGATCTTTCCCGGGAGAGGGAATCGCTTTGTCATCTGATTGCAGCCACCAAGGTAGAGATCAAGAGGGTCTTAAGGACGACCTTTCCGGAGCTCGAATCCATCGGGAATCTCTACACAGGCGCGATGCTTCGTTTTCTAGGGCAGTATCCGTCGGCACGTTTGGTAAGAGGGGCAAAACCGAGGGCCATCGCAAAGGCTTTGAAGGGGCCTTATGTGGGTGACAAACTTACGTTTTCTGCGGAGGATATCCTTCGGGCAGCCAAAACCTCGATCGGGACGGTGAGCCCGGCGAAAGAGATTATTCTTCAGGGCAAGATTGCCACGCTTCTGCACCTACAAGAAAGGCTGGATGAAATGACTAAGCTTCTCACTGATTTATGCAAGGCCACAAGGGTAGATGATCTCAAGATCCTGAGATCCATCAAAGGGGTGGGGCCGAAGACGGCTGCGCCCTTCTTGGCTGAAATGGGTAAGGTCCAACATTATGCCTCCCACAAAAAGCTCATCGCTTTTACGGGAATCGATCCTTCTCTGCATGAATCAGGAAACTATATCGGGATGAGTAAACTCTCCAAGAGGGGCAATCGGCATCTCCGAAGAGCTGTCTATCTCATGACCGCGGCTGTGGCAAGTAAGAACCTTTTCTTCAAGGCCTATTTTCTCAGAAGAAAGACAGAGGGACTCCCTCCTTAAAAAAGCTTTGTTTGCTACGGCCCATAAGTTACTTCGAGTGATCTTTGCCATGCTTACTCACCTAACCTATTTCAACCCAAAGGAGGTAATTTAATAATAGTTGACTGAAAAATACAGCATTGGCATGGGTCTGTCCGCAAGGCATCCGCTCCATCCCCAACCCAATCTTGAGCTCTTTATTGAAGTTCTCCGCCTGCCCCCTCTGATTGTGCCACTTCAGAACCTCCTCCGTATTCTTCTCCTCCTCCAACCAGTTCGTCGCTAAAGCATGATAAAAATACTGCCCCTCTTTCTCAAAGAGTCCCCCCTGCCTCCGAATCTCTCGCTTTACCACCAAACGAAAAGCTTCTTCTTTTCATTCATGCAATGCACCGTCTCCGCTAACTCATAACCACAGCTGACCAGCCCCCTATCATTGTACCACACTCAGAGTTAGACTTGTTGAACCATAGCCTGGTATAAGAGCCTCAGGTGCAGGGGGTCGGTAACCCAACGCACTGTGAGGTCTGATCTGATTGTAGTCCTTCCTCCAGTTTTCGATCAGTACCTGAGCCTCAAAGAGCGTGGTGAAGATTTCCACGTTGAGAAGCTCGTCCCTTAACTTCCCGTTGAATGATTCAATGTACCCATTCTCCCACGGGCTCCCAGGCTCAATGTACAGGGTCTTCACTCCAAGATCCCTTAGCCACTGCCGAATCGCTCTGGCCGTAAACTCCAGCCCATTGTCCGATCGAATATGCTCCGGAATACCCCTCTGAATAAACAGCTCCGCCAGCTGCTCAATCACCTCTTGACGGGCTGTTGCCCAAATAATAGTTGCATATATACTACTTTAATGATATAAGAGTGGCATAGACCATGACGGAGGGAG
>CAWGAV010000028.1:0-42134 GCA_963820625.1 uncultured delta proteobacterium
GGAAAGAGAATCCAGATCTCATCATCCTCGATTTGATGTTGCCTAAACTGGATGGTTATAAAGTCTGCCGGTTATTGAAGTTTGACAAGAGATACAAACATATTCCTATCTTGATGCTGACCGCCAAGACTCAAGAAAAGGATAAAACTCTTGGAATGGAGACCGGGGCGGATGAGTATATCACCAAACCCTTTGAGATGGATTATTTGATGGAAAAGGTGAAGGCGTATCTGAATAAATAAAGTTATGAGTTCGGAGTTTAGAGTTCAGAGATTTAAAATCAGGTACTCCGAACTCCGAACTAAATTGCTCCGAACTGCAAAGGGTTAGCGGATGCCGACTTTCAAATATCGAGTGAGGGACAGATCAGGGAAAGCGATGACCGGGACGATCGATGCTCCGACGATCGAGATGGCAGGGAATCATCTTTATCAGACAGGATACTTTCCTATTGCCATTGAAGAGAAATCAGCTTCGGCCTCACTCAACCTATCAGACCTTTGGAAAAAATTTCAAAAGGTGAAGTTGGAAGAACTTATTGTCTTTAGTCAGCAGTTCTCCACTTTGTACAAAGCAGGATTGCCTTTGCTTACGGGGTTAAGGAGTTTGAAGGAACAGACATCGAATCAAAAGTTTAAAGAGATACTGGAAGAGATCGGTCTCCAGATTGAAGGAGGAAATACACTTTTCGGAGCCATGTCCAAATATCCGGATGTTTTCCCTGTTGTTTATGTCAATATGATCCGAGCTGGGGAGACCTCAGGAAAGCTTGGGGAATCACTCGATCGCTTCGTCACGCTTGCAGACCGGGAATTGAGAACCCGGCAGAGAGTGAAAGAGACAACCCGTTATCCCAAGATCGTCATCTTCTCTGTGGTCATCGCATTTGTCGTTCTGCTCGCTTTTGTCATTCCAAGGTTTGCTCAGATCTTTGCTCAATTCAAGACCACCCTACCCTTGCCGACCCGAATGATGATCGGGATCAACAACCTCTTTCAAAATTATTGGTATCTTGTACTGCCAGCGTTTGTGTTCATACCGATCCTGTTAACACGCTATATCCGGACAGAAAATGGAAGGATCTTCTGGGATAGACTTAAAATAAGAATCCCTGTATTCGGCCGCCTATTCTTAATCGCTGCCCTGTCTCGATTTACCCATACTTTTGTCATGTTAAACAAGAGTGGAATTCCTATTCTTCAGATCCTCGAGATTACCTCCACAACTGTCAACAATGTTATTCTCTCTCAATCTATCGAAGAAATCAGCCGGAAAGTAAGAGAAGGAAGTAGTTTGGCCGATGCGATGAGGGAAAGTGGAAAGTTCACTCCTCTCGTCATTCAGATGGTGGCGGTAGGAGAATCTTCGGGGACATTTGATGAGATGTTGGTAAGAATAACGGAATATTATGATATTGAACTGGAAAATTCGATTAAAAAAATGACTACCTATATCGAACCTGCTTTGACACTCTTTATGGGAGTCGTTGTTCTGTTTCTGGCATTGGCAGTGTTTCTGCCATGGTGGAACATGGCCTCGTTGTTTAAGTAACTCGCGAGGGGAAGATAATGAACGATGAACAATGGACGATGGAAATCGGACCAAGGAGATCTGGATCGGAAAGCGCCTGCCTGCCGGACAGGCAGGGATTGCGGCACCCCCTCTCCAACCCCGCTGGGGGGGAGAGATGGTGGGAGCGGAACTCCGAACTCCGAACTTAAAGGGCATGACCCTCATCGAAGTCATTCTCGGTTATGGTCATTATTGGGATACTTTCTGCTGTCTTGATACCCAGATTCGATTTCGCCACCTCCACAAGGGCTTCAGTGGATGGAGCGGCTTATATGATTGCATCCGATATTCGATATGCCCAGGAATGCGCAATGGCCAACCGGGTTTCTAAAAGCGTAACCTTCACCTCGGGCCAGAACTCTTACACATTCCCTGCAACTGTTCCCTCCACCAGCAGTCTTGATCCTTCAGGTCGACTGCCATCAGGGGTAACAATTGGCACCACTGTAACATTTACTTTTAATTCTCTGGGGGAACCAACAACTCGGCGGGTTGGACGGTAACAGTTTCAGGGAAGTACGAAAACGATTACAGTATCGAATTATACAGGAAAGGTGAGTATTTCATGATAGTTCTCAGAGGGTTAAGTACTCAGATAAATTGTCATTCCCGCGAAAGCGGGAATCCAGATTTAACCTTTGAAAATAAGAGATAAGAGATGAAGAAGTTCTATGTTTATATTCTTTGCAGTAAGCGAAACAGTACCCTTTATACTGGAGTTACTTCGGATCTTGTTAAACAAGTTTATGAACACAAAAATAATCTAGTCGATGGGTTCAAAAAGAAATATCACGTCCATTACCTTGTAGGGTACGAAATACACGACTCAGCAGAAACCGCTATTGCCAGGGAGAAACAGATAAAGAAATGGAAAAGAACTTGGAAATTGGAAATTGGAATTGATTGAACAAAGCAATCCAAAATGGATTGATCTTTACGAAAGCATTTGTAGTTAACACTGGATTCCTGCTTCCGCAGGAATGACGACAAGGCAAAAGAAGGCAAAAAGCGCAATGAATAACAAAGGATTTACACTCATCGAAATCATCGTCCTAATCGTCCTGGCAGGGATCATCATTCCTGTTATTGTCGTCCCTTTTGCAACGGGGATTAGAGGAAGTAAAAAGCCGGAAATGGTAACGACAGCAATGTACGTTGCCCATCAGAGGATGGAAGAGTTAATGAAATATGATTACAGTAGAGCAGAGCTAAATACCCATGACCTTGACAATCCCGGGACAACTATAACTATCGCTGGAATTAACTGTCAATGAAAGTTGATTTACTATGTGGACAACAATTTTAGCGTTTCGGAGATGGCAGATGTCAACAATAGGGGATATAAAAGAATTCAAGTTCTTGTAACAGATCCAGACAAGCACTACTTATAATGTTTACTCAGTGGTCACAGATTTTCCGAAGATTAGGAGATAGATGGTCAAATTACAGATTATGAATTTTCGATTATGGAATCTTAACTCAGAAATCAGAACTCCGAAATCAGAACTTCAAAGGTTTACCTTGATTGAAATTATCGTTGTGATTGTCATCTTATCCATTGTCTCGGGCATTAGTATTAAGTTCGTGGTCGATAGCCTGCGAATCTACACAATGACAGTCAATCAAAAGACACTTTTCGACGAAGGGAAACTGGCAATGGAAAGGATGTGCAGAGATATTCGGGATGCGAAAAGTATCACAACATTTACAGCAGGCCCCCCAGGGTCGATCACTTTCGTAAGAAACAATGCAACGGTTTACGATGCGGGTCTTCCTGGCAATACCACTGGAGAAACCATCATTTTTCAACAGAATGCAGTCGCAGGTACTCTCGAGAAGGTTAAATCTTCACCATCCGCTTCCACCACAACGATGGCTGAACATGTCACTTCATTTACTGTGACCAATGCAACAAACGAGATCCAACTTGTATTAACACTGCAATCGACATTTGGAAGCGACACAATGGCAGTGACCTTGCAAACTAAAGTCTACCCTAAAAATCTATTGGAGGACACTGCAGCCACACCGTTTATAAGAACTTTAGAATACAAGATTATAATACACCATCCAACTATTCATCTTGGAAGGAGGTGTTAAGCCCTTGAAAAAATTTATGCTGATAATTTTACTAAATTTCTCCCTCTCCATCCAGCGGGAGAGGGTGGGCGTGAGGGTGAAGATTGGAAATTCAAAAGGAATTTCAGTCATCTTCCTGGTCATTGCCATGACTGTTGATGGTCACGATTGGATACGTCTTCTCTTATCTGATCCCGACGAAGCAGAAATCTGTCAGATTCTCTATCTATTCCACTCAGGCCTTCTACATTGCACAATCCGGAGCGGAGTATGCCATCCGCTATGCCGCAGATCAAGGCTGGCGGGGTGCAACGGATACCGGTGTCTATGATCTCACTCGCCTAAATAGCATCGGCGCGAAATCTCTGGGGAATGGAACGTTTAGCCTTAGTTATAACCAACCGTCAGATACATTGACTTCCACTGGGCAGATCACTGCTTCCAGCGAAAATAGAGTCTTAAGTGTTTCCAGATTCAGCAATTTTCTCAGTACTAATCTTTGATCCCGCCTCGCCCGCGCCTTGCTGGTGCCGCCCGATTACTGCAAACTCGCCAAGGGCTCAATTTTATATTCGTAATGTGAGAGGAAATGCCGCAGATATCGTAACACTGAGATCCTTTTCAGCCACTTGGACACAAACGGGCACTACAAGAAATCTAACAAGAATATTTATGAATGGCACTTCAAGATACAATTCGAGTTATGCAAACGGAGGTACTCCTGTCAATTTATCATCTATTCAGCCGATTACCCCGGGCCAGTTATTTACTATTCTAATCTACTGGAGCGGCGCCATGACGAGCTGTACTAATATTAACATCACTTTCTATACCGGTACTCTCGGAACTGGAAATAGTTTCAAATTTAACCTTGACTCAAACGTGGATGGCCTACCATGCTGTACAACGGGCTGTCCAGACGAGTTGTTGAAGAAAGTTTATTGGGGAGATTTAATATGGCAGAAACGATCGGTTTAGACATTGGTTCTCATTCCATTAAATTGGTAGGTCTTAAGATGACTTCCAAGGGGCCTTTCCTCACTTGCATGGGGATGAAGGAAATTCCTCCTAACAGCGATAAAGAGGATGTGAACACTTTTTCCGAAATCCTCAAGGCCCTCGTTCAAGGAAGTTGGTCTTAAAACGAAAAAGGTGAGGCTGATTGTTTCAGGTTCGGGAGTTCAGATCAAGCGAATCTCCATTCCTTCACTCCCCAAGGCTGAATTGAAAGAGGCTGTTCGTTGGGAAATTAAGGACCACCTCCCATTCCCTGTTGAGACAGCCCAAATTGATTTTCATATCTTGAATGAATATGTAGAAGATAATGTTAAGAAACTGGATCTGATCACTGTGGCTTGCCCGAAACACCTCATCGATCGAACTCTCTCCATTGCCGAGAGGGCTGGGCTTCAACCGATTCATCTTGATGTGGCCCCTTTTGCCCTCTGGAACACTTTGTCGGCCTGGGATCGGATTAAAAAAGAAGAAACTGTTGCTTTGATTGACATGGGAGCTGAAAAAACAGGAATTTACATTTTCAAAGATGGTATCTTGCAATTCAGTCGAGAGGTAACTCCTGCCGGAGCAGACATTACAAGAGCTATTATGGAGGGAATCGGTTCTGCGGGAGAAGCTCAACTCATCTATGAACGGGCTGAGAAAATAAAACAAGAGATTGGAATCCCATCGGAGCCTTCTCAGGAAGGGATGAGCGATAAATCCGCGTCTTTATCGAAGTTATCTTTCCTCGTCAGACCTGTGTTGGAGAGACTGGCAGCAGAGATAGGACGCTCTCTGGACTATTATAGAAGCCAATTTAATGAGGAACGAATTGACAGGATCCTTCTGACGGGTGGGGGTGCCAATTTAAAAAATATTGTCTCCTATCTTGCAAATGAGCTTCGATTGCCTGTAGAACATTTTAACCCGTTAAAAAAGATTCTTTTTGATTCAAAGAAGATCGATGCTCAGCTCCTTGATCAGGTGGGTTCAGCCTTCACCATCGCGGTTGGATTGGGGTTCACAGAACCCAAACGAATCGAACTGCTACCTGCCGAAGAACCATTTTTATCTAAAGTCCAGATAGGAAAGATGATTCCCATTCTGGCTCCTTTGATCACACTTTTCATCTTTTTAGCGATTATCTGGTATATAAATGGACAGGTAACCGCTCTCCAAAAGGAACGGGATGTGAAGTTAGCAAGTCTTGATACGCTTCAAGCAAAACTGAAATTGTTAAAGGAAAAGGACCTCCAGATCAAGCAGAAGCTTTCTCAATTTCCGTCCCCCATGATCGTCTCTGTTCCCTATCGAGATATATTGAGAGAGTTCAATGACATTCTGCCAGATAATGTCACCTTGACACTTCTTTCAGTTCAAAGCAAAGGGAAACCTTTGAAAAAGGGAGCTCTATCCTCAAAGCCCCAGGAAGGAGAATCCCAAAGGGACGAAGACAGGGAACTTTATATCACAGGCGTTACTTTCGGCAACGATGTTCGGTGTCTCACAGCATTGGCCCAGATTATTGAGCGTCTCGAGAGATCTCCCTTATTTAAAAATGTGAAACTGGTTTCAGCCGATGAGAACAAACTCTATACTCAACCAGGAGCAGGATTTGAGATTGTCTGCGACATCAATCTCGATAATCCCCCCTCTCCCCCTGTTACTAAAGAAAGGTTGGAGGGATTAAGAAAGGAAAACCCATAAACCATGGCGCTAAAAAGTAGAGAAAAGATATTGATTGTTTTGGCCATCATTGCTGGGGCTGTTTGGGCCTTCGATAGTTTTTATTATACCCCCCAGACCCACAAAATCTCGAGGCTTAAGGCAGATATCAATGCGGCTGACCTAAAATTGAAAGGATCCCTCCTCGTGACGGAAGGAGTGGAAACATTGGAGGTTGAGATTCTCCGCCAAGAAGGAGAACTTAAGAGATTAAGTGAGCGGACCCTGAAGGGTGAAGAGTTCAGAACCTTCTTGAGGCACTTAGCCAGAGAGAGCGATTCCCTTCAGATGAAGGTTATTTCTCTGAACCCCCAGGAAGAAAAACTTCCTCCTCCTGAGGGGAAAAAGGAAACTCCTGCTTCCAAATATAGGAGGGTCTCCGTCCAGATGGTTCTCCATTCTACCTATACTAAACTGGGAACTTATTTAAAGGGGATTGAAGAACTTCCATTTCTCATCCATGTGGACAGCATTCAGATAGAGAAGAACGAAGAGGTTCAACCCCTTTTAAAGGTCACCATGGGGTTAAGTATGTACATTATGTCGTTATAAGTCGGCCACCCTGTGCCGGTAGGAGGGTAAATCTTGAAGGAGGAAATTTAGTGAAACGATATCAAAAAATAATTTTGCCTATGACCTTCATCACCATTTTTATTTTAGCAGGAATCACCTTGATGGATCCGATCGCGGCGAACGGACAATCGAAAGGAAGAATAGTTCTGTCTCAAGAAAGCGGAAGGGATCCGTTCCTCCTCCCTTCAGGGGTCCGTCTCCTCTCCAAGATGGATACGGCTTCTGGAGCAAAGGGGATTCCTTCAAAAACAGATAGCAAATCCAATGATATTCTTCCATCTCCCCTGAAGGTCAAGGCTATTTTAATCAGCGACCATGTTCGATTGGCATTGATCGATCGCCATATTGTAACAGTAGGAGATTCGATTCAGGGTGAAAAGGTTTTAGAAATTAAAACGGACCGAGTGATTTTAGGAAAAGGGGACCAAAAGAGGACCCTTCTTTTATCCCAAAGCCCTGTTCTATTAACCGTTGAGGAAAGAAAAGGAGAAAAAAGATGAAAATAAAAATCTTCTTCGCCATTTTCCTAATTCTATTATTGGTCTTGGGGTGCGCCACTCCCCCGATGAAAGAGAGAGCCAAATTACCTTCACAAAAGGTGGAGGCTGCCAAACCTCAACCTCCTCCTGAAGAAAAATTAACGGAAATTGTAGTCCCCCAAATGGAGGGGGCGAAAAAGGTACCGGACAAACTCTTTTCTATCTACGCCAGAGACTCAAATATCCAGGATGTTCTTCTGGCCTTCTCAAAGGAAAGCGAACTCAACATTGTTATCGATCCTGAGCTGAATGGGAAGGTGACCATTGATTTAAAACGGGTGACTTTGAAAGAGGCCCTGGATGTCATTCTTACTCCAATGGGTTGGACCAATCGAATCGATGGAAAATTTATCAAGATATCAAGACCCCAGATGGAAACCCGTCTCTTTACACTGAATTATATCGCCACAAAACGGACAGGAAAAAGAGAGGTCTATGCCAGCACCAGTACAGGTGGAGGCTTACAGACCAGTGCCCTCCCAGGGCAACAGACCGCTCTCAGTCCAGGGGGTGTCAGGACAGGATATACTGACCTCGTCAGTGTTGATGAAGTAGACCTGTGGAAGGAGATTCAAAAAGGATTAGAGAGCTTTATTTTTGGATCCGTCGAGGAGAAGGAGGTTCCTTCTGAGAGAGAAAAAACGACCTGGACAAGAGTGGACGAGAAAGGGAAAAAATTGATCATCAACAAATCTACCGGGACAATTATGGTGACTGACTATCCTCTCAATCTGAATAAGGTTGCTTTCTACCTTGAGACCGTTGAGGGAAGTTCCCAGAGACAGGTTAGCATCCAGGCAAAGATCATGGAGGTGATCCTCTCCGATGACCACAGAGAAGGGATTAACTGGAAGGTGATCGAAGGGCTTCCTCGTTCTATTAACGTAGCTTGGGGACTTACGGATAAAGCCAAGACGACAGGGTTCCCAGGGGCATCGAGTGGTTTCCTTACCGGCACTGGCACAGGGGCGACAACAGCGACTATTAATACTCCTGGTGTCTTTAAAATCGCACCTTACGGAGGCATTTTTGCGCTTGGTGCAGCAGGGACAGAGGTGGCCCTTTCAGATATCATGCAGGCGATTGCAGAGCAAGGGGATGTAAAGGTTCTGTCCAGTCCAACCATCTCCACCCTCAATAATCAGAAAGCAGTTATCCGGGTCGGGAATCAGGATGTCTTCTTCATCACCGGTGCTATTGCCACACAGTACACGGTATCCCAGATTATCCAGCCCATGACCATCGATATTGGGATCATCTTGGATGTGACTCCCCAAATCGCTGAAGATGGCACCATTATCATGAATATTCATCCCAGTATCACCGATAAGACAGGGGAGAAAACGACTCCAGATGGAAAGTCGACTTTTCCTCTTCTGAGCGTGAGGGAGACGGATACAACGGTGAGGGTCAGAGACGGCCAGACGATCATCATCGCTGGTCTGATGCAGGAGAGGATTGAGGAGAATTATACCGGTGTCCCTGTCCTGCAATCACTTCCCCTGATGGGCAATATTTTCCGATACAAGACCGGAACGAAAAGAAATTCAGAACTGGTGATCATGATCACCCCTACCCTTCAAGTGGGTAAAAAGGTGGAGGACTTTACGAAAATAAATAATTGGTTCAGGGGTCAATGGTGCAGGTCCGCTCTTGACGACCCTGAACCTAACCTTGACCTGAGAGAGAGTAAAAACCATGTATCAAGAATATTATGGCCTAAGAGAAAAACCCTTTGTACTTAACCCCTGACCCTCAATTTCTCTATCTGAGTGAGAGCCATCGGACGGCAATCGATTCTCTCCACTATGGAATCGAACAGAGGGAAGGATTTATCGTCATTACCGGAGATATCGGAACCGGGAAGACGACCATCTGCCGAGCTCTTTTAGAGAAATTGGATAAAAATGTGAAGACAGCGGTCATCTTCAATTCTTTCCTCACCGAAGAAGAATTGTTAGAATCGATCCTCCTCGATTTCGGATTTCCCTCAAAGGGAAGAACGAAGAAAGAGCGGATCGATGCCTTAAATAAATTACTCATTTACTTATTGTCTCACAGGAAAAAATGCCGTCCTGATCATCGATGAGGCCCAGAATTTATCCATCCCTGTCCTGGAACAGATTCGCATGCTCTCCAATTTAGAGACGGAAAAGGAGAAACTGCTTCAGATCATATTGCTTGGCCAATTAGAACTGGATCAAAAACTCCAATCCCCGGAATTGAAACAGTTAAGTCAACGGGTTGCCATTCGCCATCGCCTCCTGCCACTCACTCGAATGGAAACAGAGTCATATATCTATCAACGTCTCATGGTGGCAGGTTCCCAGGGAAGCATTACCTTCTCAAAATCTGCTCTCAACGAAATTCATAAATTTTCGAAAGGGACTCCCAGACTAATCAATCTCCTCTGTGACCGGGCCTTATTGGGCGGTTTCGTCGAACAAACCTACCATATCGACAAGGGAATCATCAAGAAGGCAAAGGATAGCCTTTTGGGAGAGGAGGAGAGACCAAAACTATTTTATTCCTTCTCTCTAACAAAGAGCTTACCTTCATTTCGCATTGTTCTATTGAGCATCTTTGCCTTTTTATTAGTAGGTATGCTTCTAACAAACCAGGGCTATTTCACTTCGTTTCAAAACACAAAAAACTTTATTTGGGGAAGAATTCAAGACATCTATTTTCAGATTTCCGGTACCACTCCTCTATCTGCCTCGACCCTCCCATTGGATGAGGAACGGGTCCAGGATTCTGCAAAAAATGAACCTGTAAAGGATTCAAAAAGGGCTTCCTAGGAGGTTTCAAAATGAGCCTGATCATCGATGCCCTCAAAAAGGCACAACAGCTTCGATTGAAAGGATCTGAAGGGTCTCCCATCTTAAAGTATCCACACCCAAATAAGAAAAGGGGAAGTGGTTCCAAAAAACAATGGATCCTTATTGGTGCTGGTCTCATCAGCCTCTGCATCATTCTATTGATTCTTTTAAGACCTGCTTCTTCACCTTTAGCCACCCAAACCAATCGAGCCATGGTTCCCATGGAGAGGAAACCATCCGTGCCTGTGGCAGAGAAAATATCTCAAGAACCTCCGAAGGAAGTGGTGAGTTTAGCGAAGGATCAGCCAACCCTTCCCCAAGGAGTAAAGGGATCACCTGAAACCAAACCATCTTTCAATGAAAAGAGACGAGAATCATTGATCAAACAGGGGAATGAAGAAGAGAAAGCAAAACCCTCAAAAAATATTGTGGCCCAAAAGGGTTTACCTCCTCTTCCCCCGGCGACTCAGAAAGAAGAGGTATCTTCCAAGTCTATCGGAGTAGAACAGGAAGGTGAAAAGGATCGCACATTGACTTCAGATGTCCTCAACCATTTCAATTCGGGGGTTACATTCTATAATCAGAAAGAATTTTCAAAAGCAATTGAGGCCTACCAGAAGGTCATTGAGCTGGATCCGACTTATGTCGAGGCCTATAACAATATGGGAATTATCTATCAAATGTTGGGGAATGCGGACAGGGCCTTTGGAGCATATCAGAAGGCAACCGAAATCAACCCAAGGTATGAGAAAGGGTATAACAATCTCGGAATCCTCCTTCTACTCAAAGGCCGTTATGAAGAAGCGCTGGAGGCTTTCGAAAAAGCCCTTGCTGTCAATCCCAATAACATTGAAAGTCATATCAACCTCGGGATCCTTTATAAGAAAAAAGCCCAGTGGGAGAAGGCGATCGAATCTTATCAGAAAGCTCTTGCCATCGATCCGCTTCACAAAGAAACTCATTACAATATTGCACTGCTTTATGAACAATTGGAAAACTTGGAATTGGCGATTAGCCATTATCAGCAATTTATCCAGCTATCCTCAAAATCCCATCCGGAATTGGTCTCGAGGGTGCAAAGGCATTTAAATGAACTGATAAGAACAAGAAATAGATAGCGCCCTCATTGATTGGGGGCGACAAAAGAATTACGTCGGCAATAAATGCCGACGCTACCATGTCTATTAGTAATGGGTGCTTGGAGGTCATATGGTAGAGGAGAAAAAAAGTTTTGGCGATTTTCTGGTTGGACTGGGGGTCATCACCACTGATCAACTAAAAAAGGCCTCCCAAGAACAGAAACAGAGAGGGGAGCGTTTGGGACAGGCTATCGTCCGCCTGGGTTACGCCAAAGAAGAACTGATCCTTCAGTGCCTGGCCGATTACTTTAATCTCCCATTTGTCGATCTGGACACCTATCTGATTGATGAGAAGGTCGTAAAAACCATTCCAGAAGAGATGGCGCGGCGTCACACATTAATCCCTCTTTTTAAAATTGGAAGCGCCTTGACGGTCGCCATGACCAATCCCCTCAATCTTCTTGCATTGGATGAGGTGAGGAACAAGGTGAAGACCGATGTGGAGATAGCCATCAGTACCGAGAAGAAGATTAAAAAGGCGATTGAACAACACTATGGAGTCGCGGTAACGACACTTGAAAACACTCTCCAGCGATTTATGAAAGGGAATATAGCGGGAACACTCCAGGAACATTCAGACTATCAAAAGACCTATGACCTTGCCGTGAAAGACCTTCCCCCTGGCCCTATGGAAGATGCCCCGGCTGCCCGGATGCTCGATTTGGTCATGATTCAAGCCATCCGAGATCGTGCCAGTGATATCCACTTCGAACCTGATGAAAAGGCTTTGGGGGTTCGATTCCGAATTGACGGGTTTTTATATGAATCCCTCAGTCTTCCCAAGCAAATCCATCCTGCCCTCACCTCAAGAGTTAAGATCTTGGCTGAGATGGATATTGCGGAAAGCAGACTTCCCCAAGATGGAAACTTCAATGTCAAACTGGAGAAACGGGGCTTTGAAATCAGGGTTTCTACTTTTCCCACAATCTATGGTGAAAATGTGGTCCTTCGAATTCTTGACCAGACCAGCCCCCTTTTCAAGTTAGATGACTTGGGGTTTTCTGAAGAAGTATTAAACCATTTCAAACAATTGGTCCGAAAATCGAGCGGGATCATCCTGGTCACGGGTCCCACAGGAAGTGGAAAAACAACCACTCTCTATGCCCTTTTAAATATGATTAATTCAAAGGAGAAAAACATTATCACCATTGAAGATCCTGTGGAGTATCGGTTGGCTTTTATCAGACAGACACAGATCAACCCCAAAGCAGGAATTAACTTTGCTACAGGGTTGAGGTCTATTCTCCGACAGGACCCTGACATCATCATGATCGGAGAGATCAGGGATTTGGAGACCTCAGAAATTGCCATGCAGTCATCCCTGACAGGCCACCTGGTATTAAGTACTTTACATACAAACGATGCCCCGGAGGCTATTTCCAGACTGGTGGATATCGGTGTAGAACCCTACCTCATCTCTTCCTCTGTCATTGGGGTCCTCGCTCAGCGTCTGGTTCGAACCATCTGTACGGATTGTAAAGTCCCTTATCAGGCTGACCCAAAGGTCATGGGTGATCTCGGTGAGGATGTTTCGAATTCAAAAGAATCCTTAACCCTCTATCGAGGAAAAGGTTGTAAAAATTGTAAACAGTCGGGATACCGGGGAAGGACGGGAATCTTCGAACTTCTCTTAGTCAATGAGGAGATTAAAAAACTCATTTCTGAAAGGGCTTCAACCCAGGTGATTCGTGAGGTAGCAAAGAAAACCGCAGGGATGGTCTCCTTGAGGGTGGATGGGCTGAGAAAGGTTCTGAAAGGAATCACCACACTCGATGAGGTGGATCGGGTGGCTTATTAAACTCTCCTCTTGCGTCGAGCAACCCATCCCATCCCAATGCAACCCAAGATTCCCAAAAGGGTTACTCCGGCGCCCAACTTAAAGCTCATGGGATCATAAACAAATTCTAAACGGTGTGTCCCGGGATTGAGAGGGACTGCCCGGAAGGCGTAATTTGCCTGGTAAATTTTTTGGGGTCTTCCATCCAACAACGCCTTCCATCCCGGATAGTAAGTATCGCTCAATACCAACAAGTTGTCTTCTGTTGACTTGACAAGGAGTTGGAGTCTATTATTGCTTTCAGAGATAATTTCGACCTCACCCCCGACCCTTTCCTCTCGAGGGGGAGGGTGAGGGAGGGGGGCGTCTCTTCAAGTAACACTTCCTTTTGAGGATTAAACTCCTTCTGGATCATCATCGAAAGAATGGTCTTCGAATCCAAAACTTTAAAATCTTTGACAAGCCATGCCCTTGGGAGAGGGCTGCGATTCTTATATAATTTAATGGTATTTCTTTTGATCAGATCTTCTCTCTCCCCCTCAAGCCCTTCGATTCTCGAATAAATGAGTTCAAAGCGTGGGTCTTCCTCAATAGGAGTCACCGAGATCACATATTTTACACCGTAAAGGTCAATGAGGTTCGTGGTGGAAATAGATGGGGCACTGGTAAATACCTTATAGAGGTCGTCCACTTTCTTCAATCGGATCACATCGATTCCCCAGATGTCGTGTAAGTGATAAAACAGGTCCATAGATGGGATATTTTTCTCTTTCAAGACATTAAGAAAAGTGGGATCATCGATTAAAATAGTGGTATCTATTGAGATGGTTTTTGCTGTTGAAAATACCCTATAATTTCCTTTATCTGAGGAGATTATCTCTAAACTTTTAGTCTTTCTTAAATAGTCTTCCACATTTTCTTTTCCATAATAGCCCATATTTCCAAAAAGGTCTGTTATCAAGCAAAGAATCAATAGAATTTTTGCCCAACCTTTCCATTTCACCTCATGACCGACCCTTATCAAAAGAAAGAAAAGGGCGAGATAGAAAAAAAATCTTTTAGCATTATAGAGATTCACAGTGAGAAGATTGAATTGGGGATAATCAATCTCCCTTAATTTCAAGGAGTGTTCAATCTCTTTATGACCCAAAACCAAAAATAAAAGGATAAAACCACTGGTGAGGGAGAAAAAGATGAGAAGATTTTTAATCCTTTTTTTCTCACTCTCTTTTGAAAGCTCGATCAACCTCTGAAATCCCAGACCTGCTGTGATGGAGAGAACCAGAATGAAGATATAGAGAAATTTGACAGGATACCGTATCCCGTTAAAAAACGGAATGTACTTAAAGACAAAGGGATAGAGGGGATTGTAATGGCCTAACGATAAAAATATTGATAAAGCCATCAGAATAACGAAAAGTTTTTGTTCTCCCCAGAATCTCCTTACCCTCTCCTCAGAAGGGGAAAAAGGGGAGGAAGGGGTGATGAAAAAGATCAGACATAAAATAAAGGGAAGCCCTCCCGTATAAAGAGTTTTGAACCAGCATTGGGTTACCCAATATTTTTTCATATCTAAAAAATAACCATAGGCATCGGGGAGAAAGAATAAGAGAACATCTTTAGGTGCAAAGCTCCATGTTGTTGCTTCCGGATAGGAAATTCCGTCTCCCCGGATGGAGTGATGAAATAATTCAAGAAAAGGGAATAATTGAATAGCAGAGAGAAATAGAAAAAGGATGGAGACAATGAAGAGGCTTTTTATTCGTCCCCAATAAATGGGGACGCTACGAATGAATCCGTAGCGTCGGGCTTTATCCCCGACGAACGCCGCATGCGGCATCGAAGAAAAAAGGACCATGAAAAGAAGAACAAAAAAATTACCATAGACAATTTCAATCCCTCCGCCTAAGAAAGAAATAGTGATCAAAATAGAGGTAATAATTTCATTTTTAAAGCCCTGCCCATTGATCGCCCTTCTGAAAAACAGCATGATTAAAGGCGTCCAAACACTCGAAAGAAGAATGGTCAAAAGGCTGTGGACCGATAAGAGGTACCCGCTGAGCATAAAGATCAAGCCAGAGATCAAAGCTCCTGTTGAATTGACTTTTAAGTCTTTAAGAAGAAGATAGGTGAATAACCCGCCCAGAAAGAAGTGAAGAATGATGATGGCATTGAAGCCCACATCAAATGGAAAAAGGAAGAACAGGCTGTTTAAGGGATAGAGCATGCCATGCTGAGGATTAGCAAAGAGGGGATGGCCTGAGAATTGATAGGGGTTCCATAAAGGAAAACTGCCATGCTTGATGCTTTCGACCCAGAAGAATCTCGGCGGGATGAAATAAGGAGCTAAATCCCTCTCCGTAAGAAGATATCTTCCACCAAGGAGGTCGTAAAAAAAGAGCAGGGATAAAAAGAAAAGGGCCAGAACAGCCAAAAAATCCGGTGATCTGACCCATTTTATTTTCCCTTTTACCTTTTCTATCACAAGAGGGTGGTCTTACTCTGTTCCTTTCTTATGTTGTGTTACCATGTTGCAAATGTCCCGACGCCGGCAGTGATCCTGCTAAGAGTAGTGGGGGCGTTGGGATAGGGGGTCAATGTAAAGGTGTAAGTATTTCCCCCAATCGTCATTCTAAAAGTTGTTGCAGCCGCAGTCCAAGTGAATCCCATTCCCCTATTAGTGGAAGTCCACATACTGTTGGCAATGATACGCATTGTATAGGTTCCAGTGGTTCCCCTGATTACACGCTGACTGTATATCAAAGTGTTCTGACTTCTTAAAGCGCCAAGCACCCCTCTGGCTATACCATCCGTAGCATTCCGCGTCAAGTTAACGTACCTGGATATTGCCACTGCCGCTAAAATACCTGTAATCACGATGATAATAATCAGCTCAACCAGTGTAAAACCATTTTTTTTTCGAAAATTCCCCCTTCTCTTATTAATACTCCCCTCTTCTATGGGAATTTTAAAATTAGTCCTCAGTAATTTAGATGGTCAAATTTATAAAGAATAATACAAATACAATATAGAAAATACCATTACGAGAAGCTAATCGACGAAGGAATCCATTGTTATCCTCAACACCCTTTCCTTCTACCCAAAGGGTAGAAGGAAAGGGTGAGAAGCAAATTCAAATCTGTTTGGCTATCCCTTTATCACCAAGTAGCGGTTAACGGACAATACATTGTTCCAAATGTTGTGGGTGCCGCAGGATTAGTTGGGCTAAGGGAAAAGGTATAAGAATAAGCCCCCACATAAAATCGAAAAGTGCCATCGGCGGCAACGCCGACTACCGTACTCTGGATACCCTGAAGAGTAGCAGCACTAACGACGTCCGCTATTGTATAGGCAGCAACGGTCCCACCCACTATATTTTTTGCATACAAAAGAGTGGTTGCACTTCTAAGAGCACCTAATATCCCTCTGGCCGATCCATTAGCAGCATCTGCTGTCAAACTGATGTAATTGGGGATGGCCACTGCCGCAAGAATTCCAATAATTACGATGACCACGATCAACTCAATTAATGTAAAGCCCTTCTGGTTTTTCCGCATTATCATTCCTCCTTTTTTGAAATAGTTGAAATTCTTAAGTTTTTTATCAAAACCTTTCTATTTTGTCAAGAATTTTTAATATCTTATAAGTTTAAGGAAAAGGTGATTATAATTTACAGCAATTTTTGTGCCGCAAAAATAAGAAATTTCTAAACCACAAAGTAATTAAAAATATTAAATGAATTCAACTAATTAACAAACTTTGCTTTACACCATTTTACCATTTCTGAAAAAATTAAATCATATGATGGACAATTTTGGTCCAATATGAATAAATTTTGTCCTACCTCTTTAAAGTTAATTAGCTTAAAACAAAGGTTGGTGTTCTCGATTGTAAAAAAAAGAATCCATCAGAGGAATAGGAATTAGGAGATAGATTCTCCCCTCACCTTAATCAATTCTGCTACAATGCTGACAGCGATCTCTTCAGGGGTTTCGGAGTTGATGTCAATTCCAATGGGTGCATGGACCCGATCCAGGGTTTCTTTGGCCATTCCCTTCTCCATCAAATTTTGATAAAGGGTCCGAATCTTCTTCTTCGAACCGATCATTCCAATATATCGGGCATTGGTTTTGAGAGCCTGTTCCAATACAAACCCATCATAGAGATGACCCCGGGTGACGATAACAATACAAGAGGAATCATCAATGTTAAGTTGGTCGAAACACCTCTCAAATTCTGAGACGATGACGTCGTCCACCTCTGGAAAACGTTCTCGATTAGCAAACATCTCCCGGTCATCGATGACCACCACCTTGAAGTGGACCTTCTTCGCAAGGGGAGCCAACTGCTCAGAAACATGCCCTCCTCCAAAGATATAGACAGTGGGTTCAGAAAAAATAGGCTCCAACAGTATTTCCATCCTTTTATTTTCAGAACTTAAAATCAATACCTTTGGCTTTTTTTCTTTTAACAACACCTCGCCTTCTCTCAAAATCTTCTTCTCCAATTCCACTCCACCCAATAAAGAACCGACCTTTTCTCCAGAAGTCTTCATCAATGCCTTTGAACCTTCCTCTTTTGGAAAATCACCATCCATCGAGACCAGGGTGGCCAAAATGGCTGATCCCCCTTTCTGTCTTATTCTCGCAGCTTCCTTATAGATATTTAAAAGTTCTTCTCTAATGGGCTCCAAAAAGATATCAATATTCCCTCCACAGATGAGCCCACCTTCTGCCAATTGCTCAGACGTCAGTTCGAAATGGAGAATTCCTCCCTTTTCTTTCTCCATCACCTTTTGAGCCTCTTGCCAAACCTCTGCCTCAACACACCCCCCTCCAATGGAACCCGAAGAGGTGCCGTCTCCTTTTACCAAATATTTCGCACCCACTGCCCTGGGAGCAGATCCCACCCGGGTGATCAGTGTGGCTAATGCCAGCTTCTCCTTCTTCTCAAGGGCTTTTATAATTTCAGAATAAATATCTTCCATAATGATGTTCCTCAACTCCTTCAACTTGAATTTTGAACCATGAATTTTGAATTTTCAAGGTTCATGGTTTCTTCTCTTTTGATGTTGGCTTCTTCTCCTTCTGGGGTGCTTTGGTCTCACCATCCTTTGAACGGGCAAGAGGGATGAGGTAAAGTTTATAAAAAACTGGATCAGCCCATAATTCCATTTCAGGCGCCAAGTCTCCCACTAAAGCGGAGAATGGAGGCAGATTGTTATAGGCATTAAAATTCTCTGAGAGGTCTTTCAAAGATTTATAAAGTTTGATCGAGGCGACGAGATGGCTTGGTTTCCCTCTCAACAATTTAATTTGTTGAATTCCCGTTTCGATTGATTCCTGATCCTCCTCCAGTTTAGATATCCAAAACTTCCCTTCCTGATATCGAACATCCGTCTCCCCTGTCTGAATGGCCTGTATTAATTTCGTGTGAATTTTTCGAGCCTCTTTCATTACACCATCCAATTGATTAATCAATTCAGTTTTTTCTTTCTTAGAAAGTTCAATCGTCTTGGATGAGGTTTTTGATAAAAAGTACTGTAGATGATAATCTTCTGCTTCCCCAAAAGAGGCGAGCCCTACAAATAAAATAAGTCCTACCAAAAAAATCTTTCGATATGCCATTGTCTTTCTCCCAGAACCCTCAAGAATCTCCCCTCCCCTGGCGGGAGGGGATTCACCCCGTTAGATAGAACGTTTCCTGTATAACGGGGCTGAATAGAGAATCTTATCTAACAGGGTGAAGGGGAGGGATGGTTCGACAAGCTCACCATGTCACCCTGAGCATGTCGAAGGGTCACTCCCACCCCACCCTCCCCCGTTAAGGAGGAGGGGACATTGTTATAATTTCCATTGTAATTCGGTGAAATATCCTTCATGACGAATTACTATAAAAAAATCACCTCTGCCACAGGGGGCTCATTTTTTAACTGGCCCAAAACAATCCTTTCGATCTGGCGGTGCTTTTTCTCAAATATTTTTTTAGCAATGCCTTTTGCTTTTGCCACTCCATCCGGGATATCCACCTTATTGAGAAGGACAACCACCCTCGACGAAGATGGGGCTCCTTTGAAGATGCCTTCAGGATGGGTCATCAAGATAGCCATCGCCTCATCCGTCAGCCTCTCTCCTATAGGAATTCCTGTAATTTTTGAAACCCGTTCCGGTTGAAAAACATTTTCCTCGTTTAACTCCATCTCTATCCCATCCACCCCCAAAATGGCCACGACTAAAGTCGTGCTCAGCGGGATGATGGGTTCCCACTCTCTTGGGGCTTTGACCGGCCGTCCTGCCCCACCATCCGCCTCTATAATGATCGTGTCGATCCTACTTGTCCAAAGCTCATTGACCAGATTTGGAGAAATCCCTTTTAACTTCCCTGATCCAAGTCTCTCCTGAGCAACGGTAATATGACGATACTGATCAATATGGCGCCACACAAAATCTTTGATCTTTTCCTCGTCTGGATCAATAAAAAGAGAAGAAGTCTCTTCAGACGTTGGTTCCAATATCTTCGTGGTCGTAGTCGTCACCACCTTTTTCCCGCCGAGGAGGATCTCTTTGGCGAGGCGAAACATCAATGTGGTCTTTCCACCTGCCCCGACCAAACTGATCATTTCCCTTGCCTTGAGGCCCAAGGCTTCGGTCAGAAAACCACCGAACCCTTCCTCTTTTTGAGCCCTCTTCACAAACCTCTCAATGATGGAATAGATGACCTTTTGATCCGGATCCATGATGATTTTATCTTATATGAATGGTTAAGTTTTTTCAACAGAGAGGGCGATCTGAAGATTCCGCTGGGTAGGGGCGACTTTAGTCGCCCCTAGGCGAGGCTAAAGCCTCCCCTACCCTTTATGTTTATCTTCATGGTGCGTGAGTGATAAAACCACCAAAAGTGGGATCCGTAAAATGATTGAGGTAAGATAATTTATTGATTAAACCGATATAAAATGGCCTCCAGCACTCCTCCACCAATGGCCCTGGCCTTATCAGAGATGGTAAAGCAGAGTTCCCTTTTGCCCCTGGGATCAATATCCCCTACCTTCATCCCCTTCTTCACTTCTACCCCTTCACGAAGGAGTCCTCTCACGACACCACTGATTTTGGCGATGACCGGAAAATCATCTACCACCGCTACCACAGACCCTTTGTTTACTCGATCTCCGATTGCTTTTTGTGGATGAAAAATCCCCTTCTTCATCGTTCGAAGTAGTCTCTCAATCGTATATCCTCCGATCTCCCCGGGAATGCCTGTGTCAGGTTCTGGTGTGCCATTCAAGATTATCTTGCCTAAATTATGTCCTCGATTCGTTTCAATTACGATATGGACATCCTTCCCGGCTGTAAACCCTGGACCCAGGCCGATGACACAGGGTGCATCATTGATTTGGGTTCCCAAATTCTTTTTAGCCATGATGGCATCAATCAGGACATCGGGTTTTAAAATATTTCTTGTCTTCTTTCCGTCGGGATCAACAAGAATTGGAATATCACCTCGCTTCCATACCGATTCAATTTCCTCTGGCTTGGAAATTAATTTTGCCTGAACTCCTTCCACTTCCTTCTCGCCTTCATAGATCGCTTCGCTGAAGGTCACCTCTCTTCTCACAGCAAGGGGATGGGGAATCTCTGTTATACAGATCTTAAAATGGGACTGGTGAAGGCGATGGGCAACACCACTGGCCATTTCTCCCGCTCCTCGAATTAAAACGACTAATTCATCCAGACTTTTTTTCGATTTCATCTGATTCCCTTCTTCATCCCCCTCTTGAGGTTAACCTCTTCTCCCTGAACTCTTTATATAATCTTGCCATGTATCGACATCCTTTACAACCCCTATTGACTTTACCGGAACCACTCGTACATCTTCAGGATGTCTCTCAATAATGGATCTTCCTCCTACGTCCCCTTTCAAATTTAACAACTCCCTTTTGTACCTCCTATGGAAAATAACCGGGTGCCCCTTTTTCCCCTGAAAAGAAGGAACGACGATCCCCCCCTTCCCCTGACCAAAGGCACGGATCAAGGCATTGATTGTCCTCGTTTTGAGAAAAAGCTGATCCCCCAGAGCGATGAGAATGCCATCACTACTTGGATGGATTGCTTGAAGGCCTTTCCGGATAGAAGTACTCATGCCCCTTTTGGAATGGGGATTTATGACAACTTTTACTTTTCGTCCCTGAAATAGATTTTTTACCTCCTTATTTCGAATGCCGAGGACAACCACCAATTCCTCCACTTCGGATCGCAAAAGAGTCTCAAAACAATGCTCTAAAATGGTCCTCCTTCCCCAAGGAAGCGATAATTTATCAACTCCCATTCGTTTGGATTCGCCCGCCCCCAGGAGAATCGCAGAATTTTTTGACATCTTTCCTCCCCGATGAAACTTTGGCCGGCCTGTGTCCCGTTACCTCACCCTCCAGGTGAGGTAACGGGACACGATATGATATCATATCACAATTCCGGGAAACCTCGCCTCATGGGCGAAGGGTTTCATAAATTTAATCTGTATTCTCAATTTCTGTCAAGGTTATCGTTGAGGCGTTGAGAAAATAAGCATTCCAAAAATGATTGGAATCAACCATTGGATCGTTATTGTGATGGTGTGGGTGGTTTTGTTCCTTGCGCTGGCAGCTATTGAGAAAAAGAAACTCTAAAGATTTTTTTAAAATTAATTTCCCCTCCCCCACTTTAAAGGGGGGAAGGGAAATTATTAAATTTAACAACCATCAGGGCATCAAGTCCTTTTAGCCTGCCAGGGTGGCGAGGTAAGCAGTGCCAAGCTTGTCAATATGGTCTTTCACATTTTCAAAATAGTTCAAATGATCCTCTTCTTCTTTGAGGAGGTCTTCAAACAATTCCTTTGAGATCTGGTCTTTCTCAGCGGCGCAGACCATGGCTGCTTCGTTATACATTTTTATGGCAGCTAACTCAAGTGCCATATTCGTCGTCAGCATCTGTGGTATCTGCTGACCTTTCTTCGGCAGCGCATCCGGTTTAGAAGTGGGTTCTCCATTTAAGAATAAAATCCTCTCTGCTAATTTTTCGGCATGCTTCATCTCAGTAATGGCAATCTCCTTGAACTTGGATGCTAATTTCCCGAAATCTGTATCCTCCAATTCATAATGTTGCGACATGTACTGAGAAATGGCCGTCAGTTCCCTTGACCGGGCTTTGTTCAATAAATCGATGACCTTCTGGCTCATAGGTTCTCCTTTCTAATGATTTTCTAAAATTATATATATTAAAAACCCGAATAGTCAAGAACAAAGAAAGAGAACACTGAAAAACGATTATACGCTCTCTTGATTACTCAGATTTCAAAGAGGGTTACTTAGAAAACATTCATGACCCTAACGGGTCGCCAACAACCATGAAAATTGATTTATTAATTCGTAGGGGCGGCCCTCTGTGGCCGCCTTTTTGAGGAGCCCCCAGAGAGGCTCCCCTACATTTTTTTGGATTGAAGATTTTATTTTCTAACCAAATAATCCCAATTATCCCCCTCTCCTCTGGTGGCCTCCGGCCCGGAAGAGCCTCTGGCTCGGAGAGGAGAGGGCGGGGATGAGGAGGAGTATGCCATGTCCACCCCCACCTCAATCCTCCCCCATCAAGCCTGCCTGCGGTAGGCAGGGGTGACGTACTCGTCATGACCAATTACACAGATTTTTATGATTTATCAATGTTTTTCCATCTATCTAATCGGCCCCCAATCCCTGCCTACCGGCAGGCAGGGGTGTAATCAGAGATTTCAAAGGTTTTTAGAAATCTCAGAAAATGGGAACTTGTAAAAGAACCCCTGAAATGTTAGAAAAAAGTCAACCCTTCGACTCCCCGACCTGAAGGCCGTGGCTTGCTCAGGGTTGACCCTGAGCGGCGCTTCTTTACCCCGCCTTCAAAGGCGGGGCTTGGCGCCGCCGAATGGGTCAATAAAGAGAAGGAGTTCGAGATGATTGTAAAGACCTATTGTGCCAGGATGGATCACGGAGGATGTGGCATTTTGGCCCATGTGGAGAACGGAAAAATTATCAAGATTGAGGGAGACCCTGATTCTCCCCTAAGCAGAGGGACCCTCTGTGCGAAAGGACTTGCTCAAATAGAGAGGCTCAACCACCCTGACCGCCTCATTTACCCAATGAAAAGAATGGGTGAAAAGGGAGAAGGAAAGTGGAAGCGAATCTCCTGGGATGAGGCTTTGGATACGATTGCTGGGAAAATTAAAGAAATGATTAAGCAAGAAGGCCAGAAAGCTATCTCTTTTGCCCAGGGGACGCCAAAAGGTCTGGAACTCTATCTAATGATCCGGCTGGCGAATGTTCTCAACATTCCAAATATTGCCACACCCGGGAATATCTGCCACATGCCAAGGGAAACTGCTTCCAACCTCACCTGCGGGTTCTTTCCAATCCCGGATTACAGTGGCCATCCTGCTTGCGTGATCGTCTGGGGGAGTAACCTCTTTCAGACCAACGAAGAAGGGATCATTGGCTCCCAATTGAGAGGGGCCATCGATCAAGGGGCAAAACTGATTGTAATCGACCCGAGAAAAACAGGAATCGTTTCCAGGGCAGACCTCTGGCTTCAGCCAAGGCCTGGAAGCGATCTGGCTTTAGCGTTGGGAATGTTAAGGGTGATGGTGGATGAAGGCCTTTATGAAAAGACCTTCGCAGAAAATTGGACCAGGGGTTTTCCCGAATTGGTTGACCATCTCCAAAAATACCCCCTCGATCGAGTTTCAGCGATCACCTGGGTTCCTAAAGAACAGATTATTGAAGCGGCCCGCCTTTTTTATCAGACAAAACCGGCCTGCATCCAGTGGGGAAATGCCTTGGAACATAACCTTAACAGTGTTCAGTGCGCAAGGGCTCTATTGATTCTGATGGCTCTCACTGGAAATTTAGAGGTGCCAGGAGGGAATGTAAACCGGCCGGGTCCACCCATCATGAGACCAGTGGAGCTGGTTCAGATCAAGAAGTTTCCTGACAAAAAAGAAAAAATCATGAGCCCTGAATTTCGTCTTGCCACGATGATGGGCTTTGTTCCTTCTCAAATGATTGTGAAAGCCATCCTCACCGGAAAACCTTATCCCATTCGAATGATGTATATCCAGGGAGGAAACCCTCTCCTCAGTTATGCCAATGCCAAGGAGACTTTTGAGGCAATGAAAAAGCTCGACTTCCTCGCGGTCTCCGAAATATTTTTAACCCCCACCGCTCAGTTAGCGGATATCGTCCTCCCTGCTGCTACCAACTTTGAATTTGACGATATCGGACATTTTGGCCTTCCACACGGGTTCATTCTCGCCCGACCAAAGATTGTTGAACCACGGGGTGAATGTTGGTCCGACTCAAAAATCTTGAATGAATTAGGCAAACGCCTGGGTTTTACGCAATACTCCTGGAATGATATGGGAGCGTGCCTTGATGAAATTCTGAAGCCGGCTGGAATGACTTATGATGATTTTAAAAACATTGGTATTTTAAAAGGGGAATGGGAATATAAAAGTTACGAAAAGAAGGGCTTCAACACACCTTCTGGAAAGGTGGAGATCTTTTCTCAACAGCTAAAGGGATGGGGATATGACCCCCTCCCCCACTATCGGGAACTCCCTGAATCTCCTTACAGCACACCCGAGCTTTTCAAAGAATATCCGCTGATCTTTACCTCTGCCAAAGACCCCTTTTACTTCCATTCCTCTAATCGAAACATCCCGTCTCTTCGCAAACTCTCTTCCGACCCTATTGTCCTCATTCATCCTGAGACCGCTTCTCATTTGGGAATTGACGAAGGGGATTGGGTCTCCATCGAGACAAAGCGGGGAACAATTCAACAGAAGGCAAAACTGAGCTCGGAAATTGATCCCCGGGTCATCGTCCTCAGTTTTGGATGGTGGTTTCCCGAACGGAAAGATCTCGAACTCTCCGGGTGGAAAGAATCAAACCTCAACATCCTCACAGACAATGGCCCTCCTTATGATCCGGCAATCGGCTCCACCCCATTGCGAGCAGTGCTCTGCCGTATATATAAAGCTCAGGATTTTTAAAAAACATCATGTCATCAATTTTTTTTTACTATTAGCTATCAGCCATCTGCAAATATGCCATTTGACATATTCCATCGATTGTGATATCGCTAACCCAAAAATGGGCGCTAAATTTTTGAAAATTATTTCCATAACCTTCCTCGGGATCTCCATCTTTCTTCTACAACCTTATATGGTTCTGGGAGCCATGATTACAGATATAAGGCTCTGGTCTGCCCCAGATCACACCCGAATTGTTCTCGACCTTACCGAACCGATTCGGTATGAAAGTTCCTCACAAGAAAGTCCTCCCCAATTCCATCTGGAATTGAAAGGGGTTGCTCTCCAAACGCTTAAAAGAGAGATGGAAGTAATAGATCCATTTCTCACCAAAATTACCCTGGCCGAACTGGAGAAGGACAAAGTGAAACTTATCCTTCATCAAAAAAAGCCTTTAAATGCCAATGTCTTCACTCTGAAGCCTTACCAAGATAAACCCCACCGCCTCGTGATCGACCTGGTCGACCTCGTCCTGGAAAAAAAGGAGCAAGAAGAGAGACAAAAGCAAAAAGAGATCAAGCCAAAGGGTGCTAAGATTGTCGTGATTGATCCGGGCCACGGTGGGGAAGATCCAGGAGCCATTGGTCCGAAAAAGACAATAGAGAAGGATATTGTATTGAAGGTTGGAGGAAAAGTGGTTCATCTTCTCAATCAAAATAATGAAATTCAGGCCTTCCTCACCCGGAAAGGAGATTATTTTATCCCCCTGGAAGAAAGGATTAAGATAGCAAGGGAGTATGGTGCAGATCTCTTCGTCAGCCTTCACACCGACGGAAGTTTCAATCCGCAAGCCAGGGGTTCCTCTGTCTATTGCCTCTCCCTCTCCGGAGCAACGGATGAAGCAGCAAAGATCTTAGCCGATAAGGAGAATATGTCAAACATTTTGGGTGGCGCTTTCTTGAGGCCTGCTGCTTTTGCCAAAGATCCAAATTTAAACCAAATTCTATTGGACCTCATGCAAAATAATTCGATGAAGGAAAGTTTCCGATTCGCTGAAACTCTTCTGGAAGATGTCAAAGCTTTCAATCCATTAAAATACTCTTCCTATCGACAAGCTAATTTCATTGTATTAAAAGCCCCGGACATCCCCTCTGTCCTGGTGGAGATGGCTTTCATTACCAATAGGGAAGATGAACGCTTGCTCAATCGTGACGAATTTCAGGAAAAGATGGCAAAAATCCTCAACGCCTCCATTAAAAAATATCTCAGACCATAGCGCCTCCCTTTCCGCGTCTCCTTTGACGCCTGCCTGCCCGAACAGTACGTTATGACGGGAAAAGGCGGAGGCTTACTTCCCCTGGGTATATCGCCCCTCCGAGTAGACCTGCCCGATCCACCCCGCATACCGGTCACTCGCCATTCCAATCAGGATCTGGAAATGAAGTCCCCGAAACTTAAATTTGCCCGGATCAAGTCTTTCCGAGTTTTCCATTTCTGTCTTCAAAATATCACGGTGGGATGGAATGCTTCAAGGATTGTTAATGGAATGAATAAGGGGAAGAATCTACGCTATGCGCTATACGCTTTGCGCTCTGCTATTTGAATGATGAGCCTTTTATAGATGATTTTCTATCACCCCATCTCCCTATCTTCATTTTAATGGGCAGGGCTAACTTTTTTATGGATGACACCAACTCATAAATCTGATATTTCAAGACCTGACCCTCCGGCTCCTAGTTGCAATTAGCCAGGATGGTAGGTATGCCGTTTCTGGAAGTGACGACAACAGTTTGAGATTATGGGAGATAGAAACTGGAAGATGTGTAAAGGTTCTGGAAGGACATACTCACTATGTAAATGCTGCTGCCTTAAGCCTCGATGGCAGATATATTTTGTCAGGGAGCACTGATAAGACTGTTAGGTTATGGGACGCTATAACAGGTCAATGCATAAGTGTTCTAAGTGGCCATGATGGTTACGTGGAATCGGTTGCTTTTAGTTCTGACGGTAGATATGTTCTTTCTGGAGGCTTTGATGAAACCATTAGGTTGTGGCGCATTTAGTTAAGCTTAGAAAGAATTATTTTTTTGTGGCGAGGTGTTTTCTTATGGCCTCTTCAATAAATCTGTCCGGGTCTTCTTTAGTCAATAATTGCTCAACCAGGTCTTTTGGGAATAGGATTAGTAGGATCCGGGTTTCTTGGTCGGATGAAATGTATTTTCTCAGGTAAGGGTTTAAGACTTCCCATGCCTTTTTCTTCTCCTTCTTGGCCTTGTGAATGAAGTCGATCCACAAGTCTCTTTCCCCACGAATTGTTATAGTGTCTTTCATGTACAAATGAAAAGAAGAGCTTGTATTTATGTCTTACTGTTTTACGCTTGGCGTATTACAGTCACACGTTTTTGTGTGGTTGTCATACAGAGTCGAGACCTCTTTTTCTTAGTTAGAGCCAATTTTAGTGATACAGTAATACGTTTTCGTATTCTTGTCATACATTGACCGTATTACAAGAATACTTTTTCGGCATACTGTATTACTCTCTCCATAAAAAATGGTAATACTGTCATACAACTCCGTATTACAGTTACACGCTTCGTAGTGGGCACCATGCTTATGTGAGACTTTCTGATCCTGTTGAAGTATAACTTCTTAAATTAATCCAAACAAACCTGTTCTCCAAACGTTCAGAAAGGGTATTTTACTATTGGTAAGTGATCCCACCTCAAAGTGGGTGAGTAATTTTCCTGTGGAAAATATTTTTTGGCTTTGGTGGTGTCCTTCAATCTCTCCTTTCCTCCCCTCCTATCTTATCTTTTATTGTTTTCAATATAGAAAATAAATAATAAAGAAAAAAGAGATTATGCTAGCAAAAAGTTTTTTTCAAGTTCCACAGGACATTTACACTCACCGAGCTGTCTTACTTTGATAGTGATAAACAAACTTTAAATATTTCTCCCCCAAATTCTTTCTTATGAAGGGAATTTCAGAAGATTTCCTGTGAAGAAGATGTCCGATGGAGAACCTCATAAGCTCGATAGCACCGAGTCCTTAATCGAGTCCTTACATGCAACCAGGCATAAAAGGTCTATTGTGATTAACCCTGACTATCTGGATGATGAGAAGCTTCCCGAGGATGAACGGGCTTCTGTGCTTAAGGAGATTTTTAATCGGAAGATTCGGGAGAGCCAAATCAGTAAAATTGTCTCCCATCTTACGCCAGTCCTTGACAGAGTCCACCCCCCTCCAGCCCTGATCTTTGGTCCTACAGGATCAGGAAAGACGGTTACCCTTATTCATGTCCTTTCCACATTTCAAAGGGTGGCTGAGAACAGGGGGATAGGGTTCCGGTATTATTACATTGATTTCACTTCTCCTAAGACCTATTTTGCTGCCTTAAATGAGGTTGCTATTGGTTTGGACAGTTCCAATAGGAAATACAGGAAGGGGATTCCCATTGAGCATATGCAGGCTCGTATTGTGGAAGCTATTGGTTCTTTTGATGGTTTCCTCTGTTTTTTGATTGATGAGGCAGACAATCTCAGGCCAAATGCTGATGGGTTCCTGACTTTTCTTGGTAAAACCCTTCCTCGGAGGGTTTCTTGTCGTTTGATGCTGATTCTTTTAACTAATCGGTTGGATTGGGAGAAGACCCTTGACCCGAGGATTTTGAGCTTTTTGAAGAAGACAGACATCCTTTTTGAGCCTTATGATGCCTTGGATCTGTTGGAGATCCTTAAGCTCAGGGTTGAAAAGGCTCTTGATGATAGAAAAGTTGAGCTCTCTGCTTTAAAGAAGGTGGCTGCCCTTGCCTCAAGGGAGACGGGAGATGCCAGAAAGGCTGTGGAGCTTTTGGCCAAAGCCGTTACTGTGGCTGAGGAGACTTCTGGCAGGCTGACTGAGAAAGAAGTGGATATTGCAGAGCAAAGGTTAGAGGTGGATAAGACGGTGGCGTTGATTAGGGCTTTGGCTACTCAGCAGAAGTTGGCTTTGCAAGGTTGTTATTCTGTTTTATCTAAAGGCAACAAGAGAGCGTCGACAGGGCAGGTTTATGAGGCTTACAGGGCCATTTGTGACAAAGAACAGGTCCATCCCCTTACCCAGAGACGTTTCTCAGACATTATCGGATTTTTAGACCTTTATGGCTTGATTAATGCGAGGGTTATTTCCAAAGGACGGTATGGTTCTACGAGGGATATTTCTGGTTCTCTGACTGGTGAGGTTGTTGAGAAATTTTTGAAAGGTGGAATCCAATAAAACTTCGGATACGATTTACATAATACTTCTACCCATAAAACTCGGTTTTAGTCTTTTCTAAAATGTGAATTACACCTACCTATACGTAACAAAATTGATTGACCGTTAGAACGGCTAAGGGTCACAAAACCCCTCCTCCGTTTTTGATAAGGTATTGCTTTCATGTTTTAGATTCTTTTCTTGGACTCGCCTGTCCGGTTAAAGTGAACGGAACACCGCAGCGAAAAGCCTCCCTGGAGCCTGGTTACCTGATTCTGATAAAGCTCCATGGGATTGATGGCTCGGCTTCCGTATGCATCATCCTGTGCGTATGGTCCGAAGACACTGGATAATAATATTCTTATCTTGTTGCTTTGGGGAGAAAGGGGCATCTTTTGATGAGTCCCGCACTCCTGTTGATCTGGTTGTTTCATTATTATCGGCATCCTCCCGGGAAAACCTTAATGCGGGTCGATTGAGGGTTCGGACCTACAGGCTAGAACCGGAGGCAAACCGTTGCTCGGGTTCATCGCTTTACCTCCTCAATGATCATCGGTGATTAGGCGAGCCCGGCAGGTTTTTTCGGGGAAATTTTGGTCAGACCCTCCTGTGATTCCAGAGAGTGATATGAAATGATTCTAATTGCCTCAAAAGGGAGGTGATTTAAGATGATTCCCGAAATTGGACAGTAACGTGGATTTAACCAACGATTTTCTCACGTAGCAGTTCCTCAAGATCGATACTCATTTTGGCAAGAAGAGAGGGATGGCAAACCGAGGATATCTTGCCAAACGTAAATCCTTGAAAAAAATAAGGAAATGTCTCTATTTGATCTTCAAAACGTAGCTTTTTGGAACTTGAAAAACGCAACTATCATAGCAGAAATAGCGACCATTAATCACTCGGCGCAAGTTTGAACTCCTGGAGCAATCCACCGGGTAACTCCTCATCCTCTAAAACTGATGATCTTCATCCTCCCCTGACATCCTGAGTCAAGTTCAGGACAAGTTTTGAGGCAGGTCAGGGGGTCCACTTCATAGATCTTTCGAATGAGCCTACCAATTCTCCCTGGCCCTTAGCCCCTCCTCAGACTCAAAGATACTGCTTATGCCTTTAGAATTCCTTTTTCAACAGAGGAAAGATATTTCTCGATAAAGCCCCTTTTCTCTCGTAATGCGTTAAGTCGTTCAACTCCAGGATCCAATGCCATTTGGATTGTCTGGGAAGAACATTTATCGCCCTTATTGGGGCCATGAAAGGTCAACCTCAAACCTCACCCATTCAAACCTCGCTTGCTTGCCAGATTCGAGATCTGTCAATCGATAGTCCAAGATTCTCAACTCCCCACGGCCGAATTGTCTAACCCTTTTAATCTCTTCGGCTGTAGGTTTTCCTTCCGCCATCGGTCCGTCTATGCTCTTACCCACCTCGGGTGAAAAAATGAAATCTCTGGCAATACCGGGCGCATTGACGTTTTTCTCTCCAGCCTCGTTGGGGCCTGAATTATCTGCATTCCTGAAATGCCAGCCTTCGATCTCACGCGGGTTGGGAACAAAATGGAAAGGAGGTGTCAGACGGGAGATATCTTGAGTCCCTCGCTCGTCTTTTATAACAATCGTCCATCCATGGGGATTCGGATCAAGCCGAAAACAAAAACCAGGGCCAAAGGCGTATTCGAAAGTTTCACCCATCTTCACCTCACCCCTGATTCTTGCATGAATTCTTTTGGTCTCCTTTTCTTCGGTACGGGCGGCCAAAACCTTCCAGCCAACGAGAAGACTCAGAAGCAGCACGAACCCTAAACAGGTCCCACGGGAGATGGGGCACGTTCTAATAGCCACCACAGTATCTCGTTCGAAATTCATCGATTGATAATTCCTGAGACGAACTTTGGTCTTTTTCATTGTCAATATTCCCGATGACTTTGCCATCTTTGATTTGCAGCCAGTATTGGCCACAAATTGAAATGGCATGATTAGAAGTGCAACCCGGTTTGCTTCCGGGACCATTCAACCCGAGTATCCATTCCGTTCCAACTGGGAACTGGGTCACATAGGGACGACAAAGCATTCCATCGTCGCCCCAGATGCGTAATTCACTCTCTTGAGTTTTTCCCCTGAACACCTTGAGAACCTCTACGTCCATCGCCAGCTTGATGTTCCTGTCTTCACCATAATAACCACTCACTCTTCCCCTGATGACCAACTCACAGTTGGGGACAACCTTAAGAAAAGGGCCTGCCCAAAGACAGCTGCATGCATCGACCTGGGGCTGGATGAAAAAAACGCCGCAAAGAAGAAAGAGGGCAGAGAAAACTTCAGCTCTAATTGCCATGTTAGGTCTCGTCAGAAAATCGACCCTTCGACTTTCCCCGGTCTAAGGCAGGGGTTTGTCTTCCGCCCATACCGAAATCTCAGGGCTGATACTGAGCAGCCCTTTTGCCCCCATCCTAAAGGAGGGATTTGCCGCTGTCGAACTATCAATCTGCAATCCCAAAGTTATCCCAGAAGGCTTGAAATGACCTCTCTGCCTGCTCAAACGCCCTTTTTGTTTCCAATAACTCCTTTTCATCGATCGCCTTCTGCTTGAATTTCTCTTTTGCTAATTGGTAACAAAGTTCTTTGATCAAATAATCTTGCTTTCGTAACGCGCCTTCAATCGAACGCGGCATGTTCGTAAAGCCCAGATGCTGGGTCTCCCAATCCGTGTTCCCAATTTCCTTTAACCTTTGATTTGATATCTTACCTTTTGCCTCTTCCGTTAAAATTCGAAAACTCATCAACGAACCTTGCATCTTTTGCAGGCTAAATAGGGCCATATCGAGTGAAAATCTCTGCCCATATGTATATTCAACGGGTTCATCTGCATGGATTGGCCGGAGCTTCAACTCCCCGTATGCGAATCCAACGAGACCTATCACAAGGATTCCTGCCAGCAATAGCCTTCCGTACCCCATCGTATCTCTCCTTGGTTCATCAACTATACTTTCCTTTGCCTTCTTCTATGGCCCGCAAGGTTCAGGGAGTACGGTCCCATCCATGTGAACTCTCAGGCCATACTCTCCACCAATCTTTGGCGTGGACCACATCCATTGAATACGCCAGTAGTATCCTCTCTTCTTCGTGCCGTCATCATAGTAAAATCGAACTGAATGGACGTATTGCGCAGAAATATCGACCTTGTTTTCGTGTAGATAGCGCTCGCCGATGGAAAGAGCCTCACAGACTGATAGAGTGGGCTTGAAAGGGATGATCTGGTGAGACTTCTGGCTACCATTGTGCTGAAGTGGTGTAGGTCTCAGTAATTCAAAAAAACTCGAACTGACTTCACTGAGGCATGACTTTACCTCATATTGCTGGCCATTGAACTCATAGCGAGTTAATGATCCGCTTTTAGCGCTGGAATGTGAATAGTTAAGGATATCATTAAACCCGTGATGCTTCGTCTTAAGGACCTCAAATCCCCCGCGTTGGATGAAAAGTGAACCGACGAACGTGAATTTTTGATTGTCCATATTTTCAAAACAGTAGTATTGGCAACCGCCGTTTCCGCACAGTACACCAATGAGGTACTCTGGCTTTCCATCATCGTTGAGATCAATCTCAAATTGATCACTGATATTCTCCGAGGTTATGGACTGGACAAAAGCATGAAGATCCCTTTTGTCGAGGTTTGATCTGTCGAAGACCTTTCTCGATTCATCAGCGTACGGGGACAGGCCAGGTAGAACCATTAATAAAAGAAAAGCTGAAAATTGTATCAATTTTTTTTTACAGTCCATCAGAATCACCACATGGCCATTTCTCTGGGTTTGAAACTCCTTAGACTATCAAAGCAAATCCTATGCCAAATCAGTATCAATTTATATAACCTATTGAAACTCTGTAACTATTATGAAATTAAACGTCAAACGAAATATCGAGGAATGCCAAATTTTCATCCACCCGTTGATTCTCTATTTAACAAAAGACAACAATAAGACTTGAAAAGTTCTATAAAAAACTCGGAAGTCAATTGCAAAGATGGTGATGGCCCGCGAGTTCCTGAAAATATCTTCAATGCTTTTAACTTGACAAGGCCAACTTTTTTATGGATGAGAACCTACTCTGTGGTTTCTTCCCTTGTGGGGTCGGTCTCTTCTCTTTCTGTGGCTGGGAGGACTCTTTTTCCATCCCTTCATCTTTTGAACGGGCAATGGGCAGGAGGTAAAGCTTATGAAGGACCGGATCAGCCCAAAACTCCATCTCTGGTGCAAGATCGCCCACAAGGTCGGAGGATGACCCGATATTATTGTGGGCATCGAAATTGGAAGATAGGTCTTTAAGTGATTTATAAAGTTTGATTGATGCAACGAGGTGCGTTGGCTTTTCTTTCAACAAGTTGAGCTGCTGCATCCCTGTTTGGATCGATGCCTTATCCTCTTCCAGCTTAGACATCCAAAACTTCACATCTTGATATCGAATTTCAACCTCCCCTATTTGAAGTGATAAAGTGATAAAAACTTGCTTTGGGATGGGTTGAATATACAAAAAAAGGGGATAGTTTCTCAAGGAGAATCGACCACAAGATATGGCAGTCCTCTCCTCATACATTCGAGCGCCAGCCAAGTGCCAGACTTGGGAAGCTAAGGGGTTTTGCCCTCACTCTAAACCGAGGATTTCTTGCCACTATCCGCCCCTGTCAAAAGGTTTCGATTTGAGAGACATATCAAAACTTTAAGTCAGAGGATAATGACCGCCTATCGATTACTAATTGCAATCGAGCATGCTTTGCCACATTGGCCCCTCGTGGATTTCAGGAAGTAATATTGATTCTCTATTTTCTACAAACTCCTCTATAATTGCACCTGAGGCTCACCAGTTTATCCTCTATCTTACTGAACCGATCTTCTTCCGCGGGATGTTATTCGAAACATCGGTCAGAAGGAGCTGCACATCTTTGATCCTTCCTCTGATGTATCCTTTGATCTCTTCAACCTCCTCCTGAAGCTCTGTTTACAAAAGGGTGAAAACCATTGATAATGATTTTGGAAAATCTTTTTGAAGGGGTCGTAAATGAAGTCAGAAGGAGAAACACAGCCACCGGAGACGATAGAGTCACCGGGAAAATACTTAAAAGCAAAGAGGGAATCCCAGAGAATTTCGTTGAGGCAAGTGGCTGATGCGACAAGGATAAGAGAAGCTGTTCTGGCGGCCATAGAGGAGGACCAATACGAGGACTTACCCCATATCTATGTAAAAAGTTTTCTAAGTGCCTATGCGAAATATCTTGGCCTCGACCCGACTGACGTGATCATGCTTCATCAAAGATATTTGGAGAAGCTACCTCCTTCAAAAAGCCAGGTTTCGAAACACCCACCCGCCTCACGGAGAAAGAGAGTAAGTGTCCGGTTCCTGGTCATCACAATCTCTGCGCTTCTCTTTGCTGCAATTGTTGCATACGCCTTCTTTAAACTATTGCGCTAAGTTTTTCCTTCTTTTTATAAGGCACCTTGGTCTCTATTCCATTGAAATTACTCATGAAGCTCGGCATTATCGGAACGTTTTTTTGTGTCTGTGTAATCGGCTTCTAATCCCCGCCTGCCGGCAGGCAGGGGTGTAATCCGAGATTTCGGGACTTTTTCAGAGATCTCCAAAAAAGTCTCCAAAAAAGTATTTGACAATTCCCTCCATTACTGTTTATATAAAGATTAGCCACGAAGGTGAAGCCCCTATGAAAGGCCCGCCCATAAGTGGCTTTTTTTATTGAATGGAATAAGGATGGAGAAGAGGAAAAAGTCTATTGCTGTAATCGACGGCCAGGGTGGGGGGATTGGAAGCGCCATCATTAAACGTCTACGGGAGAACCTTGCGGAAGAAGTAGAAATCATTGGTTTGGGAACAAATGCCATGGCAACAGGAGCCATGTTAAAGGTAGGGGCCAATAAGGGTGCGTCAGGAGAGAATGCCATTGTTCAAACCGTAAAGACGGTCGATATCATCACAGGGACAACAGCCATTGTGTTGGCTAACTCCATGATGGGAGAATTGACTCCCAAAATAGCAGAAGCTATTGCTTCCTCCCCTGCAATGAAATGCCTCCTCCCTTTAAAAATTCCAGAGGTGGAAATTATTGGAGACCCCTAAGGAACCCCTTCCACATTTAGTCGACCAGCTTGTAAAACGAATACAAGAAATTGTTGCAACCTGAAACTTAATCCCCCCTCTCCCCCCTTTAGAAAAAGTGGGGCTGGGGGGAAATGAAATAGGAGGAAAAGAACCATGTGTGAGGCCAATGCATACTTAGTGAAAGAAGGAAAGGAAGAACTCATTTTGGAGGATATCTCCATCCTCCGACCGGAAAAGGACGAACTCTACCTTCAAAATATCTTTGGAGAACAAAAACGGATTAAGGCTCGAATTAAGGAGATGAACCTCATTGATCATCGCATCCTTCTTGAAGAAGGATAGAGTTAAGAAAATGTCAAATGCCAAAGTTCAAAGTTCAAATCAAATCCAAAGCTGAAATGTGAAAAAAGTTTGGATTTGGGGCTTTGACATTGATTTGACATTTGCCTGCCTGCCGGTAGGCAGGGATTTTGAAATTTGAGATTTTAGCTTTTGAACAGAGGCCACGAAGGTCTTGATTCCAACAGAAGTTGGAAAAATCTTCGTGGCCTTTTTTGTTTATCAAGACCCATCAAAGAAAGAAGACGGTATGCTTCCCCTCGACACTGGAAAACTGACCTTGAGCCATCAAAAGAAGAAATCTTTCTTCTGTATCGTCCTTGTCCTTCCCTCTCTTCTATTGCTTTTCACATCCTCCACATTTGCTGCCCGCCCCCTTACGACAGACGATACTGGGACTGTAGAAAAGGGAAAATTTCAGTTAGAAACTGGCTTTGACTTCGCCCGTCAGGAGAATCACGACAAGGAACTCGGTCCTTCCATGACCTTAACTTACGGTATGTTTGAAAGGATGGATATGGGGATAGGGAGTGGATACCTGTTTGTCCATCCTGCGGAGGGCAAAAAGGAGAACGGGTTTGCTGATACTGAAGTGAAGGTAAAATATCGTTTAATGGACGAAAAGGATGGGTTACCGTCTTTTGCTGTTAGCGGCAAAGTAAAAATACCTACTGCAAGCGAATCAAAAGATTTGGGGTCAGGAAAGACCGATTTTGGCATTATTACCATCTTTCAAAAGAATCTCAGCAAGAGATTGACTCTTTATCTTAATTTGGGATACACCTTCATCGAGGAACATCGGGCAAACAACGAATTCAACTATTCTATTGCGGGGCAGTTTGTCCTATCTGACAAATGGGCTTTGGTAGGAGAAATCGTTGGAGTGAATAACTTCAATGGTCGCAAGGGTGATGATCCTTTCTCTGGCCTTCTTGGAGCTCAATACCTCATTACAGATAGCATTGTCTGGGACGCGGGAGTTGAGATAGGGATGAATAAGGCCGCTCCAGATTTTCGGTTCACAACAGGGCTGACATTGTTCTTTAAACCTTGACCCATCGGAACGGAAACTGGCGTTCTTCAGCCATCGGCCCCATAGGGGAAATCTTGTGAATCGCCTTGAGCTTGATCATGGATTGCCATAGTAACAGTAAAATTTCAATCGAAGGAGGATCCTATGCACATACCTGATGGATATCTAAGCCCACAGACATACGTTCCATTGTACGGAGTTTCCATTGGTTTCTGGGCGATTGCACAGAAAAAGCTTAAGAAACAGCTGTCTTTAAAGCATGTCCCCTACCTTGGCATGGCCGCAGCATTCTCTTTTCTTATTATGATGTTTAACATCCCTATCCCAGGGGGCACCACTGGCCACGCCGTAGGAGCTGGTATTATTGCCATCCTTTTAGGGCCTTGGACAGCAGTGATAGCTGTGTCTGTGGTGTTGATAATCCAGGCCATACTCTTTGGTGATGGAGGTATCACCGCAATCGGGGCGAACTGTTTTAACATGGCCGTGGTCATGCCTTTTGTATCTTATTGGTTGTTTAAACTCATAAGAGGGAAATCAGAGGGGGGGATAAGGGTTGCCGTCGCAGCTTTCCTTTCCGGTTACATTGGTCTTGTGGTGGCAGCGCTTTTTACTGCGGTTGAGTTCGGAATTCAACCTTTGATTGCTTCAGGGGCAGACGGCAGACCACTCTACGCACCATACCCTCTCTCAGTGGCGGTGCCGGCCATGGCGATTGAGCATCTGTTTCTATTCGGTATTGCCGAAGGGTTGGTAACAATGTTATTGCTCAAGTACTTTCTGAAACACGAGCACGACCTCGTGTATGCCATAACGGGTCACTCAGCAAACAAATAATTTTCAAGGAGGCTTGAGATGACAAAATTTCAGAAAAGACTCTGGATAGGCCTTTTGATCATGGCACTGCTTACTCCTCTCGGCATCCTCCTTCCAGAAAAATTTAAAGCAGAGGAAGCATGGGGCGAGTGGGGAACAGATAAAGTTGAGAAGCTCATTGGGTATGTTCCTGAAGGATTAAAAAAACTGGCCGATTTGTGGAAAGCTCCTATCCCTGACTATAACTTCGGTGGTGATGGTGCATCAATGGCGGTTCAGGTGCTCTCTTATATCGCTTCAGGACTCATGGGCATAGCGGTGTGCGCCATCGTTTTCTTAATGGTTTCGAGGTTTATAGCAAAGCATGCCAAATAAAATACCTTCCTTTCTGTTAGACCAATCCCCGCCCGGCTCTTTCAAGCTGGGGAGGAGGAAAGTAAATATACCCTTCATTGACGGGGGCATAAATCATCTGACAAGCGTGATCAAAAAGGGGTACGTCCAGTGGGAGCTTTCATCCGAAAATGGGCTTTTCCAGAAGATCGATGCCAGGATAAAAGTCCTTTTCCTCCTCTTTTTTGTCATTATCGTAAGCCTGAAAAGAGGCTTATTGCCAGAGCTCTATATCGGGGTTTTTGTCTTTGTTCTCGTATTGCTTTCCCGTTTACGAATTGTTACGTTTTATAGCAGGGTTTTGTTACTGGGTTTCTTTTTGGGCTTTCTGGTTGCTCTTCCCTCTGCTTTCAATGTGATTACAAGCGGAGATATCATCGGGCCGGTAGTAAGAATTTCAAGGCCCTTAAACTTCTGGATCTATCATATCCCCGCAGATATTGGAATAACCAGGGAGGGCATTTATGGAGTGACCAGACTCACCCTGAGGGTAGTCAACTCCTTGTCATTATCATTCTTGGTGCTATATACGACTCCATTCCCTGAGATCGTGAGGGCTCTCAAGGTTTTGAAAGTCCCTGATACCTTTCTCATCATCATAACCCTCTGTTATAAATATATTTTCATATTCTCGAAGACCGTAGAAGATATGTACCTTGCGAAAAAAAGCAGGATGGCCCGGGAGGTGAGCAATACCGAGGCGAGGGAATGGATTGCCGGACGGATTGGATTCATCTTTAGAAAAACCCGCCTTAGGTGTGAAGACGTTTTTAAGGCTATGATCGGCAGGGGTTTTTCCGATACAATTAAACTTTATGGCTTCAGGAAGATGCGTACAAGTGACTGGTATGCAGGAACCTTTCTCTTATTCATAGGTGTTCTATTTCTATTGATTTGAGGTGTGGTCTGTGAAAAGTATGATAAGACTCGAAAACGTAAGTTATACCTATTATGATAAAATCTCTGCTCTTTCCGATGTAACCCTTGAAATTAATAAGGGGGACAAGGTTGCTATCATCGGCGCTAATGGCAGTGGAAAATCGACGCTTCTGCAGATCATGGCAGGGCTGAAATACCCAGTCCCCGGGAGATTTCTCTTTGAGGAAACCGGGGTGTCCGAAGAGTCTTTGCGGGATAAAGGCTTCCTGAGATTTTTTCGAGAGAATGTGGGGTACGTTTTCCAGGATTCTGATATTCAGCTCTTCTGTCCAACCGTGCTGGACGAACTTCTTTATGGTCCTCTCCAGTTGGAAATCAACGAGGAAGAGGCTATGAACAGGGCTTTTGAATTGATGGAAATGCTCAATATAGAACACCTCAAAGACAGATCTTCCTACATGCTTTCCGGGGGAGAAAAAAAGAAGGTTGCAATTGGCTCCGTCTTAGCCATGAACCCCCAAATCCTGCTCCTCGATGAGCCAACCGATGGCCTCGATCCAAAGACCCAGTGCTTTCTCGTAGAGTTGATGCTTGCCCTGAATGAATCAGGGAAAACCCTGGTTATCGCAACCCACGATCTTTCGCTGGTGGATGAACTGCAAGCAACTGTAGGCGTTCTTTCAGAAGAGCATCGCCTGGAAAAAATCGGAAGTGCAGATGATATCCTGAGAGACACAGACTTGCTTCTCAAGGTGAATCTTATCCACGAGCATGTGCACCTCCACGGAAAAACCAAGCATACCCATCTTCATTCGCATTATCTATTTCACAGGCACTCATCCTGAAATCTTATCCTTTTTCCCTCGACAGGATGATGACATTTTTTTATCCCTGCCTTTGCTTTCTTAGGGATAAACTTATCCTTGCAAAAGCGGAACCCATGGATTGAAATACCTCTTTTAAAGCCCATTTCGCAATCGGAGCTGATCAAGAACGCCATGAAGAATTACTTGAATTTTTTTTCGCCGGCTCGGATCTCGATATCCAGCATGTTTTCTCTTGGGGGGAGCACACAGATAAATTTTTCATTATAAGCACAGGAGGGATTGTACGCCATGTTGAAATCCAAAATAATCTTATAATCTGGAAGAATTTCAGCCTCAATGTACCTTCCTCCTTCGTAGGTCTCTGTTCCGTTGGTCTTGTCCTTAAAAGGGATAAAGAGATTATCGCTTAAGATCGATTTGTAGATTTCTATCGTATATTCCTTTCCATTCAAAATGAAATGGAATTTCCCGTAACGGATATAGCGTTTGTTGGTCCCTTTGTTCGTGAGAAATGTTGCATAGTATTTCGGGTTGTTGATGTGGAGGACGGTGCGTTCAATCTGGCCTGAAAAGAAATACTTTGGATCGAATGGATAGTATTTCATTCCTTTAAAATTTTTCTTGTCTTGAGGAAGAAGGGGGGATCGCTGATGGTCCTTAAGAAAGGCATTCCGTTCTTTTCTCCACTCCAGAACTCGTTGGTCTTCGAGTGTCATTTCCTTTTGATCTTCTCCTCTTATCGTGACAGGAATTCCTTGGACCAGCAAGAAAATCCCGGTGATCAATAGAATAAAAATTATTTTCCCTTCCCTCATCCCGAATCACCAAAATCCCCTTTATCTTAACAAATAGGATTCTCAGACGCAAACCATTAGAGAGCTCTGAAAAACTTTGACGCGCTCTCCTGATGACACAGATTTTAAAAAATGATTGCACAGATTTTCCTGGTTTTCCAATACATCTCGCATCTGTGTAATCGGTTTTTAATCGGCGTAATCAGAGATTTCTGGACTTTTTCAGAAATCTCCATCAATGGCCTTGACAGATTCAAGAAAATTCACTATATTAGCGTTATTCTCAAATGAGAATAACGATGGAGAGGAAATCCGTGAAGATCGGTTATAAGGTCTGGTTGGATAACAATGGGAAAGCCTTCGGAGATGGCCCTTATGCACTTCTGAGAAGGGTTGAAAAAATGGGGTCCCTCCACCAAGCGGCTAAACAGATGGGTATGTCTTACAGCAAGGCGTGGCGGTTAATCCGGACCCTGGAGGAGAGGCTTGGTTTTGCCCTTTTAGAAAGAAAAGTCGGAGGCCCATCCGGGGGAGGGTCTCAGGTCACCCCTCAAGGAAAAGACTCTCATGAATCATTATAAACGATTCCGAAAAGAGGTGGAGAAGGATTTAGAGAAAATCTATCGAAAACATTTTGATGATATAGACAGGAAGGGATGGAAATGAAAAAGGTCACCCTTTTCATTGCAATATTTTTAACATTCGTTTTCATTCAAAAGGTACAGTCCTCACCAACGAGGATGCTAATTTTCGCTGGCGCTGCAAGCAAACCCGCCACAGAAGAAACCGTTCGAATTTTCCAGGAGAGGTTTGGAATACCTGTCGATGTGATCTTTGGAGGTTCTGGATTTGTCCTCTCTCAGATGAAATTGACAAAGAAGGGAGACCTCTACTTCCCAGGGTCATCTGACTTCATGGAGATGGCGAAAAAAGAGGGTTTTGTATTTCCTGAATCAGAAAAAATTATTGTTTATCTCGTCCCGGCGATTAATGTGCAAAAAGGGAATCCAAAAAGGATCTACGATCTCAAAGACCTGACAAAAGATGGCATCCGGGTGGCCATCGCCAATCCGGAAACGGTTTGTGTGGGAACTTATGCAGTGGAAATCATCGAAAAGAATCTTGCTCAGGATGAAAAGACTACGTTCAGAAAGAATATCGTAAATTACACGGAAAGCTGTGAGAAAACGGCTAATGTCATCTCCCTCAAAGCAGTCGATGCGGTCTTGGGCTGGAGGGTTTTTCAGTACTGGGATCCTGATCGCATTGAAACGATCTACCTTAGACCGGAAGAGATTCCCCGGATTGGGTATATCCCAATCGCCATTTCAAAATTTACCTAGGATAAAACGATGGCTCAAAAATTTATCAATTTCATTCTCTCCCCTCATGGGAAAGCCATTTTCCAGAAATACCACTACTTGATGGATATTCAAGAGGCACGACAATTTACCAGACCCGATACGC
>CAWGAV010000029.1:0-19733 GCA_963820625.1 uncultured delta proteobacterium
AGGAGGAGTAAATCGCAGATTGCAGATGGGAAAATATAATACCCAAAATCTGAGATCTGGAGTCAGAGTTGTTTTGGATTATTAATGGTAAAGGTTTCAATCATTATCCTGGTAAAGAACGGGGATGCCTACCTGGAAGAAGTATTAAAAAAAGTATTTGCCCAGGAGATTGAAGAGAAGTTTGAAGTCATTGCGATCGATTCAGGATCAACGGACAATAGCAAAACGATCCTTTCGAAATTCCCTGTTCAATTGACGGAGATTCCCTCGATGAGCTTTAATCATGGTGAGACACGTAACCTCGGAGCCTCACTCTCTCAGGGCGCGTATCTCGTCTATTTAACCCAGGATGCTATTCCGGGGAATGAGAAATGGCTCGAAAGCCTTATCCAACCCTTTAAAGAGGATCTGCTTGTGGCAGGTGCTTTCAGCGGCCACCGCCCAAGAACAGATTGCCCACTGATGGAGAAGAGGCAAATCCTCCATACAGTGCTAACTTCAGGAAGCGAGAAAAGGGTAAACACCGCAGTTGGGAACCCTGAATACGAGAGGAACCCCTATCCCTTTATCTGGTTTTCCAACACAAGTTCTTGTATTCGGAAGGAGGTCTGGGAAAAAATCCCTTTTAGGAAACTGGAATTTGCTGAAGATCAGGACTGGGCAAAAAGAGTCCTTGAAGCAGGCTATAAGACCGTCTATGTCCCCGACTCGATTGTCACTCACTCCCATCATTATCGATCGATCAAGAACTTCCGTCGGTTTTTCGAGCACGCAAGAGCTATGAAAGAGATTTTCGGAAAAGAGGAATTTCCCTTTTTTAAAAATATTTTTTCAGCAACCCGTGATTCGGTAAAGGCTGACTTTCAGTTTTTTCAATCCGAAGAAGGCAATAAATGGGGCTTTATCAGGTGGTTTTTCCCAAGCCTTTTTTGGTATTTGTCAGCCTTTTCGGGGCTATGGATGGGAACCCATCTGGAGAGGATCCCCTTCAAAATAAGGGAAATGTTCTCTCTTCAACCTTCTATCGTGAAAAAATGAAATAACCAATGACCAAATCAGAATAACCAAATAATAATCAACAACCAAACGGTAAAAGCTTAATGTTCAATCAACAATGACACAGCATCGTTTTGATCTTGAAGAAAGAACATCCGAATTTGCAAAAAGCGTGATTAAGCTTTTAAAAAAATTGCCTCACAACACGATAAACTGGGAGCTGATTGCTCAACTCATTCGTGCCAGTGGTTCGGTGGGCGCGAATTATTGTGAGGCAAATGATGCCTTAAGTAAAAAAGATTTCAGCCATCGTATCAAAATTACTCGTAAAGAGGCCAAAGAATCTTATTATTGGTTGGATCTTTTATCGGAGGCAAATCCAGAATACCAGACAGAAGTAAAGAACCCCGCCCACAGGGCGGGGCTTTAAAACCCAAATTCTTAAAACCAAGATCCCGAAATCCTTAGATCCTGAACTTAATTCAGGACCTGGTTCGGGATGACAAAAAACGAGAACCAAACCCTGTTGTCATGCTGAACCTTGTGCTGAACTTGATTCAGTATCGTTTCAGCATCTGATTTAGTTTTTTTCTGCCTTCGGCAGACACACCTTTCATCCCCGTCCCTGCCTACCGGCAGGCAGGCACAGGACGGGGTTTTCAGGTGTGATCTTAATAAATGATCTTATGAGGGAATCTGTTGAGTTAAAAAAGATAATCTCTGCAATTGTCGTTAAATCTTGTTAGTTTGGTTATTTATATTTGGTTATTGGAACTTATTTGGAGCTTGGTTATTAGTCATTGAGATCTTTTTGGTGTTTGGTAATGGGTGATTGGTTATTGATTATTGGTGATTATTTGCTGGTATGAAGATCCTCCAGGTCAGTCATGGTCTCCCTCCAACGAAAAATGCGGGGGTGGAGCTTTATACCTTCTATCTCTCCAAGGAATTGGTTCGCCTGAACCACTCTGTCCATATCTTCTGCCGGGAAGAGGACCCTGGTAAGGAAGAATTTTCATCTTCTGAAGAGGAGACGGATGGCCTAAGGGTAACACGAGTCGTGAATAATTTGACGAGGGTCACTGACCCCCGCGGCTTTTATGACCATCACTTCTTTGACGAGGTTTTTTCGAAAATACTGAAGCAGGAAAAACCCGATCTCGTTCATTTTCAACATTTCATCGCCCTTTCAGCTCACCTCCTACGAATTGCAAAGGAGGAGGGAAGTCATGTGGTCCTCACTCTCCACGACTTCTTCATTCTTTGCCATCGCATCCAACTCCTCAAAGGAGACAATCGTTTGTGTCCAGGTCCGCTTTATGGATTAGAATGTGCATCTTGCGTTGATCCTATTCCCCCGCCTCGGGATTTAAGAACCAGGTTTTTTCTAAGGGTGAAGGATGTGCTCCCTTTTCCCGTCATCAAATGGACGAAGCGATTTTTCATCCCTCCGAAATTTCTTGGCAATAAGGGATATGAGGCGTTTCATCGCTATCGATTTATGTACGAAATATTGAAAATTCCTGATATCATACTTGTCCCCTCCTTCTTCGTGAAAGATCTATTTTTGAAATATTACCCGTTCATTCGGCCAAGGATCAAGATCCTTCCTTTGGGGATTCCCCCGATCGTGCATCCAAGGAAACCTAAAGAGCGAGGTAAGAAGATGAGGTTTTGCTATTTTGGGAATATCCTTCCCTTCAAAGGGCTTCATCTCTTGATCGATGCCTTCAAAAGCCTTCCCCAAGGAAGAGCTATCTTGACGATTTATGGGAGCGGAACTCCGTGGACCGAGTCCTACGATCATCAACTGAAAGAGCAAGCACGCGGATATTCAATCGATTTCCGGGGTCCTTTTAAAAGGGAAGATTTATCAGAGGCCTTGAATGACCAGGATGTCGTTGTATTGCCATCCCTCTGTCCTGAATCCTTTTCACTTGTGATCAGAGAAGCGAACAGTTTGGGATTACCTGTCACCGCTTCAAGGATTGGGGCGATCCCAGAGGCCGTGGAAGAGGGCGTTAACGGCCTTCTTTTCGAACCTGGAGATGTAGAGGGATTAACGAGATGTATGTCCAGGTTTATTGACGAACCTAATCTGATTGAGAAGATGGCTTCGAAGATGCCCAAGGTGAAATGGATGCCGGAACATGCGATGGAGCTTGTCAAAATCTATCAAGAGATCAAGGGGAAGGGGTGAACCCCCCTCATTAAAAAATAAGAGGTTTTCTCCGTCCTTGATGAGATAAGGAATTTCAGCGTAACGTGAAAATAACCAATAACCAAATTAGGACCATCTCCAAATGAGTTTATGAATTAAGAGGATTCAAGGGGTCAAGGAGTCAAGGATTCAAGGATTCGAGTGAAATGCTTAAGAAATAGAAAGAATGAAAAATTGGGAAAAAGTCTAATTGAAAGGGTTCTCGGGGGCAAGGTCATGTGATTAAATCCTTCTTCGCTTGAACCCCTGAACCCTCGAATCATTGAATCCTCATTGGCAACTTTTCGGGAGAAAAATCATAAACGCTTAACAGAGGCTTTAGAGTTGAAGAAGATATTTTCTTCCATTGTTGATAAGTCCTCATAATTTGGTTATTGGTGATTGAAATTTATCTGGTGTTTGGTTATTGATTATTGGTGATTATTTGCTGGTATGAAGATCCTTCAAGTCAGCCATGGCCTTCCTCCAAAGGAAAATGCAGGGGTAGAGCTCTACACCTTCTATCTCTCCAAGGCACTGGCTCAACTTGATCACCAAGTCCATCTCTTTTGCCGCGGTGAGGATCCGGAAAAAGACGAATTCTCTTCCTTTGAAGAGGAGGTGGGTGGATTGAGGGTAACGCGGGTCGTCAATAATTTGACCCGGATCGATGGCCATCGAACCCTTTACGATAACTCCTTCTTTGACCAGATCTTTTTACGAATCCTGAAACAGGAGAAGCCTGACCTTGTTCATTTCCAACATATTTTTGGACTTTCTGGCCATCTCGTGCGAATCGCAAAAAGGGAGGGATTGCCTTTAGTCTTTACACTCCACGACTTCTTCATCCTTTGCCCTCGGATCCAGCTCCTCAAGAATGACCTTCGTTTGTGCAAGGGCCCGCTTTACGGGTTAGAGTGCGTTTCCTGTTTAGAGTCCCTCCCGCCCCAGGACATCAGAACAAAACTGTTTTTATGGGCAAAAGACTTTCTTCCTTTTTCATTTATTAAATGGACAAAACGCTTTTTCATCCCTCCCAAATATCTCGGGAATAGAGGGTATGAAGCGTTTCATCGTTACCGTTATATGTATGAGGTCTTTAAGGCGTGCGATCTCCTTCTGACGCCCTCCCAATTTGTCAAAAACTTCTTTCTTACCTACTATTCCTCCATGGCATCGAAGATGAAGGCCCTTTCCCTGGGCATCCCTTCTTTCAAACATCAAGGCCGTCCCAGAAAACCAGATGAAAGGGTGCGGTTTTGCTATTTTGGAAACATCCTCCCCATTAAGGGCATTCATGTCTTGGTGGATGCCTTTAAAACCCTTCCCAAGGGGAGAGCGATCCTAACGATCTATGGAGGCCGGACGCCATGGACCCAGGATTATTATGATCGTCTGAAACAGCAGGCATCAGGTCTTGAGGTCGATTTTCGCGGCCCCTATCAAAGGGAAGATTTACCAGAGGCCCTGAGCGATCAAGATGTGGTGGTCTTGCCCGCGATCTGGCCTGAGACCTTTTCGATCGTGATCAGGGAGGCAAACCTGATGGGACTGCCAGTAATCGCTTCCCGAATCGGTGCAATCCCAGAGGCGATTGAGGAAGGGGTCAATGGGTTTCTTTTTAAACCCGGGGACAGGGAGGATTTGAGAAGACGCATGCTCCGATTTATTGAGGCCCCCTGGCTGCTTCAAGAGATGGCTTCGAAAATGCAAAGGCCCAAGTCCATGGCCGAGCATGCCCTAGAGATGGTTGAGCTATATAACAGGATCATTAGGAGAAAGAGATGAAATCCTTTGATTATTCTTACTTTGAATCTCAGTTCATGGACCGTAACTATATCCAAATGCTTCAACGGCCTCGCGTCCTATTTTTTAAAGACTGCAAAAGGGTTCTGGATCTGGCTTGCGGACCAGGGTTTTTCTTGGAATTGCTAAAAGAAGCAGGGATTGAGGCTGTGGGAGTTGATCGGAATGAATATCTTGTGGAAAAAGTCCGTCAAAAACAGTTAAGGGTTGTTCATTCCGATGTCTTTCGTTACCTGGAAATGTTAGAAGAAGGGGTTGATGGAATCTTCTGCTCTCACCTCGTGGAGCATCTGCCTTTTGATCGTGTCGTCCGGCTTGTTGAATTGATAACGATGCGGCTCAATCCTGGCGGCGTCCTGGTTCTTGTCTTTCCCAACCCCGGCTCCATCCGGCTCCATCTCTTCGGTTTTTGGAGAGATCCGGAGCATGTCAGATTCTATACAGGGAACTTAATAGCATCGATTTGTCAACATTATGGTTTAAAAGTAGAATATTCCAATGAAGAAGAGACACCGAATCTTTTGGAGACACCTCAAATCGATCCGATTTCAGGACTTCCATCAGTTTCGCGTTGGAAGGGATTTTTGGGGGGGGGAAAGGGCAGGATGGAAGCTTTTTTGCAGGAATTCAATCACAAAGTCGAAAAATTCAATCAAAAGATGGAGAGGTTTTCAGAGGCCCTCAATAAAATATGGTCAAGAGATGATGAGGTGGTCCTCGTTCTAAAAAAGAAGTGGGAATCCCATCCTGGCCAAGGAATATAGATCTCCATTCCGCTAAAGCGCCCTTGGCCTCATTTCGTGCTGAAAGAGGAATGCATTTGCCCTCTTTCTATCTGGGAATGGATATGATCAAAGACTTATTGATCTCCATGCGGCCGAGGCAGTGGATTAAAAATCTTCTGCTCTTTGCCGCTCTCATCTTTTCTAAGAATGTACTTCACCCTCCGATGCTTTTGACCAGTGTGAAGGCCTTTGTGATCTTCTCCATTCTTTCGGGCGGGGTTTATCTCCTCAATGATCTGATGGACATGGAAAAAGATAGGAATCATCCCCGAAAAGCCCTTCGGCCCTTAGCCTCGGGCAGATTGAACCCGTCTCTGGCCCGCATTGCCTGTCTTGCTCTCCTTCTCTTATCCATGATTGCATCCTTTTTCATCAATCGAGCCTTTGCTGCCATCTGCCTTGGATATCTTGCACTTCAGATTGCCTACTCGAAATGGTTCAAAGAGATGGTCATCCTGGATGTATTCTCGATTGCTGCCGGGTTCTTTCTCCGGGTGATCGCGGGCGCCAAGGCCATAGAGGTCCCCATCTCCACCTGGCTTCTGCTCTGCACCCTCTTCCTCTCCCTTTTTCTGGCTTTGGGGAAAAGGAGGCACGAGCTGGTCTGGCTGGGCGAAGAGGCCAAGAGTCACCGGGGTGTGCTCCGCGAATATAACGTTTCCCTTTTAAACCAAATGGTGGGAGTCGTAACGGCCGGAACCGTCATTTCCTATGCACTCTATACGCTCTCCTATGAGACCATCCAGAAGTTTCAAACCGAAAACCTGGGGTTTACAATTCCTATTGTTTTATACGGAATTTTTAGATATCTTTATCTCGTTTATCAAAAAGAGGAGGGCGGGCATCCAGAGCTTTTGTTCTTCGATGATAAGTACCTTTTATCGGCTGTCCTCTTGTACGGAATCGTCGTGGGGATCGTTCTCTATTTATGACGTCAAAGCGGGGATGAATGAAATCGGTCGTTGCTGTTAAGAAAACGACTCCGGAAACGGTATTGAGAGATATCGAAGAGATCATGAAATCAGCCGGACTGGAGCATTTCCTGCCCAAAGACCGGGAAACGATCCTGAAGGATAATATCTCCTGGCATCTCCCTTTCCTCAGTGCCAACACCACCCCTTGGCAACTGGAAGGGGTCATTCTGGCTTTGCGGAACAGCGGATATAAAATGATCTCCTCTGTTCATAACAATACGGTGGTCACCAATCCCTTCAAGGGCCAGGTCCTGAACAGACTGTCTCCCCTCTATCAACAATATGAGATCGAAGAGCGATACAATTTTATTCCTCAGGACATTCGGTGGGTGGATTACCAGCCCAAGGCGCGGATGAAGGTTCTTGGAGAGATTTTCCCGAAGGGGATAAAAATCCCCGATTTTTTTATCGGTAAGAATATCGTCCACCTACCCACGATGAAGACCCATATCTATACGACCACCACCGGAGCAATGAAAAATGCGTTCGGGGGTCTATTAAATACCAAACGTCATTTTACGCATAGCGTTATCCACGAAACCCTTGTCGATCTTCTCGCGATTCAGAAGGAGATTCATAGCGGGATGTTTGCTGTGATGGATGGGACGATCTGTGGAAATGGGCCGGGTCCCCGGACCATGGTGCCAATAGAAAAAGGCTATATCCTGGCCAGTGCGGACATGGTGGCCATGGATGCGGTGGCCTCAAAGATGATGGGTTTCGATCCAATGAGCCTTCCTTATATTCGGTTAGCTCATGAAGAAGGTCTGGGGACGGGAAGGATAGAAGAGATAGAGATGGCCGGGGAGGATGTCTCTCGGATCAATTTCAAGTTTTCGGTAGGCGATAACTTTGCAAGCAAGAGTGGGGGATGTCCTCTGGTTTAGTCCCTTGAAGATATTTCAACGGTTTTTTTTCAGGACACCCCTGGTCTATCTCTTTATCTTTGGCTCCTTTCTCTATCATGATTATGTCTGGTGGCCTGTCAAAGGTCAGAGAATCCAGAAAGAGAAGGCACTCAACACCCCGTGGGGAAAGCTTTTTGAAAGCTATCCCACCCATTAAGGAGCGACGGGGTTATCTCCAGGGGAGAATGGACCCCTTTATTCAATTTGAATGAAAAGGCAAAAGAAGAGATGAAAAACCCGAAAGTGAGCGTCGTCATTCCAGCCTATAATCATGAGCGGTATGTGGGAGAGGCCATCCAGAGCGTTCTCGATCAGACCTTTGAGGAGTTTGAACTGATCATCATCAACGATGGCTCAACCGACCATACCGAGCGAGAGATTGTCACGTTTAAAGACGACCGAATCCGTTATTATTCCCAGGAAAATCGGGGTCTCAGTGCCACGCTGAATCGAGGGATTGAGTTGGCCCAGGGAGAATACTTTAACTTCCTTCCCTCGGACGATGCCTTTTTTTCCTGAAAAGCTGGAAGATTCAACTCAAGGCTTTTGAAGGGAACCCTGGCCTGGGTGTCGTTTTTTCGTATCCTCAGTTGGTCGATGCCCAGGGGAAAGAGATCAAAGATGACCCCGCAGCCCTATGGCCCTTCGTTCCCTATGAGACCAAAGAGGAGATTTTCCCCGCCCTCTTCGAGAGGGATTTTCTTTCTGCCCCGTCTGCCCTCATCAGGATGGACTGTTTTCGGAGGGTTGGACTATTTGATACATCCCTCAAGACAGCCCAGGACTATGATATATGGATGAGGATCTTAAAATATTATGACCTGATGTTGATCAAGAGGGCCCTCTTGAAATATCGATGGCATGGCGCCAACCTGACCTACCAGGCAACGCCTGCCACAGAGCAGGAGCGGGGCGAGGTGTTGTTAAAGGCTTATAAGAACCTAACGATTGAAGATATTTTCCCCAGCCTTCGTCAAAAAAGAGACGTGATGGCTTATGGTGAGGCCTATGAGAAATTAGCTACCTATCTTGAAAAAAGTGGGATCCCTGCCCTCATTTCCGTCTCCAGGATTTACAAAAATAAAGCGGATTCTCTTTTGAGTTCAAAGGCAAAATCTGCCGAATTTAAGGAGGAAGGGATGAAGGGGGAGTTCGAACTTGTGCCTTCGGGATTTCATGACAGAAAGATCAAGCTCTTGATTGAAGCCCCATCCCTTGATAAGGGGGGCATGGAGGAAGTCGTTTACCATATCGTTACCCATCTCGATCCGGATCTCTTTCGTCCTGTTGTGGTTTGTATTGAAAAGGGTGGGTATATGGCGGATCGATTGAAGCGGGAAGGGATCCCTGTAGAAATCTTAGGCAAAACGAAAGAGGAGGAGTACACTGAAATTCTCCGCCGTTATCAGATTGACATCGTCAATTCCCACTTTTCGCTCTTCGGCCCCACCATTGCCCATCGCCATGGAATCCCAACTGCTTCGGTTCTCCACAACATCTACAGTTGGTATTCTGCAAGCCTCTTGGACGAATTTCGGATGGCTGATCTTTCCATTTCGAAATATATTGCTGTTTCTAATCAGGTGGCTTCCTTCTTCAAGTATCGTTTCAATATTGACGAAAGTCGAATGAGCGTCATCCCTGATGGGGTCAACGAGGAGCGATTCTCAAAGGTGGAAATTCCTGAGAAACGGAACCTCATCGTCCCGGGAATCGATGAAGAAGATTTTGTCTTTCTTCATGTTGGGGCCGTGACCCCCGCAAAAATGCACAACTTATTGGTTGCGGCGATGAGGGAAATCGTGCAGATTCAACCGAGGATAAAACTGATCTCAGCTGGGCCAGTATTGGATCCAGAGTATTCCCTTTTCATTCAAAGAAAGGTCGAAGAATTTCATCTGGGTCAACAGATCAAACTCATCGGATTTGTTGAAGATCCCTCCCCCTATTACCGATTGGCTAACGCCTTTTTACTTCCTTCATTAATTGAAGGCTGGGGGATTGTGACCTTAGAGGCCATGTATCACGGCCTTCCCCTCATCTTGACGAAAGTGGGCGGTGCGGAGGAATTGATCGAAGATCGGGATGTCGGTATTCTGATTGAGAACTGCTGTGAAGATTTGTTTCATCTTGTTGGATCCGATTTGGACCATTATTCTCATTTGGATTTCCCCAAGAATACACCTGATTTGATCGATGCAATGCTGAATATTTATCGAAATCAGGAGGAATGGAAGGAAAAGGCTAAAAGAGGCAGAGAAAAGGTTATTTCCCGTTACACGTGGGATAAAATTATCTCCCAGTATGAAAAGGAATTTATCGTTTTGGGTTTGAAAGGGGAAAAGGAAAAGAGTCTTCGACTGGAAGCAACGGTGAGAGATCAGGAAGAGAGGCTTGATGAAAAAGATAGGAGACTCAATGAACTCGACAGGAAACTCGATGAACAGACCCGGGAAATGAGTCAACGCCTCATTGCTATATCCAGTGAGTTTCAGCAGCAATTTGGCGCCATTAGATACCAATTGGATTATGTCCTTCTCCGACTCAGTATTAAGGAAAGAATCAAAGAACGGTTGTTTAAGTCTTTAAAGGCCATTCACAAGTTTGTTCCAAAAAAGTTAAGAGAGAAGTACCGGTTTCAATACCGGAGGTTTTTTTTTGACAGAATCTTTCAAGATAAAGAAAGATTCGAATCACCCCTTCCCCCCGTACCTCGCCGGCCACACTTTCCGGTGGAAGAAGAAATTGAAACATTTTTGAATTCCGCACAAAAGAATAATCCCCGGCGACTCATGGTTCTATATGCAGCAGATCCCTATATCGAGAGCAGGGGTCAGCGATCGACCTGGTTAGCCAAGGAGTTTGCCCATCGAGGTATTCCCGTCGTCATCTTTTACTGGCGGTGGGATCCAAAGGAAGAGATTGTCAGATCTCTAAACCCCCTCATCCTTTCCATTCCGATCGATATGTTTGGAAAAGTGGAAAGACATCTTTTGTCTATTTCATCGGACCCTTTGAAAAAGGTTTTTTTGATCGAATTTCCAGATGCCTTTCTTTTCGAAAAAATTAATGTGATGAATACCCATGCTTTTATCACGGTCTATGACTGTATTGATGATTGGGAACAGTTTGCAAAAGCAGGCCAGGCAGTCTGGTATGACCCTGACGTGGAAAGATACCTCATCCATAACACGAATTTAGCCATTGCCACCCATCCGTCCCTGGCCGAGAAGCTGAAGGGTATGGGAGCGGATCTGGTGTCGGTCATCCCCAACGGAGTAGATACCGAGTCCCTGGATCAGCAGGCTCGAAAGAGTATCGATCTCGAAAGGGGGAACCTGACGATAGGCTACTTCGGGTATTTGACGGAATCCTGGTTTGACTGGGACTTGGTGTTGAGAACGGCGTCGAGAAAGAAGGACTGGGTTTTCCATCTGATTGGGTATGGTGAACCTTCCGGGTTGAAGCTTCCCGAAAATGTCAGGTTCTGGGGAAAGGTTGAACATCAGGACCTACCGTCTTATACCCGGTTCTGGGATGTAGCCATCATCCCCTTTCGGGAAGGAAGGCTGACGGATGCGGTTGATCCCATCAAGCTTTATGAATATCTGTATCTCGGTCTGCCGGTCGTGGCAACGAACATGCCCCATCTACAAGGAAAGCCCGGTGTGTTTCCTTGCGCGAGCAGTGATTTTGAGAAAACCTTGGCCTCGGCAAAACAGAGCGTATTTCCAAAGAAAGAGGTGGAAGCGTTTGTCCAGAGTAATACGTGGAAACAGAGAGTGGATCGGATCTTAGAAGAGGTGGACCGGATTGATCCGTCACAAGACATCCTAAAACATATCGGATAGAGAGCGATGAAAATCCTTTTCGTTTATCAATTCTGCACACTGGGGGGTGTGGAAGCCGTCTTGAAGAATAGGCTCCCTGAGTTTTACCGGCAGGGAGTTAATCCCGAGGTCCTATTTCTAAGCGATCAAGGAGGATCAAAGGCCTTCAAGAACTTTGAGAAGATTCACTTTGAAAACAGGGGAAAGGAGTTGATTCGGATCATCGATGAAGGGAGGTTTGATTTTATTATTCCGATCGATACGCCCCAGATCTATCCCATCCTGAAAAGGAGCCGTTTCGATGGGCTCCAGGTTACAGAAGTCCACACGACGAACCTCGATATCTTGAAATATCTCTCGGCGATTGGAGAGACGAATACAAAAGCAATTATCACCCCTTCCAGATTTGAAAAGGAATTGGTTTTTAAAGAGATCAAAGAGTTTGAAAAAACCGGGATCCCCGTCTATGTGGTTCCAAATCCCATTAACCTGGAATTATTCCAGTTTAAAGAACCTCGAAGCAAACCAGACAAGAAGGTCATTGGATGGGTGGGTCGATTAGAAAAAGGAAAGAATTGGAAGCATTTTCTGGAGATGGCTTCAGAGATGGCAAAGGAACGGAACGATCTCCTCTTCCTTGTGATTGGAGGGCGTTTCGCAGAATCAAATGTCAAAAAGGACTTTCTTGAGACGGTCAAGAGATTAGGCCTGATCGATTGTCTGAAATGGGTTTCTTTCCTCGACCATGATCGAATGCCGGCAATTTACTCCCTGATGGGTGCCAGTGGAGGGTGTCTCGTAGCCACTTCCCTTTCTGAGTCCTTTGGAATAACTGCGATTGAGGCGATGGCCTGCCGGTGTCCTGTGGTAGCGTCAAGGGTGGGAGGATTCCAGGAGGTGATTACGGATGGTGAGAATGGGCTTCTGTTCGAACTCAACAATACCCAGGAAGCGCTCACCCAGATGAGAACCCTGATCAATGATTCTTCTGAAAGAACCCGTATTGTAAAAAATGCGTGGGTGGCCGTGAAAGAAAACTACTCCCCGGAAAGAGTGGTGGACAGATACCTGGCAGTCCTAAGGGAACTTATCAAAAAGGTTCCGACGGACTCCCAGCTTGAAATGAAAAAGGCGACACCTTTGTCTCATAGCGTGAGAGAGAAGTCATTTTACGAGGACACGAGAGAAAGATCGAAGAGTTCTATATCCAAAATTGGAAAATCCTCATTCAGAAAAAATAGAGTGGTCCTCTGTTCTGAAGAACTATTGACTTGCAATGGGAGTGCTATGAATTTACTTGAGTGGATGAAGACGAAGATTATGGGTAGAGGAGAAAGTCCATTTAAAATGACTGAAGAAAGATCGACCAATGAGGAGATAAAAGGCGATTTCATTCAATGCAGTGAGGAAGAAGTTGGGAGATGGGATAAGGAATGGCTGAACTACCTTTTAAGAGAATACCCATATCAATTGGCTCCCTTTCATCGTTACCCCGATAAGCCGCCTTTACCCAATAATCCATTGGATTTTCTAAATCTTAACCTCGGTTGGGGACCTCCATTATGTCTTTATTGCAATAGAGAGGCAATTGAAGGGAAGGCAATCATGGAGATGGGATGTGGTTGTGGAAATCTTGGGAAACTAATTTCACGATATTGCGATACCTATTTAGGGGTGGATTGTAGTCGGATTGCCCTTGCTGTGGCAAAGTTAGTCTCACCTTCCAACTGCACTTATATTCATATGAATCAGCATGAGGAATTAAAGGGATTCTTTGGCTGGATAGATACAATTGTGAGTCGCTTTTTCTGGATTCACCAAAATATGGAAATGGCTAAGAAGGTTCTATCTTTTTTAGAACCTTTTCTCAAATCAAATGGGAAAATCTATATGGATTTTTTTTGGCCAAATCCAGAGGAAGCGATTGGTTTTTGGAAGGAAACATCTCTTATTTTCTCTCCCGATCAACCGTTGTCAGAATCTCCCTCAGCGGTTTATAAATATTCGTTTGAAGATGTAAAAAAGCTCATTCTTGATTTTGAATATAGAATTATTCATCAGGAGTTACATGGAGCGTCTCAAAGAAGGTATGTGATCGTCGAAAAAATAAGTTAACCTTAAGAGGATTGTCTTACTTCTTCCATTTTACGAAGGGGACCTGCTTCTTACCCGAACGTTTTCATTGGAAAAGAAACGATTCAATTGGCACTTCCCGCCCCTGTTTTTAATGAGATCTTAGGACCCCGGCGTCGATTGATAAATGATGAATTTTTATTCCCATCAATTTTTCATTTTCTTTCTACTGAGCGTTTCAATCTACTTCATCCTTCCTCACCGAGTCCGGTGGATCTTTCTGCTCGCCTCGAGCTATTTTTTTTATGCATGTTGGAAGGTCGAGTATCTTATGTTGCTTCTTTTTTCGACTTTCGTGAATTATATCTCTGGAGGCCCAATCGAGAAGTCCACCAATCCTACTCTTAGAAAAATTTTCCTACTCCTCAGTCTATTCATAAACATTGGGTTACTTGTTGCTTTTAAATATTTCAATTTCTTCAATGATACCCTAAAAGTAATTTTCCATGGGATGAACGTTCTCGATTTGATTCCTCCCTTAAGTTTGGTTTTGCCGGTGGGGATATCATTCTACACCTTTCGGAATTTGAGTTATCTCCTCGATGTCTATCAGGGAAAAATAAAGGCAGAAAAGCATTTGGGTCTGTTCGCTGTCTATGTTGCCTTTTGGCCGTTACTTCTCGCAGGTCCCATTGAGCGGGCCTCCCATTTGATGCCCCAATTGTATTCGAAGGTATCTTTGAATTACGATCGGGTGGTTTCTGGTTTTCGATTGATGTTGTGGGGATACTTTAAAAAGGTAGCCATTGCCAACCAATTAGCTTTTTATGTGAACGGGGTTTATACTCATCCCAGCCAATATGGTGGAAACCATTGCTTCTTGGCCACTCTCTTTTTCACTTTTCAAATCTATTGCGACTTTTCTGGCTACTCGGATATTGCAGTTGGCGCTTCGAAGGTGATGGGTTTCGACATTATTAATAATTTTGATCGGCCTTATTTTTCGAAATCCATATCCGAATTCTGGCGAAGATGGCATATCTCCTTATCCACCTGGTTCAGAGACTATGTCTATATCCCTCTGGGTGGAAGGAGAGTGGCACGGGGGCGGTGGTATTGCAACCTGATGATCACCTTCTTATTGGTAGGTCTTTGGCACGGCGCGAGCTGGACATTTGTGGCATGGGGTGCCCTTCATGGGTTTTACATGATCTTAGGTTCAGTGACGTCTGAGTGGAGAAGGAAACTATTTGCTGTCGTAGGTCTATCGCAGGGAGACATGTTACGTAAGGCCATTCAGATTTGCGCCACCTTTATGTTTGTGTGTGTCGGATGGGTTTTCTTTAGGGCCAACTCCTTACAAGATGCGCTCTTCATCCTGAAAAAGTCATTGACAGACCTTCATCTCCATCGCGGGATTCCGATTATTCCAGGGTTCGGAGAGGTCGAGGTTTTCTACTGCATCTTTTTGATCGGGATCATGGAACTGTTTCATCTCTTAACACGGAAGGTATCCATCGATGAGTTTATGTTACAGCGCAACGTTGTCACGAGATGGGGGATCTATCTCTTTTTCCTGATGGCTATTATCTTGTTTTCCTATACCGAAGACTATCAATTTATCTATGTCCAATTCTAAGGATCATGGGGAAAATACTGCTAAGAGGTCTCTGTTTTCTGATGATCTTCACCCTGTGTGATCGATGGTTAGGTTACCATATCTCCAACGTGGCGATCAAAAGACAGCTGGATCACCGGTTGGGTAAAGTATTGGAGAGAAAGATTCAACCCGACGTGATCATTTTAGGATCATCGAGGGCGGCCCGGGATATCATCGGTTCGGAATTTGAAAAGACTTCAGACCTTTCCACCTATAACCTTGGTTATCCGGGATCGAATATTGATTTCCACGAGATGCTTTTAAGAAGAATGATTGAATCGGGTTGTATCCCTAAGAAAATTATTTTAGCCGTGGATGATGATGCAGAAGTGATTGAGGAGGAGACGACCAATTTCCGGTTCGATATCGTTTATCCATACGTCAAATTTGAATCGATTAACAGGGAGATCTGCGAGAGAAAGAAGATCAATTTTCTCATAACAAGACTTTCGGACTGTTACCGCCAGCGGCCGAATTTTAAACAGGCTCTCGATTATGGTCTCAAGGGTCAAATAAAACCGGACCTGCTCAACACGATTCAGGCCGATGGCTCCATGCCCATCGATGGGAAATCGGTCACTTATGGAAAAATGGTCTATTCGGTCCATTCAAAGCAATATGATCCTAAAAGGGAAAGCCCCTATCTAAGGGAAAAGTTTCTCCATTTTGTCCGGCTTTGCAATCAAAACAGGATTCAATTGATTATCCTATTCTCACCCAATTTTTTCATCCCAACGATCGGTTTTGAAGAAAGGATGAGAGAACTCGCGGGTGAGACCTCGCTCTACTTGAACTATTCCAATGCGTTCCTGAATAAGGAACTATACTATGATGGTTATCATTTGGATCGAAAAGGGGCCGAAAGTTTTTCCAGAATGTTGGGAGAAAGAGTTCGTTCCCTGGAGAAGCAGACCTATGGCATCAGGTAAATTCCTGTTTTCAGAGGATCAATGAGGAGAAGAGATGATCCCTACCTGTCCACTTTTCATGTGATTGATTTCAGATGGTATTGGGCAGGTCCTGTTTAAGGAGGGCGTTTTAGCCGTGGGAGAGGTTACAGGTTCGCCGCCTCTTCCTTGAGATAGAGGGCAAAGCTCGAAGCTTGGGTGAGATGGGATGTGGAAGGCCTTCGTGTTTTTAGTCGCTCATTATGCTTTCTTGACGGGGATTGGAATCCTTTCCTATGGCATCGGACGGAGACTGACACAGAGGATCCATTATGATAGTCCGGCGGAACAGTTTAGCTTTTGCATTACCTTGGGCCTTGGCTTCATTGCCTACCTTCTCTTCTTCATAGGCGCCCTCGGAATCCCCTACCATGGGTTGGTCCTTGCCGTGATGGGGGTGATTTTCTTGCTCGGCCTGTCCGTCTGGAAAGAGGTATTCCAAAGCGCTTCCTCTGTGAGATGGAGGTCAACGATCTTTTTCTCGTTGGCGACACTCCTCTTCATCCCTGTCCTGTTGATGCCTTTGTATCCTCCGACCACATTCGATTCAACGATGTATCACCTGGCCTATGCGAAGATTTATACCCAGACCCACCGATTGACTTTAACACCTTATCTCCGCTATCCGGTTTCTCCCCAGACGAATGAAATGCTTTTTACTCTGGCCTTTCTTCTGTACGATGATGTATCGGCCCAATTGATTCAATTTCTGATGATGGGGGTCCTCGGTATCGGCCTTTTTTGCTTTGGGGCGCAGGCTTTTTTCTCAACGGGCGGGAGTTTGGGCGGCGGCCATCTATCTCTCAAACCCGATGGTGCTCTGGTTAGGGGCAAGTGCTTATATTGATATCGGATTGGCTCTTTTTGTGATGATGGCCACTTATGCCCTTTTCAACTGGATGGAGTTGAGAGAGAAAGCTTGGTTAATCTTAGGGGCTTTCTTCCTTGGATTTGCGGCAGGTTCAAAATATTCGGCCCTCTTTTTCTTGATTTTATTTAGCCTCATCGTCCTCTACATTGGGTTGAGAGATCGGAAGCCTTTTGGTTTTCTTCTTTTTATTGCTCTTGCCGTTTGTGTCGCTTTTCCCTGGTATTTCAGAAATTGGTATTATACGGGCAATCCCGTTTTTCCTTTTTTTGGTCAGATATTTGGATATGGATTGTTAAACTATCAAGACCTCCAAAGGATGTTAAATGATTTATTACATGCACATGGAACCGGAAAAAGCTTTCAATCTTTCTTGCTCTTGCCATGGAATCTTGCTTTTAAACAAACAAAATACTTAATGGAAGCTCCTTATTTAAAAATATATCTGTTTGCCTTGCCGTTTTTATTATTGAGTTTACGACGTCCAAAGATCAGAGATTTGTTTATTATCGTCTTTTTGTACACTCTTTTTTGGTTTAGTAGTGCTCAGATCCTCCGGTACCTTATCCCCATCATTCCACTGCTGAGTCTTATTGTTGCTGCATCTATCGAGCAATGTCTGGCGTTCATTATCCCAAAGAGACTCGAAGGGGTGCAGAAAGGGTTTCTAACATTAGCCATCTCGGTTGCCCTTCTCATCCCAGGATGGTTCTACGCGACAGAAATAGTATGTAGAGAGGGTTTTCCACCCTCTACTAAAATAGAGCAAGCGGATTATTTAGCAAAAAAACTACCCGCTTTTCGTGCTTATCAATATCTGAACCAGACAAGGGGTAGAAATTATGCTCTCTATGCTCTCTTCGATGCAAATATGGCCTATTTTTCAGATGGAACTTTTATGGGGGATTGGTTTGGAAAGGGCCGTTTTGAGAGGATCTACAGCCAACTCTCGAATCCTCGAGACCTTCATCGGGAACTCCAGCTTTTGGGTGCAAATTATTTCTTGATCCGACGAGATCGGGTCGGAATGAGTTTCCCCGAAGAAGATGGCTTTTTCCAATCCCATTTTAAACAGGTCTATAAGAGTGATCATGTCCTTCTGTTCGAGATTTTATGATCTGATGAGCCCTGTCCTTGACGTCCCTTCGTAAGAGGCTTGGAATTCGGAGAGGACCTCTAACATCCGGGAACAATTGAGTCAAAGAATCTCTCCACCGGAGTGGGAGACTGCAGATTTTTCGGTGATCACCTTTGGGATCCTTCTGTCTTCTGTGGCCAAGGGTTGAAAAACCTTCTATAATTCTTTTATGTCCTTTGAACACATTCGTCTTCTTTCAGGTTGGGCTCCCCTGGACGATTGGTCCATCCCGCCCTTTTCCAATCCGCAATGAAGGGGTCCAAATTGGGGCTCAACGACAAGGACGAAAAACCGGAGCAAAATAGCCAGGGTAAAATGGTTCATTACCCTTACATTTTCAATGTCCAGATCCTACGGATTTGGAGATATACCCTGGCCGGTCCGTCGCCTTCTAACGCTTTTAAGTTACGGGTCGGTTCAATTGTGCGAACTATTCAAAATTACTTGAAAAGTCGCCTGAAACCTGGTACGATCCTGTAGGAATTGAATCGGAGGGAGTTTTGCTGTGGAGGACCGAATCCTGAGGGTCATGAAGAAGTATTTTGGTCAAAGAGATGATATCGCATTTGCTTTCCTTTTCGGGTCCTCAGCGCAGGGGAAAATCCGCAGAGAAGGGGACATCGATGTCGCAGTCTATTTCTGGCCTGAAAAGGGTGTTGAGTGGGAGAATGTCAGAAAGAGATATGCTGGAGAGAACCGAATCGCCCTTGACTTAGAGAAACTTTTCAAAAAGGAAGTTGATCTCATTGTTCTAAACAGGGCGAGGGCGATTCTTGCCGACGAAGCGATAAGAAATGGAAAGCCCATTGTTGTGAAAGACAGGGGACTTTTTCTCGATTTTCTATGCCTCATCAGTGATGAAGCTGAACAGATGAGGGAATGGATTGAATCCTCATACAGGGAGAGACATTTTGAGACGAGCCGATAAGTCAAAAATCATTTCTTCTCTGGATTATCTTGAGAAGGAACTCCCATTTCTTTCGGGATATAAAAAGGAAGTGGATTGGAAGGTTTATCAAACGCAGAGAAGCAAAAGACTGGAAATCGAAAGATGGGTTGAGAGTCTGATCAATGCCACGATGGATATATCCAAGATACTGCTTGCTGTTGGGAACGAGGAGGTTCCAGAGACCTCACGGGAGATCCTTTTCAAGATTGGTTCGCTTGTCTTTGGCAATGAGGTGAAAGCAGAGGCTTTTTCAGAACTTGCCAAAATCAGGAATACACTTGCCCATCGATACCTGGATGTGAAATGGGAAGATATAAAAAGGTTTTTACAGTTGGTTCCCGAGTTGTATCCTCTTCTCCTCGATTTCATGAAGAAGGAAGTGGAAAAATAGAAAATGATTCTCTCACGGGGCTTGCGGATGGATTGATAAGATTTACTGGCGGTCTCGCAGAAAAGCACCTCATCAGAGGTTTTGATTCCATCCATCTTGCTTCGGCCATTCATCTAAAAAACAAAGCTCGGTCAGAGACCTATTTTTCCAGCACTGACATTCGTTTGAATCAATCCGCAGAAAAAGAAGGCGTCATCGTTTTATCTTA
>CAWGAV010000030.1:0-31748 GCA_963820625.1 uncultured delta proteobacterium
GAGCTCAGGCTTCGGCTGGGCCTCAGCAAATTTCTCCTCGGTGATATGGGCCGCCCAACCTGAGATTCGAGAGATGGCAAAAACAGGGGTGAAAAGATCCATTGGAATTCCCATCATGTGGTAGACCGAAGCACTGTAGAAATCGACATTGGGGTAGATCTCCTTCCCTTTCAGCTTTCTAAACTCCTCTTTGGTGGCCCCCTCGATTGCCGGGGTCAGCTCAAACCACTTTCGATCTCCCTTACGATCTGCCATCCGGCCGCATATCCCGCGAAGGATGGTGGCCCTTGGGTCTTCAGTGTGGTAAACAGCATGGCCCATCCCCATCACCTTTCCTTTCTCAGCCTATCAGAAACCCAGGATTTCACACGAGCCACCTCTCCAATTTCCAGGAGCATCCTCATCACCTCGCTATTCGCTCCACCATGAAGCTCTCCGGAAAGGGCTCCCAGAGCGGCCACGATGGAGGCGTAGAGATGGGCATGGGTCGAAGCCACCTCCCGGCCGGCAAAAGTGGAGGCATTGAAAGAATGTTCGGCATGAAGGATCAGGCAGATATCAAAATCCTTAGCCGCGCCCGGATCAGGAAGAGATCCGGATAACATATATAAGAAGTTTCCTGCATGGTTGAGATCAGAATGAGGACGAACGGGTTCTTTCCTTTTCCGAATCCGATCCCATGCGGCAACAATGTTGGGCAATTTGGCGATCAGCCGGATCGCCTTTTTCAAATTGGCCTCCCTCGACTCGTCATGCAACTGGGGGTCATAAGTCGCCAGAATGGGGACAGAGGCCTCCAAGACATCCATGGGATGTGCAGTATCCGGCATCATCTTCATCAATCTGTAGACGGTCTCAGGAACTTCCCTTTCTGAAACAAGCTCTGATTGAAACCTCTTCAATTCCTCTTGCGGAGGCAGATGATCATTAAGAAGGAGGAAGGAAACCTCTTCAAAGGTTGAGTATGCGACGAGGTCGCAGATATTAAAGCCTCGATAAATCAAATTCCCCTTCTCTCCGTCCACATCTGAAATTCGGGTATCTGCCACCTTTATTCCACGGAGACCGATGTTTTTGGTTTCCAGTGTCTCTTTCATAATCCTGTCCTCCAAACAATGATAAAGGGGATACAAACCTCTTAATTTAAGATATACACAAGCCTGTCGATAATCAACCATTTATTTGCTGTCCGTCAGGCAGGAAGTTATTCTTTTATAGCGGATTATCTATGATTCAGTGGCAGGACTTTTGAGGCGCTACTTGTCCTTCCCGTGATTTCGGGTGTAGTTTAATAGGCCTCCGGCAAGCAGGATCTCCCTCTCCCTGGAATTCAATCCATGGGAAACTTCAAATACTCTCTGTTGTGTGACATTTTCAATCTTGAGAGGACTCCCTTCCTGAAGTCCAATCTGGAGATGGGTGATTCGGAGTCGATCTCCCTGTTGAATCCTTAGAAACTCCTCAGTATCTTTAAAGGTCAAGGGAAGAATCCCAAAGTTGATCAGATTGGAACGATGGATGCGGGCATAGGATTTTGTCAGGATGGCTTTGATCCCAAGGTACATCGGAGCCAGAGCCGCATGCTCCCGGCTCGAACCCTGTCCATAATTTTCGCCTCCCACTATAAATCCACCGCCTAATTGCTTTGTCCTTTTGGCGAAACTGGCATCAATCCTCTTGAAGAGGTATTCCGAAATGGCAGGAATATTGGATCGGAGAGGAAGGACCTTTGCTCCGGCAGGAAGAATATCATCGGTTGAAATATTGTCGCCCACTTTTAAAATAACTGAACCTCCCATAAAATCCTCCAAGGGACCTCGGAGGGGCAAAGGCTGGATATTCGGTCCACGCTCGATGACTACTTTTGCTGGCTTTGAGGAGGGAGGAAGAATGAGACTGTCATCAATTAAAAATTTTTGTGGCATGGGAACACGAGGCGGTCTTGAACCCAATTTTCTGGGATCAGTGATCGATCCCTTCAAGGCGCAGGCCGTTGCCACATAGGGGCTGGCCAGATAAATCTGATCCTCCGGTGTCCCGCTTCGACCGGGAAAGTTCCGATTCATGGTCCGAATGGAAATGGCATGAGAGGGAGGAGCCTGACCCATTCCAATGCAGGGGCCACAGGCTGACTCAAGAATGCGGGCGCCTGCGCTGACGAGGTCGGCCAAAGCTCCATTTCGAGCGATCATTTCAAAGACCTGTTTCGATCCAGGGGTGATGGTGAGGCTGACATCTGGATGGATCTTTTTCCCCTTCAGGATTTTGGCGACACTCATCAGATCGAAATAGGAGGAATTGTTGCAACTTCCGATGCAGACCTGTTTCACTGCTTTTCCAGCCACCTCTCTGACCGGACATACCTTGTCCGGACTGGAGGGTTGAGCGATGAGAGGCTCTAAGTCGCGGAGACCAATTTCAATGACCTGATCGTATTCTGCATCTTTATCCGGCTCGAGGGGATTCCAATCCTTCTTTCTGCCCTGAGCTTTCAGAAACTCGAGGGTTTTTCCATCGCTTGGAAAGAGGGTGGTGGTCGCCCCAAGCTCTGCACCTAAATTGGCAATGGTCGCTCTTTCCGGGATGGAGAGCGTCTTTACCCCTGGTCCTCCAAATTCAAAAATCTTCCCCACACCTCCCCTTACGGTTAATCGTCTCAGCAGTTCCAGCATGATATCCTTCGAGGCCACCCAGGAAGGAAGTTTCCCTTTCATTCTCACTAAAACAATCTCTGGCATCTTGAGGTAGTAAGGTTCACCCGCCATGGCAAGGGCTAAATCAAGCCCCCCTACCCCAATAGCGATCATTCCTATGGCACCGGCATTGGGAGTATGGCTGTCAGTACCGAGGAGGACCTCTCCGGGCTTTGCAAATCGTTCTAAATGGATCTGATGGCAGATGCCATTGCCGGGTTTGGAAAAGAAGATCCCATATTTCGCGGCAAAGGTTTGTAGAAATCGATGGTCATCCGCATTCTCAAACCCGGTCTGAAGCATATTGTGGTCGACATAACTGATCGAGAATTTTGTCCTCACCCTCGGAATCCCTAAGACCTCAAATTGAAGGTAAGCCATCGTCCCGGTGGCGTCTTGGGTGAGAGTCTGGTCAATCGAAATGGCGATATCTTCGTGAGGCACACATCTTCCGCTGACCAGATGTGTCTCAAAAATTTTTTGTACGAGATTCTTCCCCATGGATCCCCTTTCTATTCGTCGAGTTCAGAAATGATAATCGATGCTTTTCCAATTTGTCAATGAAATCTCCCTTGTAATTCCAAATACATAAAATCTGAAAGGATTGAACTTTCGTTGTATTTCTGGTAGATTATGCACCAATGATGTATTTACGCTATGCCCTATGCAGTAAAAAGACGAGAGCCCATCTGTTGACAGACCTCTTCAAAGGATTCGTGAGTTTAGAAACCGCCAGAATCCGGGAATTGTAATCACTGTGGATATGCTTTCAACAGGTGTGGACGTCCCGAGGATAGAGAATATTGTTTTCTTGCGACCCATCCAATCCAGAATCTTATTTGAACAAATGATGGGGCGGGGCACCCGACTCTGTCCGGAAATCCATAAATCGCATTTTACGGTTTTTGATTGCTTTAATGGCAGTCTGCTGGAATATTTCAGAAAGACAACTGGCATTACAGCCGAAGCCCCTGTAAAAGCAACCAGAACTATCAAAGAAATCATTCAGGCCATCGCCAATAATGAGGATCGAGAATACAATATTGGCGTTCTTTCCAAGAGACTTCATCGGATCTCCAAAAATATCACGCAAGAAGGAAGGCTTCAGTTCGAATATATCCTCGGATGCGACATAGCTGAATTTTCCCAGACCTTACATGAGAGGCTTGAGAAGAAATGGAGTGAGACAATCAAGACCTTGCAGAGCGATGCGTTTCTTGATCTTTGTGAAAATTATCCTCGGCCTGAAAAGAAATTCATCAGAGCTAACGGGGCTGAAGATATTGTCTATTCAAGAATCATCTTCAGGGCTAAAGATGGCAGGGAGCTTGGACCCCAGGACTACTTGCAGGAATTTGAAAAATTCGTAAAAATGAATCCACAACATATTGAGGCCCTGGAAATTCTTCTGAAAAGACCTAAGGAATTTGATACGAAGCAGTTGAAGACGCTGAGGGAGAGGCTTGCCACACAACCAGATGACTTAGTGGATAAGTTTACTGAAAAAAATCTCCGGCGGGCTTGTAGCCAGGAATTAGCGGACATCATTTCCATAATTCGCTATGCAGCCAAAGGTGGAGAATTGCTCACGGCCGAAAGAAGAGTCGACAAAGCCTTGATGAAGATCAAATCTGACCGCTCGTTCACGGGAGAACAGAATAAATGGCTGGATCTGATCAGAAGGCATCTTATCGAAAATCTATTAATGGAAGACGAAGACATCGAAACGCTTCCCATTTTTACCCGTGAAGGGGCCTCATGGAGTAAGTTAAACAGGGTGTTCTCGGGTGAATTGGAAACAATCATTCACGAAATCAACGAAGCTATCGCCGCCTGATGATCAGGGCGCTTGAATCCCTTTACGGAAAATTAAAAAAACTTGCATCTTTGTAAATTGGATGGTAAGCTTCCAATATGCAAACTTACATTAAACGCTTCTTTACCGAAAAGATCAGAGAAAGATTGCTAAATATCCCTGGGGTAATCATACTTGGTCCAAGACAATGCGGGAAATCAACCCTGGCTAAAGCCATTATTTCTAAGATCGAAAATGCAGTCTATCTGGATCTTGAGCGCCCGTCGGATATCAATAAATTGACAGATCCTGAAGCTTTCTTCAGCCTCAATGCCGATAAATTGATCTGCCTTGATGAAATACAGCGGGTGCCGGAGCTATTTCCTATTTTAAGAAGTGTCATTGATGAGAATAGGCGGAATGGGCAGTTTATCATTCTCGGGTCCGCTTCTCCCGATCTGATAAGACAAAGTTCTGAGACGCTGGCGGGGAGGGTATCCTATTTTGAACTTACCCCATTTCTTTTCAAGGAAATATCTGAACATAGCAGTCCAAATAAACTAAGAAAACTCTGGCTGAGAGGTGGTTTTCCGAGAAGTTATCTTGCCTCGGATGAAAAAGAAAGTTTTGAGTGGAGGCTTAATTTTATCAGAACATTTCTTGAGCGGGACATTCCACAGCTTGGCTTTCGGATCCCGGCAAAAACACTCGAGCGGTTCTGGAAAATGTGTGCTCACCTTCACGGACAGCTTCTGAACAGTTCAAAGCTTGGAGAATCGCTTGGTGTAAGCCATCATACGGTACGTTCTTACAGTGACCTGCTTGAACAGACATTTGTTCTGAGGGTTCTTCGACCCTATGAATCAAATCTGAAAAAGAGACTGATTAAATCTCCAAAGATATTTATCAGGGATACAGGTTTGCTCCATGCGCTGCTCGATATTGAAAGCCACAATGAACTCCTTGGTCATCCTGTTTATGGCGCCTCATGGGAGGGTTTTGTTATAGAAAATATTCTTTCCGCTCTTGCCAGACTGGACTGCATCCTTCTACCGAACCTCATCCGGCTCTGAGATTGATTTGATTCTTGAAAAGGGAAAGAGGCGGATAGCCGTAGAGTGCAAAGTGTCGACTTCTCCGAGTCTGAATCGAGGGTTTTGGAATGCAGTGAAGGATTTGGCATTACGGGAAGTGTGGATCATTGCCCCGGTCAGAGAATCATATCCTGGGGGAAAAGGAGTCACGGTTGCACCTCTTGAGGCGTTCATTGATCATCTATCAAATTTGTAGCGCCCCCATTCACTGCCTTTGGGGGCGATTAAACCCGTCGGCTCCCATCGCGGGAGAGGGAAAAATAAACCCATCCCCCTTTGACGGGGGCCTTTTTCTTCCCTCTCCCCTGGCGGGAGAGAAAAAAATAAACCCCTCCCCCTTGATGGGGGAGGGTGCGGGTGGGGGTGAAATAGAAAATCTATGACCGATATCGTAGGTAAACTGTGGGGATTTTGTCATACTCTACGTCACGACGGAATCGACTACGGCGATTACATCGAGCAGTTGACCTATCTCCTCTTTCTAAAAATGATCGAAGAGAAAGGAGCAGAAATTCCTCCTGAATATTCGTGGTCAATATTAAGGGAGAAGTCCGGCATTGATCTGACTGACCACTATGCAGCTACTCTCAGGGGATTAGGGGAGCAGACGGGCATGTTGGGGGCTATCTATGCCGGGGCGCTATCCCGGTTCAGTAACCCGGTTAACCTCAAGCGTCTGGTCAATCTTATCGACGAGATTGAATGGACTGCTCTTAATATAGATGTAAAGGCTGCGGCTTATGAGGGTCTTCTGGAAAAATCAGCTTCTGAGGGGAAGAAAGGAGCTGGGCAATACTTCACGCCACGCATCCTGATCCAATCCATTGTTCGTTGCATGAAGCCCGATCCTCGAAAGATGAAAGGCTTTACCATCCATGACCCTGCAGCCGGCACCGGAGGGTTTTTAGTCTGCGCCTATGAATGGCTGATAGAGCAGACAAAAGGTGGTCTCGAAAGGGAAGAAGCGAAACGGATTTTAACTTCAACTTACTCAGGAACGGAACTCGTTCCACGGCCAAGAAGACTGGCCTTGATGAACCTTTATCTCCATGGCATCCAGGCCAATATCTATTTAGGGGATGCCATTTATGAACCCAAGAGAGTTCCTAAAGATGGCGGATATGATTGTGTTATGACCAATCCTCCCTTTGACCAAAGGGGCAAATCAAGCACCAAACCGCGATGATTTCACGGTTGCCACCAGCAATAAACAACTCAATTTCGTCCAGTAAGAGGCTCTGGGGTCACATCTTCAATTGTCAATATTTTCTGAAGAAAAGGGGGTAAATCTTTATTCTTTACGATTGGTAAATTTCTTGGAGAAAAATAATACCTTTCTCAAAATCGCATAGCGTTATCCCGCCTCTACGGGAATTCCTTAAAGTTCTTCACCCATTCGCATCATCCAAATTGACCAACCAAATGAGTTGATAAGATTCTTTACTTTTGGTAAACTCTTAAAAGATTAATTGAAAAGGAGGCCTGACATGACCATTACCGACAGGATTGAAGTTAATCCAAAAGTGATGATGGGTAAACCTGTCATTCGGGGAACGAGAATACCGGTGGAGTTAATTTTGCGAAAAATTAGCAAAGGGGCCAACGAAAGGGATCTTATTGATGCTTATCCGAGGCTAAGAAGAGAAGATATTCAGGCAGCCCTTCGGTATGCTGCAGATACATTGGCCCATGAAGAGACAGTTATTTTGACATCGCCTAAAAAAGTGGCGAGGAAGTAGAGGAAGTAAACGATGCGCTTTCTCTCTGATGAAAGTTGCGATTTTGCGTTGGTTCGGGCTCTCAGAGCATCAGGTTATGATATCACTGCTGTTTCCGAGATTACCCCAAGGGCTGAAGATTCTAATGTCATCAGCCTTGCTGTTCGTGAAGAAAGAATCTTGTTAACCTGAAGATAAAGATTTCGGCCGATTAGTATACGCCCATGGTCAAAAAACACTCGGGGTCATTTTCCTTCGATATCCCAATTCAGCCAGGAAACAAATTTCAAAGGATGTTATGAAATTGGTAAAACAGCAAGGGGAGAAATTAATTGGATGTTTTATAACTATCCAACCTGGCCGAATTCGCATCCACCAACCTCCCAGCAATAAAACTTAAAGAGATAGGGGGGTAAATCTTTATTCTTTACCCCGACGGCAGAAGGTTACAGCTTTGGGACGGGATGTCGCCCAACAGGGGAGTTGTTCTGGAAACACAGCCTTTGCCTGGTCGGGCTCCACAATTGGTAAATTTATTGAAGAAAAATAATACCTTTCTCAAAATTGCATAGCGCATAGCGTAGAGCATGAAGCTCAAAGCTGAAAGCTCAAAGGTGGTTGTTAAGTTATTGAGTGAGAGGATCATTTGAGGAATAAAAACCGAAGACCTAATCTCTATATCATTGCTGGTCCTAATGGGGCAGGGAAGACGACCTTTGCCCGTAAGTTTCTTCCTCAATATGCAGAATGTCTGGAATTTGTTAATGCCGATCTGATTGCAGGTGGTTTGTCCCCATTCGCTCCAGAAAGAGCGGCCATCCTTGGGGGTAGGCTCATGCTGGAACAAATTCATTCTTTAGCTGAACGCGGTCTGGATTTTGGGTTTGAAACAACCCTCTCAGGAAAGACATATGTGAAACTTCTTCAGGACATGAGAAAAGGGGGATATCTTATCCATATATTTTTTCTCTGGATTACCAACGTAAAGCTGGCCCTCGAACGCATTGAGCTCCGCATACGAAGCGGAGGGCATCATATTCCAGAGAGTATTGTCCGCCGTCGTTTCGACAGAAGCCTACCAAATTTTCTCCGTTTCTATAAACCCTTAGTGGACTCATGGGCAATCTTTGATAATTCGGGTGATGCCCCTAAGATGATCGCCTTTGAGGAATCGGGGAAGCTTGAAATACTCGATCCGGGTCTTTTTGACATTTTATTGAAATACAAGGAGAATCTATGAAAAAGGGGAAAAAATCATCTCCTACGCTTCTGGCATATCAAGCTGAGGAGGCTCTTCGGAAGGCTGTGGCTGAGGCTATCGCCGAACATCGGCGTAACGGAGTTCCTATTGCTATCTGGCGAGACGGCAAAGTGGTTCGTATTCCTGCAGATCAGATCGAGGTTCGGGAACCTGAGGTTGAGTATAGCATCTCTCGGAAGAAGGGAAAGTAGCCTAAGCTATAAAAAATGGGAAAAATAGGGACACATCCCATTTTCTTATGAGCCATTGAGTCACTTAATAAGTCATAGCGTCATTGGGTCATTGAGTCACTAAGCTGAAAGCTCAAAGAAAAGAGGGCTCGGGGTCAAAGCTAAACTATACACTTTAGGCAATATTTATTAAGTGGAAATAGTTTTGAGGGCGGGGATTTCCCCAGCGAAACCTTCCGCATCCTCAAAAAAAGACAGGGAGTAGGAAGTAAAAGGTGTTAACCTGTAATTGAAGGGAAGGAGCCAGTTTCTCCAACAGAATAGCCAGTCAGAATTAGCTACAAGAAGGGGGCCGAATATGGTTAGCTCAAATCAAAAATATCGAATTGAGAAAGATTCGATGGGGCCGGTCAAGGTTCCGAAAGCAGCTTATTATGGTGCCCAGACGCAGAGGGCGGTTGAAAATTTTCCTGTGAGTGGTTGGCGATTCGGGAGGGAATTTATTTATGCCCTGGGTCTCATCAAATTTGCTGCGGCAAAGACAAATTTTGAGTTGGGCCTCCTGGGAAAAAGAATTGCCAAGGCCATCGAGCAGGCTTCTCAAGAAGTGATGGAGGGAAGATGGGATGAGCAATTTGTGGTCGATATCTTTCAAACCGGCTCCGGGACTTCCACCAACATGAATGCCAATGAAGTGATTGCCAATCGTGCCAATGAAATCCTTGGAAACAAAAGAGGGGCCTATCGGCCTGTCCATCCCAACGACCATGTGAATCTGGGTCAATCGAGTAATGATGTCTTTCCTTCGGCAATCCACATCGCCTCGGTCACTCTCCTCCGACAAAAACTCCTGCCAGCCCTAAAAGATCTCCATAAGGCTTTAAAGGACAAGGGAAGGGAATTCCATCCCATCCTTAAAATTGGGAGAACTCATCTCCAAGATGCCACGCCCATTCGATTGGGTCAGGAATTTGAAGGATATGCGCGTCAGGTTGAATTGGGGATTCATAGAATTCAGAATGCCATGAAGTCCCTCTCTGAACTTCCCTTAGGAGGAACGGCTGTAGGAACCGGGATCAACACCCATCCCCTCTTTGCAAAAAAAGCCATCGCCATGATGAATAAAAAGATAGACTATCGTTTTGATGAGGCCGTTGACCATTTTGAGGCTCAAGGTGCCCGAGATGCCTTGGTAGAAATGAGTGGAACTCTGAAAACAGTGGCTGTCAGTCTCATCAAAATTGCCAACGACGTCCGTTGGCTGGGTTCAGGTCCTCGATGTGGAATTGGGGAAATTCATCTCCCAGACACTCAGCCTGGCTCTTCGATCATGCCTGGGAAAGTCAACCCTGTCATTCCTGAATCCCTCATCCAAATATGCGCCCAAGTGATTGGAAATGACTCAGTCATTACCCTGGCGGGTCTCAGCGGCAATTTTGAGCTCAATGTGATGATGCCATTGATCGCTAACAATCTACTGCAATCCATTCATCTCCTCGCCAATGCGGCCAATAATTTTTCCAAGAGATGTATTAAGGGTTTGAAGGCAGATCGTAAGCGTTGCGAAGAGATGATCGCAAAAAGCTTAGCCCTTGCCACAGCCTTGACACCAAAAATCGGATATGAGGAAGCAGCCCGAATCGCTAAAAAAGCATATGTTCAGAATAAGACGATTCGTCAGATAGTGGAAGAAGAAAGGCTTTTCTCAAAGGAAGAGCTGAACCTCCTCCTTGACCCCCGATCCATGATCTCCCCAATAAAAAAGACCAGAAAGTAATCTTAGATCGATGACTTGAAAATCCAGGCGGACGGAAGCTCCCAATAAAGGGGGGGCTTGACGCCCTGGCATGCGATGGTTATGTTTTATTCAGGAACACACAAATTGTATTAGGGGGTAAAGTTGGAGGGGAAAAAAGAGGTTTTGGCTGAAAGGAGGTTGATAGTTTATGTACTTTATTACCGTTTCTGAGCTGCTCGGAACCAATGGAGAACAGATTGCCAAACAGGTGGCCAAATTACTGAATTATACCTACTATGGTGAGGGGGAGTTGCTGGAAGCTGCAGATGAAATGGGTTTTCTCACGGATGTGCAAAAATTAGATGAAAAAAGCCCTGCTCTACTTGAAAGATTTTTTAGCGAAAAGCCCAAAGTCCATCTCGATCGGTTACAGTCTGTCATCTTTGAAGTAGCGAAAAAAGGTGATGCAGTATTCTATGGCAAGGGGAGTCAGCTTCTTCTAAACTCTTTTGGTTGCGCCCTTCATGTATTGGTGACAGGTTCTATGGAGAAAAGGATAGAGCGAGCCATTCAAGAGAAAGGGGTGGGAAGAGAGATTGCCGAAAAAATAATTGAGCGATCCGATCATGACAAAAAGGGATTTTTCAGGTTTGCTTTTGATGAGGACTGGCTGAGTCCCCATCTTTATGATCTGATTTTGAATACCGACAAACTGAGCATCGAATCAGCGGCCAAGATGGTTGTGGATGCGGCAAAATCTGAGGAGATTAAGGCTTGCGGAATGGATTCAGTCAAATTGCTCGGAAAACTTTCTCTCCATCGCAAAGTGGAATCTGCCTTACTGGAGGGAGGGGTTTCGAACCAACATATCTTTTTCACCATTGAAGATGCAGATTCTGTCCGGGTTTATGGCCTCGCCTACTCTTTAGAAGAGAAAGAACATATTGAAAGTATTTTGAAGGGGATAAAAGATATAAAAAAAATTACCAATGAATTAGTGATATTTAAGGGATACATGGGTGGAGTATAGGAAAACCTTGGATTCAAAAAAGGGGAAAATGGTAAGAAGCGGTTTTAGAAAAACCGCCCTTTTATTTTTCGCTGATGCCCTCTCTCTATTTCTTTCCTCTCAAATAAAAGAATAAGACGATCCCTCCAACGATCATAAATGCTGAAAGTGCCTGTCCCATGGTGAGGGGTCCCAGTATAAAACCGAGCTGTGGGTCAGGTTCCCTAAAGAATTCCACAAAAAATCGAAAAACCCCGTAAAAAGAAAGAAACACTGCTAAGAGCCCACCGCCGGGAAGTTTTTTGTCCTTGAGAAACCAAAGGATCAAAAAAAGAACGCCTCCTTCTAAGGCACTTTCATAAAGTTGAGAGGGGTGTCGAAGGAAGGGGCCTCCTTTGGGGAAGACCATCCCCCAGGGGACTTGAGTGACCCGGCCATAGAGCTCCCCGTTGATGAAATTACCGATTCTCCCTAAACCCAATCCAATGGGGGCAGTGACGATGATGAGGTCTGCAATCTTCCAGAAGGACTTTTTATTCTTCCAGGAAAAAAGAATCCCAACAAGGAGGACGCCGATCAATCCTCCATGAAAGGACATGCCACCGTGCCAGATGGCAAAGATCTCAAGGGGATCGGCGAGGTACATCTTGAGGTCATAAAAAAGGACATATCCTAAACGAGCCCCGATGATTAATCCGAGAATGAGATAAAAATAGAGATTTTCCACCTCCAGCTTTGAAACACCAAAATCTTTTCTCTTCATTTGATACCGGACGAGGAGATAGGAGGCCAAAAACCCGAAGACATACATTAACCCATACCAACTCACTCGAATCGGACCGAGTTCAATCAAGATCGGATCAATATTGACAGTCATGCTTATCTCCTGATATCTCCATTTTATTGGAGAACCAATTAAGATTCAAGCCATTTTACTAATCCCCTCCTCCCCCCACTAAGGGGGGAAGGGAAGAGAGCAGCATTAAAGTATTTGAACTTCTGGCACATTTGCTCAAGACCATATGGATACATTGACGTTAAAAAATAATTCCTGTATAATATTTTAAAAGTTATGGAAGAACCCTCTAAAAAACAGCAAATTCTACAGGATCTAAAGAAATTTATTCTATCGAAGGCCTCCATTGTTTATGTCCTGTCGGACGAAGAAGACCGGGTAGAGGGCCTTCTCAAAGAACTCACCTCCACCTTTCAACCCAAGCCCAAATTCTACATCTGGAATCCTTTCCAGGGATTGACCGGAGAGAATGAAAAGATTGATGATTCAAAGGGTCCTGTTGAGGCTTTGGATAAAGTTATCCAGAGTACAGAACAGGCTTTTTATCTCTTTGAGGGACTCCACCCCTTTCTAAAAAGAGACTTTTCCCTTCCAAGGAAGTTAAAGGATCTCCACCGCGCTCTCCGAAATCGATACGCCACCCTTTTTATCGTGGCTCCTGTTCTGGTCGTCCCAGAAGAACTTAAGCGAGACATGATGGTCTACGAACTTCCCATGCCGGATGCGATTGAAGTAGAGCGTACCCTGATGGAAATCATCTCCACAAGTCCCCAGGCTACTAAATTAACGGAATCCCTGACACCGGAGTTGAAGGATCGGATGGTGAAGTCAGCTCTTGGCCTCTCTCTCGACCAAGTGGCCCGGGCCTTTCGGAGTGCCCTGATCGGAAGGACGACCATTGATGCCTCCCTGATTGATGCAGTGATTGAGGAAAAAGGACAGTTGATTAGAAAATCAGGGATCCTCAATTTGGTGATCAATCGGCCTGCCATGGAGGATATCGGTGGGTTGGAAAACCTCAAAGATTGGCTGAGGAAAAGGTCCAAAGTTTTAAGTAGCGAAGGAATGTCCTTCGGTCTCCAGCTTCCAAAAGGGGTCCTGATCACCGGTCTTTCAGGATGTGGTAAAAGCCTTTGTGCCAAGGTGTTTGCCTCTTTCTGGCAAGTCCCTCTGCTTCACCTTGACATGGCCAGGCTCTATGATGGAACGATTGGAGAACCCGAAGAGGCTTTACAGGTCTCCCTGCGGACCGCTGAGTCTGTGGCACCCTGTGTCCTCTGGATAGATGAGATCGAAGCGGGTATCAGCATTCAAAGCCAAAAAGCCGGAGGAGGGAGTCAATCTCGGGTCTTCGCCTCCTTCCTCACCTGGATGCAGGAGAAAAGGGCTTTTGTCTTTATTGCAGCGACAGCCAATGTGATCGAACTCCTCCCTCCAGAGGTATTGAGAAAGGGTCGTTTTGACCAAATCTTTTTTGTCACCTTACCTAATGTTCAAGAAAGAAAGTCCATTTTCTCCATCCATCTGAAGAAAAACGGCGCGGATTTATCCCAGATCAATTTAGACATGCTGGTGAAAGTGACCGAGGGGTTTAACGGGGCAGAAATCGAACAGGCGGTCAATGGAGCGATGATTGAAGCCTTTAATTCAGGTCGACCCATTAACGAACAGGACCTTGTGATCTCGGCAGGAAATATCGTCCCCCTTTCCACAACCATGAGGGAAGAGATTGGTAGGATGGAACGCTGGGCCTATAATCGAGCCATTCCAGCCTCCAAATAAAAAATCAACCCTTCGACTCCCCAGCCTGAGGGCTGGGGCTTGCTTAGGGTTGACCCTGAGCGGCCCATTTTTCCCCGTCCTAAAGAGCGGGGCTTGGGCGCCGTCGAACGGGTCATTAATCCTCTTTATCCTCCTCGTCGTAATCCTCCTCATCAAACTCGTCTTCTTCTAAATCCTCTTCCTCCTCTTCTTCCTCTTCCTCTTTTTTCTTCCGTTTCATTCCTAAATTGATCTTTTCTAAGCTTTCATCTCCAAGATCGTCGATCACCTCATTAAAAAACATTGCCAGGGAGATGATATATTCCTCAGGTAAATCCCGGAACCATTCTATTACCCTCTCCGCGATTTCCATCTTCTCACTACTCGAGGAGCTTTCTATAAGATCGATGGCCTTACGATAATGTTTATTGAACGCCCGTATCATAAAACGATTCTCGCCTCCTATTAAATTTTAAGTTTATTTTTTAATATTATACTTTCCTTCCTCGTTGTGGACAATAAAATTTTTTTGAGGAATTAAAAGTGATGAGGATCGAATTGAGAGAGGTTTACTGAAATCGGGTGATTTTAACTCCGACAAAAGGCATTTTGGAAAGATACTCCTTTAACAAAACCTTCTTCACCACCCCGCTCTTCTCTTTAATCCCACTGGCATGAATGAGATAGATCTCTTTGCCTTCCCTGTTCATTGGATTCTTTTCCACCTTGAGAATTCCAATGTGCCCAACAATTTCTTCCCTCTTCCTTGCTTCGGGTTTTTTTATGAAAAAGAGTATGTCGCCGCTTTTTAAATTCTTTATCCCTTTCAGTAGTATATCGGAGGAGAGGATCTCTACAAAATCCTTTCCCCTCGAACCTTTTATTGTTGTAATTTCCCCAACTTTAGAGGTCACCTCCCTACCCCACTTCCCGCTCTCAATCATATCTTCACCATATTCAAAACGGTCATCATAATTCATGACCTGACTTTCTTTGAGAACGCCCTTTGAATGGAATCTTTTATCCAAGGCTATTTGGAGGGCTTCCTCAGGGGTATGGCTCAAGGCAAGTTCCACTGCCCTGAAGGTCAAATACATACAATCTACTCTCTCATCTGCAACAATGGTTGCCTTTGAGACGTACTCCCCTAATGGATCAGTATCATAAGGCATGCCTATAAATTTCTCCGCCCAGAAGGCAATCCTTTCACCGATGGGCTTATCCTTTAAGAGAGGCTGGAATTTTTGAATTTCTTCGTCAGTGAGTGCAAAACAAGGCTGGAGGAATAGATGGAATATTAAGAGGATGAGGAAGGTCTGTCCTAATTTCTTTTTATAGGTTGTGTGAAGTAATCCAAATCTCAAATGATTTTGATTCATGTCTTGAATAATATTCCAATATCGGGATTTCATTCAATCTCTTCCTGTGCCTTTCAATAAAAGATTCTCATGTGTCAGCCATTCCTTTCCTCTCTTGACCGCAATAAATTTCCCCCTGGCTATAAGAGTCCTTATGCTGTCTGGAGAATAGTTGAGAGCCTTTCCCACTTCTCTCGCAGGTTTGAGTTTCATTCCTTCTTTCTCTTCCAGAAGCCGTGTTAAAATCCTATCAAAGCTAACTCTTATACTTTCTGTTATGAGATCCTCCAACAAAGAGGTTTCCATACCTCCTAAGGCATTTTGGACATCTTGACGGGAGAATGGTATTCCAGTCAACTTTCTCAATACATAATCCCCTTTTTCAAGTGCTTTGTAATACTTGTTTTTATTCTCGTCATCACCTTTTAGGATTACAGGAGGATACCCTGCAGATATGAGAAGGTAGCTAAGAATGATCCTCCCGGTTCTTCCATTCCCGTCTTCAAAGGGATGGATGATCTCAAATATAACATGCTGCTTTGCTATAAAACTTAAAAAAACCTCCCGTCTGAATTCCTGGTTTACATACTCCTCAAAAAAAGTCATCCAGTCATTGACGAACAAACCAGGGGGTGGGACAATCTTGGCTCCCGTTATTCTCGAATCTCCCTTCCTATACTCACCTTTTGTTCCAATTGTTTTACTCGTCTGTCGTATTAACGGAATTCCGAAAAAAAATCTTCCACTCTTGTAATTTTCATAAGCGAGCCCATACAAAAACCTTGCGGTTCTGTAATAGTTTAGAGCTTCCTCTTGGCTTTTTTTAAGGGGTCTCCCACTTGCCAGCACTTCTTCAAGTTCTTCTTCGGAAACAAAAAAACCCTCTATTAAGATGGAGTTGCGGGTTTCTTCTCTGAGGATATAAAGCCATTCTTCGTTTATTACCTCAGGTTCAGGCAACCCACCGAGATTTTCTAAAAGATGGAGTCTTTCAGCGATACTGTTTCGCATAATTCCATAAAAAAGTAGAAAATACATGAAAACAATAAGTTATATCTGTTTCGCTTTGAGGAAAAACTCAAAACGCAACACAATATAATTCCAATCTGTTTCGTATACTTTACACAATATTATAAATATATAAAGATGTCAAGCAGTTTTGAATGTTGCGTTTAACCACAAAATTAGAAACGCAACATTTAAATCTTTAGATACCAACACATTAATCTATTGATCTACCGAGTTATTATAGAGGAGGCTGCAGATGAAAGAATTATACTTAGGGAAATGGGGGTAGAACTTCAAACTTATTGGTGCCGGAGGTCGGAATCCCTTCGATTTACTCAGGGCAGGCTCCCCGACACGGGGTTTGATCCCTATGAAATTTTGAGAGTTGATTTCACTCTTATCGTGAATGTCCTAAAAACTTTCAACGATCTAAAATCATTAAATACAAAATTTCTATCATAGATTCTACTTTTTTTCTTGGTAAGCTTTTAATCTGTCAAGGAGAAAAATCTTCACCTTTTCCCGCTGACCTGCCTGCACAAGCGAGATGAGTGTATCTAAATCAAGTGCCTCCTGCCAGGCCTCCTCCCCTACAATGATTCCTTTCTCTTTTACTGTTGAGCGGACCTCTTCAATCAAAGACAATAATAACGCGTATTCCTCTCCAAAGTCTTGTTCAAGTTTTGTTCTGATTTTCCTCGCCAGAGCCGGACTACCGCCTCCTGTAGATATGGCAATCGTTAATTCACCGCGTCGCAAAAAAGAAGGAACGATATAATCCGATTCTCTCGGACCATCTGCCACATTAACGAGAATCCCTCGCTTCTTAGCCTCATGAGCAATGCTTCGGTTAATCTCCTCTGCATCCGTTGCCGCTACCACAACAGCCGCACCGCTAAGGTCTCCTGGTTCATAGTCCCGTTCGATCAAATGAATGGCTCTCTCCTCAATGAGACGAATCAGATCTGGGTGAAGTGTTGGGCTGATGACAGTCACTTTCGCACCACACCCTAAAAGCATTTTTACTCTACGAAAAGCAACCTTGCCGCCTCCAACCACCACACACTTTTTGCCATCGACCTTTAAGAAAATTGGATAATAGACCCCTCGTTTTCCCTTTCCCCTTTTCATACAATGACCGCTGTGTTTAGAACTTCACTTATCAAACCATTTTAAATGTTTTCGAAGTCGAACCACGTCACCCACGACCACGATGGATGGCGGCTGAAGGTTTTCTGACTTCACTTTTGCCACGATATCTTGAAGCGTTCCTGTCACACAACGTTGACGGCCGGTGGTGCCATGCGTGATCACCGCGACGGGCGTCGAAGAGGGTTTATCGTTCTTTATTAATTGATCCACCAAATTTACTAGATTCCCTATTCCCATCAGGATCACCAGAGTGTCCGCGCCAGCAGATAATTTGTCCCATTCAATATTGGACTCACCCTTTTCGTAAGCCTTGTGGCCGGTGACGACGGTGAAGGAAGAAGCGATTCCCCGATGGGTGACGGGAATACCGGCATAGGCAGGGACAGCCACAGCTGACGACACCCCTGGCACCACTTCAAAGGGAATTCCATGTTCAGCCAGTGCCTCTGCCTCTTCCCCTCCACGGCCCAAGACAAAAGGGTCACCCCCTTTTAACCTCACAACAACCTTGCCTTCACGAGCTTTCTGGATGAGCAGGCGGTTGATCATTTCCTGTTCCAACGTATGATGACTCGACGCCTTTCCTACGTATATCTTTTCGGCCTCGGACCGGGTTTCATTGAGAATGCTCTCGTCAACAAGGCGGTCATAAATCACCACATCGGCCTGCTGAAGAAGCTTTAATCCCTTGACCGTGATCAAGCCAGGATCCCCCGGTCCAGCACCGACTAGATATACTTTCCCTGATCTCACTTCCACTTCGCCTTTGTAACCACTCTGGACAAAGGTGGGCCCGTTCATGGAACAGGCCCACCTTTCTTAAATTATTTTTGGTATGTTCTTCATTGTGGTGCCACATCGGTCTCCGGAAGGTAGGATTCGATCCTCTCCGAAACCATCCTAACCGCTTTTTCCCGGCCTTCTCTAATCTCCCAGATGGGAACGATGGGAAAGACTTTTGTGAAGAGGGTGTAGAGGAGCATGAATAAGGAGATGCAGCCCGCCAGGATGGACCACTCCACCCAGGTGGGGATATAAAAGGCTCCCTCCACCGGCATTCTCTGTTTCGTTAAGGTAGGCACGATGATAACAAACCGCTCCAGCCACATCCCTAAGATGATGGAGATCGAAGCGACGACAATCCTCCGGATCGTTCGAAATCTTCTCACGGCGAGAATCGGCAAAGGGATGACGAAACACAGGATGAAGTGAAGCCAGAAAAGGGGGGCAAATTTTCCGGTCAGCTTGGACCAGAAGATGGCCATATGAACTGGCTCGTTCCCATAGACAATAGTGATATACTCTGCAAAGGTAAAATAGAACCATAAGAGGGTCATGGCCATCAGAAAGATGCCGATGTTGTTAAAGTGAACTGGCTTGATATAGTTTTCGAGATGGTAGGCTTTTCGGAGCACAGCCATCACGACAATCACGCTCGCCACCCCGGAGAAGATGGCGCCGACGACGAAATAGGGACCGAAAATCGCACTGTGCCACAACGGCTGAATGGTCATAGCAAAGACAAAGGAGACAACGGTATGAACGGTGATCATGACCGGAATGACAAGAATGGACATGAAAGTGATGGCCTTCTCCAGTCGGCGATGCTGTCCCTCCGTCCCGGCCCATCCCAGAGACAAGATGCGGTAGAACCATTCCCTTTTTCCTCCAAGGTCCCTGAGCAGGGCAATATCCGGAATCAAAGCAAGATAAAGGCATATGGAGCTTACGGTAAGATAAGTGGTGATACTACAGATATCCCATAGCAAAGGAGAACGAAAATTGGCATATCGGATGGCGTATAACATCCGGTCCGGTCTTCCCAGATCGATCAGGACGCTCCCCACGCCGAATAGGAGGATAAAGACGGTCGTGAGCTCTGAGGCGCGGCTGATGGGTCTTCGCCATTCCGCCTTCAGTACTCGGAGGACGGCGGAGATGAAGGTTCCTGCGTGGCTGATCCCGATGAAGAAGACGAAGTTCGTAATGTAGACTCCCCAGAAGATCTGCCTTGAAAGTCCAGTGACGGTCAGCCCATTCCGGTATTGAGTGACGTAGGCATAAAGTCCCAGGAGAACGAGGGCGCCAAGGATGGAGACCGTGATGTAAAAACCCTTTCCGGTTTTCCAGATGTGTTCAAAGAGAATCTTGTCTTCGCCAATAATCTTTTCTCTTTTGTCCAGCATTTCCGCTTCCTGTTGGACCGCCCGGATCTTATTTTACAAGATGTAATAAACTTTAGGTTTCGTACCCAGTTCTGGTTGTCGCTGAAAGACATTCCTGGATTGAAGGGCCTTCCTGACCTTGGACTCAGGGTCTCTCAAGTCACCAAAGGCCAATGCTTTTTCTTTACAAGCTTCCACACAGGCCGGAAGAAGATCTCGGCTAAGTCTTTCCTCGCAGAAATTGCACTTCTCCACAACGCCTTTGGTCCTCGTTGGAAATTCTAAGTTTACTTTCTTGATAAAAGGCCTGGGATCTCTCCAATTGAAGCTCCTTGAACCATAAGGACATCCTGCCATGCAGTAGCGGCATCCAATACACCGGTGAAAGTCCATCATGACAATTCCATCTTCTCTTTTCCAGGTCGCTCTCGTAGGGCAATACCTCACACAAGGAGGGTCATCGCAGTGATTGCAGAGGAGTGGAACAGGTTTGTGTCGATAATCTTCCTCCGAATATTCAAGCTCATGCTCGGGAAATACGTTTTCATAGGGAGCCGTCCAGACCCATTTGATCTCTTCCTTAAGCGTGCCCAAATCAGGCACATTATGGATGCGATGACAGGCATCGATGCAGTCTCGGCATCCTTCGATCGACCAGCATTTCTTGAGGTCAACAGACATGGCCCATCTTTTCTTAGCCAGTGTTTCGGGGCTTGGGACTAACTCCTGCGGTTCGACTTTTGAAAACAGCTCCCATCCCGGCTTGGCGGCCAACCCCAATACCGTGAGTCCGGCAATCTTTAAAAATCCTCTTCTATCAAATTCCATCTAATTCATTCCTTTTTCAACTCTTTCGGATACATGTGGCAATCCCAGCATTTATTGGTTACTCCCATGTAATTGTGGCACTGGTCGCAAAACTGGGTTTTGTCTGTATGACAGCTCATACAGGTACGATTCAAACTCATGACATACCTTTTTTTGTTGCCTGCCACATAGATCGTCCCGCCCTCCCGAACAACCGCTTCTCTCCAATCCGCTAACAAATTCTTGTGGTTGATGCGAATGTAATCCTTGGGCTCCACACACTCCTTCTTGTCGGCAGGGAGTTTTGGCTTGGGAATATAACCGGTCTTTCCACTGACAGCATTATGCCAGAACGGGTAGGTGACTAACCCCAGGAAGAGGATGAGTCCTGGAATAATCTTCTTTCCATCATACATGGTCTTCCGTTTCCTCCCTTTCAAGAGGTTCGCCACGCAGGTTGGTCGTCTTTTCTTTCTCTCCCCTCATCACCATGGCATTCCCGACCAACTCGTGGACTCCAGCCACTTCCACCCCGGGGGCCCAGTATTCGAGTAGGGGAGGAAAAGAAGCCTTATCAATGGCACAGATGCAGGTGAGCAGGTTCACTCCGAATTGCTCCTGAACGTACTTGACCGCATTCGCCCTCGGGAACCCTCCTCTTAAACGCATCTCCATATTCTCATCAGAACCTAACCCAGCGCCGCTCCCGCAACAGAAAGTTCTTTCCCTGATCGTATTTTCTGGCATCTCATAGAACTCGTTGCATACGTTTCGGAGGATATATCGAGGTTCTTCAAGGAGCCCCATTCCTCTGGAGATGTTACAGGAATCATGGTAGGTGACTTTCCATTTATCATTACGGCTTGGATCCAGATTCAACTTCTTGTTTTGGATTAAATCGGCGGTAAATTCACAGATATGAACCATTTTGGTCGATTTTGCATTCTCGAAAGGCGTACCCGTGATCGGAGACACAGGCTCTTCCAGGAAATTCGCCGGACCATTAAAGGTGCCCATATATTGGTGGATCACCCTCCACATATGACCGCATTCTCCTCCAAGGATCCATTTCACTCCAAGCCTTTTCGCTTCGCTATAAATCTTGGCGTTCAGCCGCTTGGCCAGATCCGCGGAGTGAAAAAAACCGAAATTCCCACCCTCAGAAGCAAAAGTGCTCCAGGTGTAGTCGAGACCGATTTCATGGAAAAGGATGAGGTAACCCAGAAACGTATACCAGTGAGGGCTACCAAAATAATCGGCCGAGGGAGAGATAAAGAGGATCTCGGCACCCTTCCGGTTGATGGGGACTTCGACTCGGACGCCCGTCATCTCTTTGATCTCATCGATGGCAAACTCCACGGTTGATTTGAAAGCATGGGGAGGGATGCCCAGATGATTTCCTGTTCGGTAACTATTCGACGCCGGTTCCAGGATCCAGTTGATATTGCAGCCCACCAAATTGAGCAGTTCCCTTCCCAGCATGGTGATTTCACAGGTATCAATGCCATAGGGGCAGAAAACAGAGCAGCGACGGCATTCCGTGCACTGATAGAAGTAATAGAACCATTCTTTCAACACACTTTCCGTGAGCTCTCGGGCTCCTGCGAGCTTTCCAAAAATCTTTCCGGAGAGGGTGAAATATTTTCGATAGATCGATCGGAGCAGTTCTGTCCGAAGGACGGGCATATTTTTGGGATCTCCTGAACCGATGAAAAAGTGGCATTTATCTGCGCAGGCACCGCATCGCACACAGATATCGAGAAAAAGGCGATACGATCGGTAGCGATTCAAGCGATCCTCCATCCCTTTCAGGATAATCTCCTTCCAGTTTTCTGGGAGTTTCCAGTCCTCTTCCCTCGGTTGCCATTCTCTGGCGTTCGGGAGTTCGAGATACTTTTCATGTTTGGGTGCTGCGGGGTAGCCGTAAGTCCCCTTTCTGAATTCAACGGTGGGTTCCATCCAACTCTTGGCCGGCGGGGTATGGTCGATCTTCAATGGCTTGTCTTTTGAGACTTCTTCGGACATGCTTATTCCTTCTCCACAGGTAATCCAACCTCTTTCATCGATCCCCGGAATTCGTCCTCATACTCCTCATAGGTGTGGACCTTCACCGTGCCGTTCCAAGGATTGATGGTCCTGCTATGGCGGCTCATATTCCTCAGGTTTCTTGTAGGACTCAAGAAGATCCCTGCCATATGCATCAGTTTGCTGAGAGGAAAGTAAGCGATCAAGAGGCTCACGAAAGAGAGATGAATATAAAAGAGCACGTTCGCTCCCTGCGGCAGCTTGGGATGAAAACGGAGCATCGACATCACCCACTCCTTCACTTGTACCAGATCCACTTTATAGATGAGCCGCATCAGAACGCCTGAAAGGGTGATCCCCAAGATCACGAGGACCACCAAGTAGTCAGAAGGAAGAGAAATATAGCGAATCTGCGGATAGATCACTCTCCTCAGAAAGAGGTAGGCCAGGGCGGTCACGATAACGATATCTGTGATGTAGATCACAGGGAAGAGACCTTGAAGAACGGAATCAAGCCTCTGGATTAAAACGATGACGGAGAGAACAGGTTCAAGAAAAAATCTCGTGTGCCTCAAAAGAATAATAAGAAGAGACCAATGGAAAGCCATGGCCCCTAACCAGAGATAGGTGCTCGTTTTAAACAAGAGTTTTGGGGGCATCTGGAGTTCAACTTTTTCATTCTTGAGCAGGGAACGGAAAAGAAGAATCTCAAGGGCCAATCTCGCTACCACACCTCCTGTGGTCGAAGGGCTATCAATAGCACTGCCTTTGATCCAGGGAAGCGATTTCTGCTGACCGCAGACCGTGGGAATAGGGAAGGGAACGGGCGAGCTTGCCCATTTTAAGACGCGGTAAATAAATCCGGCAATAAACAGGAAGACCGCTATATAAGGAAGGATCACACCCAAAAGAGAATACGAGCCCATCCCCCATACTCCGAGGATGATCAAAAGAAGAAGAATGATTGCGGAAATGGAAAACGAGATACCCATAATGGTAGAAGCAATGTCAAATGCCAAAGTTCAAATGTCAAATCAAACCCAAAGCTCAAATACTAAGAAATTTTAACTTTGAACTTTGACATTCATTTGACATTTGGATTTTAAAATTTGGAATTGAAAGGGTTAATCTTCTCCTTTCTGTGCTTTCTCTTTTGAAAAAGTCATTCTTTCCATCATCTTAAAGGCCATCTCCTTCTCCGCTTGCGCCTTATGGATTCTGATCTCACAAATTTTTTCCCGGCAATCCATGTAGAGGTCAAAAGCGAGCAGGGCCAGCTCATCGATTCTGGAGTGAAATTTCAACCATTCCTCTCGGATCGGTTCTCGATGGATCTCGCTTTTCAGTGCCCCCTCTATCGCCTTTTTCAGGAGCAAGATAAATCCGACTGCCTGAGAAGGGCGGAAGTCCTGGACCGATCGGATTTTAAGGATGGCGATTAGGGAAGCCGCGAGTTCTTCAGAACCCTTATTTTCAAGAAGTCCTTTAAAGAGAGCCTCTATCTCTCGCGAGATTGTGACCCCGACTGGATTGGCGAACCGGTTCTTCTCCTTTCTCATCAAGGTTGCCGTATTCGCAGGATAGGTCTCCAGGATGAGGTTAAACCATCTTTCCAAAATGGCCGATTGATTTTGCAATAAGAGATTTTCGAGTATCACCCTATATCCCAATGGTCTCGAATCCCATCAAACGGGTTTCGAGCGATGACGCATCAAAGATTGATCACCTCATTATGTAGGATTAAGTCTAAAATTTCATCCATGGTGGCTTCTTTGCCCACGGCTATTTTCCCATTCAGCTCGCATTCTCCGATGCACAACTTTCCCAAAAGAATGTTGACACCTTTCTCCTCCAGACGCTTAAAATGCGGCACAAGAGGGGATCCCTCGGCTACCAGCTTGACCGCTGTATTCCAGCAAATAATGGCAGCAGGTCTATCCGCACGTTTCGTCAAGCTTTCAAGCATGGTCGCCAGGATCTGATACCCCAACATATCCTCTCCGTATCCGATGCCTTCCGAACTGAGTAAAAAAACTTTGCCTTTAGGTTCATTCATAGCCACTTTGCTCTTTCAAAATCCTGGAGTCGTCACTCCCACTCGATGAACGGCTTTTCAATATCCACCATGGCGTTCACAACAAGTTCTACCAGACCGCCGTAATGGATCTTGTATTTTTCTCCAACGTTGTAATCGCTCAATAGATCCCTGATCTGCCCTTTACAATTTGAGCAGGGAGCACAGACATATTTTTTATTCTCTGGTTCGATGACATCCTGAAAGACATTGAGAATCTGTTTCAATTTCATTCTGCCTGAGAGATGAACCCTCCAATCGGAAAAATTCATATTAGACATGATCGCAAACCCGCTTCCCCCACCACAACAGTAATTCTCCACTCCGTGGGGCTCCATCTCCCTGAACTGCGGGCAAATCTTTTTCAAGATTTGCCTCTGGGGCTCAACAATTCCCATCAATCTCACCATATTGCATGGGTCGTGGAGGGTGACGAAAAAATTGTTTCTGGCAGGGTCAAGTTTGATTTTATCGTTGCAGACCAGTTCAGCGAGAAGGGGCAGGAAACTCTCCCTCGGGAAATTCATGTCATCAACCAATATCCGGTCGGCAATTATAATCAAACCCTTGTGAGCATGACCGCATTCGCCCATCACGATCTTCTTTACTTTTAATTTTTTTGCCACCTCAATCTGTTTCAGTGCTATTCTGGCAAACTGGATATCATCATACCATGTACCGTAATTGGTGGCTTCGTATCCGTAGATTTCACTGGACAGGGTCCAACTGAGACCGGCCGCCTCGAAGAGGATGGCAAAGGCCACAGGGTTTTCAATCCAGGACATGAACTCTCCGGAGTTATGAATGAGTAAGATTTCCGCTTCTTCACGATCGACGGGGACCTTGATCCGTTTACCCGTTTTCTCCTCGATTTCGTCCTCCATAAATTCGATCATATTCTCGAACGCCTGAGGGGATATTCCTGTGCTGGCACCTACTTTGAGGTGCTGAACCGTGCCAGCATCATGGACTTCCTTCGGAGCAATGCCCATCTCCTGACTGAATAATTTTCTAATCTCCCGTGTGATCAAGCCATTATCGCTCCCCAGAGGACACCATTGAGCGCATCTTCGGCACAGAGTGCATCGGTAGGCCAACTCGGCCAGTCTGGCAATGGTTGCCCAGTTCAGTTCAATATCCTCTCCTTTGAGTTTGGAAAGGGTCCTGCCGCCTTTCTTCAAATATTTATTGATAATCCTCCGAAGAACCTCGCCTCTGTAAGTGGGCCGGTAGATCTCTTGCTTTCCGCTGGAGACATAGATAGGGCAGGCATCGTTACAGGTCTGACATTTGACACAGCTTTCCAGGGAATGGATCAACGGTTGCCAGAAGGTCCAGTTATCGTTTTGAGAAAGTAGTTTCTTGAGCCCCCTCAGGAAACTTTCAACCAGCTTTTTCTCTTCCTCTTCGTTTTTGGGTTTGGGCAATCCAAGAGCCGAAATACCATCGAGGGAAGACTCCACTCTCTCCTTTTGTTCTTCTGTCAGTGGCTTGATGGGTGAGGGATGATCATCAAGACAGGGAAGGGGCATCCAGTCTTGAGGCGAAATATTCAGGAGCCCTTCCTCTTTCTTTCCGCTGATATCATTGATCTTCGTTCGCTCTTTCCTCAACGACCTTGTACTCCTGTAAGATCTTTTACTTCTGTCGCAACCTCTTTCCATTTCTTCCCGGATTGGATATGAGGGGCTGACCAGGTGATGGGTAGATCGAGTAGTTCCTTTACTCTTCTTTCGATGCCACTCCCTCTTGCATTGGGAACATCATCCCAGCGCAGATGGTGATAATACCTGAAAAAGAGTTGCATGATATGGCTAAAGGGCAGGTAGATTAACCACACGGAGACGAAGAGGATATGGCTGGCTGGGGCGAGGGCAGGATGAAGTTTATGCTCAAGATCTTGAAAAGTCACCTGCTCCCTCACATACTTCAGGAGCGCAGGCATCTGGGCATTGAAATGAACATCGACCGCATAAAATGCCCCAAGGAGGGTGAGCAACATGAAGATCCATTTACCATAGTGAATGGGGGAATAATAAACTTTTAAATCTTCATTGACGATTCTTTGGATCAAAATTCCGGCGCCTCCGATAAAAGCCAGCCCTGTGGCAACATGCCCCCAGGCCAAACCCCAAAGGGAAGCGGATTCGATATCAACCGTCGCAGCCCTGAGAAAAAGCCAGGCATGCCAGAGGATGAGTGAATAGATCCCGAGATGGAAGAGATACAAAAAGGTCCAGAATTTCCTGTTCCGATGATAGTACCCTCTCAAGAAAGAGACATCCAGCATCACCGATTTCAGTTTCTGCCAAAAAGTGAGGTTGGCTCGATTCCATCCGTCGGGGAGTTCATACACCGAACTCCCCTGATAGAGTTCCCACCTCAGGTGCAAAGGGGCTGTGGCGTACTTGGCGATCTTTATAATAGAAGCGACGACACAGAAGATGATGCTTCCATAAAAGATAAAAAGGATCACCCCACCCATTTCCTCTCCTTGACGGGCTTCCTACGATTTAAAAGAATTTCCTGAAGTTCACCCTTAGACGCAACCGGTGGGTTTTGGTAAACCAGCCACCTTACAGGCTCCTTTGGCCGGACCGCTCGGGAATAACTGGTAGATTTTTTTGAGATCGATTCCTGTCTGTTTAACGACCATCCGGATCGGCGGAGCAATTCCAAACTTCAGATAGTAATCCCGGAGATAATTGACCAACTTCCAGTGATCCTCGTTCATGGGATAAGCATCCTCCCCTTTGGCCAAATCCTCTGCCAAAGCCTGACTCCATTTTTCTGGTTCCTGAATGAAACCATCCTCATCCACTTCAATTTCAATTCCACCCAATACAGCCTTTGCCATCTTCTCCACCTCCTGGTTTTGAATCAATACCAATTCGCACTTCATTTTTATCGAAAAAAGGCGAATGCCCTGTGATCTATGGTTCGCCCCTTTTCAGCAAGGCCATGAAAGAGATCCTCGGAATACTCCTTATTGTAAAAGGTTCGTTCTCGGTTTACCATTACCCGAAAAAAGCCCCTCCCTTTCCATTGGGAATCATCCGACTTCCGCTCTTCTCCTTTGATGCCAGTGATACAAAACCCTTAGCCCACTCGGGTGTTCCCAAAGCGTGCAGATGGATATAAGAGGCAAAGAGATTTTTATATACGATTCCATCTCTTTTGCCAGTCATTCCCTGCCCTCTCAGAATCCGATAAGCAAACTGAAGACCGTTAAGATTCACAAGGCTGGAGTGATGGAATTCGTGGCCACGAATGGTCAGCCCCACGGGGAAAATCGGATTTTCACTCATGACTTCTGCAACGACATAGCCGTGTCCTTCAGGCTTCTCAGAGAGCTGTACCTCCGCGGGAATAATTCCAACCATTTCGTAGGATCGATTCTGCCAAGAAATGCTCCGGCATAAATACATCACCCCTGCACATTCAGCATAAACTGGCAGACCCTCTTGAACAGCCTCGGCGATATCGTGCCGTAATGAGCGGTTCCCTTCCAATTCCTTCAGGAAGAATTCGGGGAATCCACCCCCGATATAAAGTCCATCCACCTTGGGTAAACGATCTTTGAATGAATCGATGAAGAGGAGCTCAGCCCCCTCGTTCACCAAAGCCTCAAAGTTTTCCGGGTAATAAAAATTAAAGGCTCGGTCACGCAGGATTCCGATTCGAACCGTCTTGGCCCTCCTCACTTTCACCTCGTCCCTTATCTTCTCAAGGGGAGAATTAGGATAAGCAGTGGGGTCATCCGATGTGGTTTTGAAATTGGTTTTGAAGCTCCGAGCAATTTTGAATATATTGTCCAGGTCGAGTTGTAACTCGAGCTTACGGCCGATACGTTCTACCAACCACTCTGCTTCGCCGGATTCCGATGAGGGGATGAGACCCAGGTGCCTTTCAATGATGCGAAGATCCTGATCTTTGGGAATGCTTCCAACAACAGGGATCCCGCAATATTGTTCAACAGCATCCCTTAGCTTCCGTTCATGGCGGCGGCCAGAGACATAATTGAGGATGACTCCGGCGATGGGGATATCTTTCTGAAAATGTTGATACCCTGTCACCATGGCTGCGATGCTGCTTGTCATCCGTGTTGTATTGATCACGAGGAGTATCGGAATATTCAAGAGGCGGGCGATCTCGGCCGTTGTCCCATGAGAATCTAAACCATCATAAAGTCCCATCGCCCCTTCAACGATGGCTAAATTCACTCCTTTACAGCTCTGCTGAAATGAAGGAAGTAATCTGCCTTCGGGTATTAAAAAGAGATCTAAATTGCGGCAGCTTCGGCCCGCTGCCACGGTGAGCCACGATGGGTCTATATAATCGGGACCTTTCTTAAAGGGCTGGATCGAAAGGCCCCGCCGTTTGAACACATCACACAAACCGACCGTAACAATGGTTTTACCAGAATGACCCTGGGGCGAGGAAATCAGCAGACGACCGAAATGTTGATCGCTGGAGCCGACACGACCACCCATAGCCATTACGCTCAAGTCTCACTCTTTCCCGGGAGGGCCACGTAGGTGATGCCGCCAAAGCTTCGATATTCAATCTTTCCTTCTTTCGCCAATTCCGCAATCGCTTTATCTACCAACGGTTTTTCCATCCCAACAGCCCTCGCCACCTCCTTATTCCTGGCCTGGCTCACTGTCCCCAAGTATTTGAGGATGCTCTCTTTCACTTCTTCACTCATGGTGTGCCTTCCTTCTTACCATTTAAATTGGGTGGTGGTTCTAAAGGTTTCTCTCGCATAAGTAAAGTCATCGATATGCTGCTCGGTAAAAGGTATCTCCGTTAGTCGGAAGAAAGTCTCCCAACCTATTCTTTCAATCCACTCCCCCATTCTTTCGTATTTCCAAGCATTGCCTGCATAGACCTCAACGATCTTTTTTATAGTCTCTACCACCTCAGGCCATCGAGGTGGATGATTTGGAAGATAGGGAACCACCAACCGTGAGAACATGGGCGGTTTTCTGGCATTGGACACCTTGCCTCCCGCATAAATCGCCACGCCGTCTCCTTCGGCATCGGCAAGAGGCATGGCCGGGCAGACAGTGTAGCAGTTACCACAGTACATACACAAGTCTTCTTTAACCACAACGCTCTTAACATCTTTATCAGGATGCCGGCGGATCGCTCCTGTTGGACAGGAGGACATGACCGTTGGAATCTCGCATATCGCCATCAGCTTTTCATGATTGACTTTCGGAACTTTCGTATGCACTCCGACAATGGCCAAATCTGAGCAGTGGACAGCACCGCACATATTGATGCAGCAGGCCAATGAAACCCTCAATTTGCCCGGGAGTTTCATGCTGGTGAAGTAGTCGTAGAGTTCGTCCATTAATGCTTTAACAATAGGTGAACTATCCGTCGCCGCACTGTGGCAGTGTGCCCAACCCTGGGTATGAACAATATTCGAAATGGCGTTGCCTGTGCCGCCCACCGGGAGACCGAGTTTCTTGACCTCTTCAATGAGGGGATCCACTTTCGTTCTGTCCGGAGTCATGAATTCGATGTTGTATCGGCTGGTAAACCGGAGATGCCCATCACAATACTTATCGGCGATATCACAGATGTCCCGGATAAAATCGATGCTGACCAATCTTGGTGAACCCACCCTCACCGTAAATAACTCATCTCCACTTTCAGCCACATGCCGGAGAATCCCTGGCTTTAAGATCTCGTGATATTTCCAATGTCCGTAATTCTTTTTTATGACCTCGGGTAACATCTCTTGAAAATTAGGGGGTCCAATATCTGTCTTTGACATAATAACCTCCTCTCGGCATCATTCTGTGTACAAATCTTTAGAAGAACACATAAGGATTTGACCTTGGACTTTTAATCATCTGCGGTAGGGCCTTCAAACCTACTGACTTTCAAGAAGGTTCTCATCCCTACTTTTTCAATCAACTCACCTACCCTCTCGCGGGGCCTTCCATTTTCATCCCACCAATCCCAGATTTTTCGGAGAAGGTCTTTGATCTCGGTATAGGGAGGCTCCACCTTCATAAAGGGAACGATGACTGAAGAAAGCATCGCTCCTTTCAGAATAGGTGCCTTCCCTCCAATCAGAATCGTGGCCCCTTTATCATCTCCCGGTCGGAGGGCCTTGGTCATTTTGTTGATGCAATGCATACACCGGACACAATCCTGAGGAATGAGCCTCAGTTCCTGTGCTTTCTCATCCCATTCCAACGCATTGGTTGGGCATCTCGCAACGATGTCTGTCCTGATATCCATTCCACTTTTCACATATTCTCTGACGGCTTTCTGGTCAATCTTTAGGCTATCCTTCCAGGTTCCAATGATCGTGAAATCAGCCCTTGCAATAGCGGCCACGCAATCATTCGGACATCCGGAAATCTTGATCTTGAATTTATAGGGCCAGCGGGGCCGATGGATTTCATCTTGGAATTCCATGGTCAGGTCATGAACCAACGCAAGGGTGTTAATGTTCGTCCATTCACACCGGGCTGGTCCGACACAGGCGGTAGGTGTTCTTAAGGCTGAACCTGATCCCCCAAGGTCAAATCCTGCCTCCGTCAAATCATTAAAACATGGTTGGAGATGGGCAGTTGTCGTTCCGAGAAGAATAATGTCACCCGTGGAACCGTGCATGTTGGTTAAACCGCTTCCATGTTTTTCCCAGACGTCGCAGAGTTTTTTTAATGCTTTGGTGGTATAAAACCACCCCGCAGGATGGTTGACTCTCATGGTATGGAACGACTCGATGTTGGGGAACTTATCCGGGACATCGCTGTATCGCCCGATGACGCCTCCGCCATAACCAGTGACCCCGACGATCCCTCCGTGCTTCCAGTGTGTGACTCTGTCATTGAATGAGAGTTCCTGTACCCCCAGAAGGTCCTTTGCTGCTGCACTTTTCTTGGCTGCCCGTTTTATTTCTTTCACATAACTTGGCCAGGGTCCCTTCTCCAGTTCATCCACTTTTGGAGTTTTATCTGCCATCGATTTACCTCCTTAGGAATTTAAATGATGCTGCAACATTTTCTTGGTAACTTCAATAGGTTTCCGCCTTCGAATAGCAAATGGAATAACTTTTTTTACCATAATTTCTTCACGCAAGCAAGAAAATCTGTATT
>CAWGAV010000031.1:0-16968 GCA_963820625.1 uncultured delta proteobacterium
CGTTCCCCCGACTCTCTTTTTTTGACAGGACTTCCCGCCACCTTTTTAGGGTAAAGATCCTTTCAATGAAATTCTCACGGAGTTCTGGATCATGAAGGCGTCCCTCATCTTCCACAGGAAGCAAGGGAAAGTGATCCATAAAAATTCTTGCAAATATTCCCACTCCCTTTTTTACCGGCATTCCCTTTTCATTGTAGACCCTGATCCGTTCCATGCCGCTGCTTGGAGAGTCGCTCTTGAAGATAAAGCCACAAAGGTCTTCTTTTTCCAATTCGACCACACATTTTTGGGCCCACCGAACCATCCGCTCCGTCATATCCTGTTTGGTACGAGTCGTCACGAGACGGGGAGAATCTGGATTGCCCTCCAGGTGCATCGACTCCCTTGGAACACCCAAACCGCATTCCACCTCAGGGCAGACGGGGACATATTCCACATATTGTCCAAGGGTATCGGTGAGAAACCGGTCCAGCTTATGACCGCCGTCATAACGGACATTCTCGCCCAACAAGCAGGTACTAATGCCCAATTTGATTTTTTCCATTGAATTCTCCTCTTCTTGTTATAGTATTATAAATAGTCTGAGTTCTAAATAAAATAATGGAGGTAGCTGAGAACAGATGCTTGAAAAGATGAAGGACATCGTTAAAGGAAATGATCTCTGTGTCTTGGCCACGGTCTCTGAAGGGAAACCTCATTGCTCTCTCATGTCCTATATTTCAGATGAGGAAGGTCATGAGATTTATTTGATTTCCCATAAACAGACGAAGAAATATTCCAATTTAATGGAAAACCCCACAGTCAGCCTCCTCATTGATACTCGTGAAGAGGAGAAGGGTCAAAGACGGATTGATATAAAGGCTCTGACCGTCAGTGGAGAGTTTCAAACAATAGACAACCCTGGAAAGAAAGATCTTATCCGTGCAAAGTTTTTAAAAAGGCATCCCCATTTAACAGATTTTCTTGATGATCCTGGAGCTGAAATTTTTTCCATCAAGATAAATTCATTCCAGTTACTGGATGGCGTAAAAGATGCCTTTTTTGAGACAATAGATTAAACAAAATTAATCTGTGCTATCGCAAAAATTTCAAAAATATCCTACTAGAGCAACATTCTTCTTCAAGATTAAAAATTAGTTGACATTTTAATGCTAAAGGGGTATTAATAATCGCTAAAATTAACTTAAACTAAACTATTTTCAATCTTAAATAAGTTAGAATTAAAATGACGGGCAAAATTTCCTCAGGCATTGGTTATTTAGACCATCTTTTAGGTTTTCTTAAAACCGGTGATAATGTCATCTGGGAGGTGGAGGCTGGCACTTATATTGAGATCTTTCTTCAACGGTTTACTGAACACAATTTGAAGAACGGATATAAAGTGGTCTATGTCAGTTTCAATGTCTCTCCTTCCACACTCACGAAACGTTTAAGCTACCTTCCCGATTTAGAGAATTTAACTATCTTGGATTGTTTTACTTCTGGAAAGGGAAACAGTGATCCCCTCTTCACCCAATTTTATGAAAAAGATAAAGAGGGATTTAAAGGGAGTGTGGTCAAGGTTGAAAATCCGAAGGACCTTTCACAATTTCGTGTGGCGATGGATCGGGTTGAGATTGAGAAGGGAGCAGGTGTCCGTTATATCTTCGATAGTCTGACTGGAATGCAGGATATCTGGGGCGATGAAAACGTTACCTATAAATTCTTCACTTACTCCTGCCCCCGGCTCTATGATCTTCAAACCGTTGCCTATTGGGTCCTGGAAAAAGAAGCACACACACCATCTTTTAAGGCCAATCTGAGGCATATCACGCAGGTGGCGATTGAACTGGAGAAGCAGAACGGTGAACTCTTTTTTAAAGTGATCAAAATTGAGGGAAGGTTTTCAAGGAGCGCCTTCCTTCCAAAACATTATGAGGTATGGAATGAGGAGGTGATCTTCCCCTCCATCGGAGGCCGAAGGCCGAGTAACCTGGGCGATAAGATCAGAGCATTGAGGAAGAAATTGGGAATGACGCAAAAGGAATTGGCTGAGCAGGTTGGCCTGACTCCAAGTTTTATCTCTCAATTGGAAAAAAATTTGATCAGTCCTTCCCTCGATTCCCTTCTCAAATTGAGCGAAAAATTGAATACCCAGCCCATTTATTTTCTGACAGATGGAGAGAGCGGACCGCTGCAGAAAATGGTGATCAAGCCAGGCGAGAGGCAGGATATTCATCTCCAGAATATTAAGAGCTCTGATGTGAAACTGGAACTTCTGGTCTCCGATGTACTGAACCGAAGGATGGAACCTTACCTTTTAATCATGAAAGAGGGTGCTGTCATCGATGGACATTTTTATAGCCATAAAGGGGATGAATTCGCCTATGTCATGGAAGGAGAATTAGAGGTTGAAATTCAAGATGAAAAGCAGTTATTAAGGCAGGGAGATAGTCTTTATATCGGATCAGCATTTCCTTCTAAATGGGTAAATGTGGGAAAGGGAGAGGCAGTTCTTTTATGGGTTCTAAGTCCGCCGAGAGGGGGGTGGTAAGATTAAGTAATAATTAAGAAAATTATTTTTTTGCCATATAAATTAAGTGAAAATTATTTTTTAAAAATAAAATTAAGTAAAATTTATTTTGGAGGGGAAAATGGACTTCGAACATGTTGGAAAAATTATTGACAAGTATCAGGAAAAGAGGACAGGTCTCATCAGCATTCTTCACGATATTCAGGACCGATATCACTTTCTACCTGAAGAAGCGTTGAGAAAAGTGGCTTCAAGGCTTCGGATGGACCTCAATGATATTTATGGAGTTGCTACCTTTTATAAATCTTTTAGTCTCATCCCAAAAGGAAAGCATTCCATCACTCTTTGTCTGGGAACTGCATGCCATGTACGGGGAGGGCCAAAAATTTTAAGGGAGATGAAGAAACAATTGAATATCGAACCTGGTCAGACCACTGCAGACAAACAGTTCTCCTTGAATGTGGTGAACTGTCTGGGCGTTTGTGCGATCGGACCTGTCATGTTCGTCGATGGAAAATTCTATGGGGAAATGAATCCCCTCAAAGCAAAGAGAATTATTGAGAAGATAAATAAAAATAAAAGAAAGAATGGGGTGAAGTCATGAGGAAAATAAAATCTGTATCCGATTTAGAGAAGTGGAGGGAACATATTTTATCAAAACAGAAGGAGGATGAAGTAGTTGTCTCTGTATGCGGAGGGACTGGTTGCCATGCCTATGGATGTAAAAAGGTAAGGGACCAATTCGCCAAGGCGATTAAGAAGAATGACATTGATAAAAAGATCAGATTGAGATTCACAGGATGCAGGGGGTTCTGTGAAAGAGGACCCATCGTTACCATCCAGCCACAGGGAATCTTCTACCAGAGGGTGCAGGAAAAAGATGTGCTCCTTATCCTTTCGGAGACCGTTGGGAAAGGTAAGATATTGGAGAATCTTCTTTATGAAGATGCAATCACAAAACGAAAGGTAACCTCAGAGAAAGAGATTCCTTTTTATAAGGCCCAGCACCGGTTGGTCTTGGGAAACAATGGCCAGATTGAGCCCACAAAGATAGAGGATTATATTGGAATCGGTGGGTATCAAGCTTTGTCAAAAGCTCTTTTCGAAATGAAACCTGAGCAGGTCATCGATGAGATTAAAGTATCCGGTCTGAGAGGGAGAGGGGGAGCAGGATTTCCCACAGGTAAAAAATGGGAAGATTGCCGGAATGCTCCAGGGGAAATCAAGTATATTATCTGCAACTGCGATGAGGGAGATCCTGGAGCTTATATGGATCGAAGCCTCCTGGAGGGCAACCCCCACTCCGTTTTAGAAGGGATGATCATTGGTGCCTATGCCATCGGAGGAAGCCATGGCTACATCTATGTCAGACATGAATACCCCCTCGCTTGTAAAAATGCAGAAACGGCCACCACACAGGCCAGAAAGGCTGGGTTATTGGGAAAAAATATTTTGGGTTCTGGGTTCAGTTTTGATGTAGAGATTGCAAAGGGGGGTGGAGCCTTCGTCTGTGGAGAATCCACCGCATTGATTGCCTCGATCGAAGGAAAAGTTGGAGAACCGAGGAGTAAACAGGTTCACACCGTGGCTCGAGGGCTCTGGGGAAAACCTACGAACCTCAACAATGTGGAGACCTGGGCCAATGTCCCCTTGATCATTAATAAAGGTAGCCAGTGGTTTTCATCCATTGGCACGGAAAAGAGCAAAGGGACAAAGATTTTTTCATTAGTTGGAAAAGTAAAAAATACTGGATTGGTCGAAGTGCCCATGGGCATCACCCTTGAAAAGATCATCTTCGATATTGGAGGCGGCCAGCAAGATGGGAGGAAGATTAAGGCAGTGCAGACAGGAGGCCCCTCAGGAGGCTGCATCCCGGTTTCGTTATTCGATCTTCCAGTAGACTTTGACAGCCTCACACAAGTCGGTTCGATGATGGGTTCCGGTGGGATGATCGTCATGGATGAGGGAACCTGTATGGTCGATGTGGCAAAATATTTTGTCCACTTTCTTGAAGAGGAATCCTGCGGTAAATGTCTTCCCTGCCGTGAAGGATTAAAAAGGATGGGCCAAATTTTGGACAACATCACAGAAGGAAGAGGGGATGAAGAAAGCTTGGTCCTCCTTGAAGAGCTGGCTGAGGTGGTGGCGGATACCTCCATTTGTGGTTTGGGAAAAACAGCTCCCAATCCGGTTCTCTCCGCCTTGAGATATTTCCGTCCTGAATTTGAGGCCCATATTCATCAGAAGAGATGTCCGGCTGCTGTCTGTACACCTCTCATTCAATATTCGATTTCAGAGACAGATTGTACAGGTTGCGGTGCGTGTTCAAAGGTTTGTCCAACCCAAGCAGTTAAAGGCGAAAAAAAGCAGAGCCACTTTATTCTTGCAGAAATATGTTCAAAATGCGGATCCTGTAAAGATGTCTGTAAAGCCAACGCGGTGATGGTCCAATAAACCCCCCAAGAACCTCCCCTCCCTTGGTGGGAGGGGAAGAAGGGGAGGGGATGGATGGAAATCAAAAATATTTGGCGAGAATTAAGAGGCTTTGATTAATCTAACAACTAGGTAAAGGAGATAGAGATGGAAAGAAAAACTGTCAATGTCACGATAGATGGAAGATCGTTGGATGTGGAGGAAGGGGGCACCATTCTCCAAGCGGCCCATGAATTTGGAATACATATTCCAACATTATGTTATGTAGAGCATCTTTCTCCTTATGGAGGATGTCGGATCTGTGTAGTCGAGATCAGCAACAACGGAGGAGGTAAAACTTTTATAGATACCTCCTGCACACACGAAGTCAGAGAGGGGATGGTGATTCAGACCAAATCCCCTCGAATCATCCGCGCAAGGAAGATGTTGGCTGAACTCTTGGTCGCGAGCGCTCCCAATGTGAAGATAGCTCAGGACATTGCTGCCCGCATGGGATTACTTAAAGTCCGATTTCCTATGGAAGATAATCGGTGTATCCTCTGCGGTCTCTGTATCCGGATGTGCTACGAACAGATGGACGGAAAAGCCCTCGGATTTGTTGGGAGAGGAATGGGTAGGAAAGTAAGCATGCCCTTTGAAGTCAGGCCGGAGACCTGCCGTCTCTGCCGGGGATGTGATTATGTCTGCCCGGGGGTAATCATACCATGTCAAGGAATTAGTGATCCCGGAGAACTCTGCGGAAGATGCGTCCGAATAGAAGAAATGCCCAATTGTTGTTCTATGGGGACCTTTGGCTGCTTCTGCGAACAGAACCCACTATGAAAAATTTTGGCATCCTTAGAGTTTTGGATACAAAATCGAGAAAGATTCTCCCTCTTTCTTCCGGTCGAATTGGAAGGTAAGTTCAATTCGATCGTTTCTTATGCCAAAGGATACAGGTTCCTTCCCATGATCTTTATCTATATGGGTGATAGCTCGAGTAATGGAAATGACCCGATCGGCTACCTGGGTGCTGGGCGGATCAAGCTGATACTGACCTCTTGAATCGACCGTAAATAATACCTTCCCCTCTTTTGATCGCTGGATGGAAACCTTTTTAGCTTTTTCACTCGCCCCATAAAAGATTCCAAGCCCGAGGAACTTAAGGGCCAATTCATCCAGATCCCCGCTGGGATCGCCTGAAACCCCCTTCGCAGCCTTCTCCAATTCCTTTTTAGGGTCGGTCTCCATATAACAATCACAGAACTCCTGTAATCGTTGGTGGTAATTTCTATCATCTTTGATCATTTTTTACCTCCCTCCTGTTATCTCAACTAAAAGGTAATTATCCAGCGTATCAAATTCAAGGGGAATTTTTAACCACCATCACCCTCCCCCTTGGAGACTGTGTCGTAATGGTGTGGAGAGGACAGAGAGCCAGTTTCAGAAGCTTTAGAATTGCGATTATTTGAAGTTTATGGGCAACCGTCCTAATGGTTGAAAATAATGTTTGCACGGTAAAGAAGCGTATGATTTTATTCGCTAAAAGGTTCCGCTCTAAAGCTTCCTTAGCCGCCTCTCTGTCCCCTGGCCAACCTTTAGATCGCCGAACGATAGGTTTCGATTTTCTGCCTACTCCCTATTGTGACACAGTCTCTTGAGGGGGAGGGAAGGGGGGGAGGTTGGGTCATTTGGACATTGCTTATTGAAATTTATTTGGAATTTGGGATTTGATGATTGGAATTTATCTTTGTTTTATTTTCTGGGCTATCTGGAGGATGGTTTCCACATAGGGCTCGCTGTGGTTGTAGTACCAGAGGACCAGTTTCTTCTTTTCGATCGTCAGTTTCTTTTTCCATCCATGAGAGTTTAAGTAATTTCCGATGCTGAATATCGCTTCTTCTTTATTTAGAAGCCAATTTCGTAAACCCTTCTTACTCTGAGCATAGGCGAGGTAACTCGAAGGGATAAACTGAGCCATACCCAAGGCTCCGGCATAAGAACCGTAGACTTCGAGTGGATCGATTTTCTCTTGCTGAATGATCCACAAAAAACATTTCAATTCGTCGTAAGCCCAACTCGCCTTTCTTTTCGCGTAACCTTCTACACCTTCGTAGGTGAGTTCTGGATTGGTCTCTCGTAAGGCCTGACAATTTTTCTGGAGATTTTCAAATGAGTCTATGAGGGCCATGCTTGCAAAGGTTGGGATGACCCGGTATTTGCCGATATTTTCCCCAAACCTTGACTCCACCAGGAGAATGGCGATGACCACTTCCTTCTCCACGTGGAATCTTTTTTCCATTTTCTGCAATGTCTTTAGATTTCGCCTGAGGAATTTCTTGGAGAGAAGAATTGATTCCGGGGTAAAAAATTGAGAATACAATTCTGGGGTTTCCCTCGAATTCAGATTCAGATAGACGGTCAACATGGAAGGGTTTAACTCTGCCCGGGGATCACTTAATAAATTGGAGAGGAGTTCAGAATTGAAGCCCTCCTGAGAGAGTCGATGGATCAAAGATTGGTAATGAGGTGGCAGTTCATTGGATTCACTGGTGGAGGTCATGGAGAAGAAGGAGATGAGGAGGATGAAGATTAAAAATTGGGTTTCATGAGTTGGACTTCGTTTTTCCATTGGGCTAAGTTTAGCAGGGTCTTCCTTATTTTTCAATACATCCATCAAAATGTGATATATAATAACTTAGTGTATCCATCGTGAATGCCTGAGACTCTTCGCCTTTCAGGCGAAGTGAAGATGTTATTGCGAGCCTGAAACCACGGAATGGATAAGGGCGTGGCAATCTCAGAAGTTTGAAGTGCAACCATCTATGAGATCGCCACGTCGTCCCTTGCTTCTGCTCGGGACTCCTCGCGATGACACGAGAGTTGACTTCAAGTAGAAAAGTCACAGAGCTTCCCGGCGTAGAGCAGGGAGGGGATTCAGTTGGGAGGACGATTTTAAAAAATGAAAAATTTATTGATTCCCCTCAGTCTGATTCTTGTTTTTATTCAACTTCCCTTTGGAGACTTCAAACAAAAGGAGCCGGAAGAGAAGAAGACCCCGGTTAAGGGATGGTGGATGGTTTCCTACTTTGCTGTCCCTCCCACTCAATATTCGAAGGCCGGAAAGGGGATCATCAAAGCCGAGAGTTTGGGAAGCCGATCTTCTCTTTTCAAGGGAGTAGGAGAAAAAGAAAAAAATCTTCCTATCCTCTCTTGGAGATGGAAAATATCAAATGTTATCCGCTCTGCCATTGAGACAAGAAAAGATAGATTTGATGTGGCGGCCCGGGTGATGGTCGTCTTTGGGAGAGAGAAAGGCTTTAGGGTGATTGAAGGAGGGGAGCCTTCGGGATTTAAAATTGAATATATCTGGGCGAGCCATCTGCCAAGAGGTCACATCTTTGATCATCCCGGAGAAAAATACTGCAAGGTTTTTGTTCTGGAGTCCGGAGAAGGGAAAACAGGACAGTGGGTCCATGAGGAAAGGAATCTTCGTAAAGATTATAAAACTGCCTTCGGGGCAGAACCTGAAGGAGTTTTGGCCATCGGAATTGAAACGGATACCGACCACAGTAATGAAATGGTCACCGCCTATTATTCTGAGCCCATATTGAAGAAAAAATGAGCGTTGAGATTCATGACTAAAAATCGAGAAGCATAGCAAAAAGAGGGAGTTCGAGTTAAAAATAAATTTAAACAAAAGACCAATTCAAAGGAGGGAAGACCATGCAAATTTTGATACTTTATTACTCCAAAGGAGGCAATACGCGAAAGCTGGCAGAGCGAATAGGGGAAGGAGTTGAATCCGTTTCCGGTGTCAAAGCCCTGTTAAAATCTACCCAAGACGTGAAGAAGGAAGATTTTGTTGATTCCGCAGGAATTATTGCAGGCTCACCGGTCTACTTTGGTGCGATGGCATGGGATTTGAAACGTGTCTTCGATGAATATGTTGTCATCCGTAAAAAGATGGAGAATAAGGTAGGAGCAGCCTTCGCTACATCAGGAGATCCGTCCGGCGGAAAGGAGACCACCATGATGTCCATCGTTCAGTGTTTACTCATTTACGGCATGATTGTTGTGGGAGACCCGATGGATGCAACAGGTCATTATGGAGTGGCCTGTGTAGGTGCTCCTGATGAGAAAATAAGCGAAAATGGACGCAAATTAGGAAGACGGGTGGCCGAACTCTGTAAAAAATTAGGCTGATGAATCAAAAGGGGCAGATTCTCATAAACTCTAGAAGATTTATTAAATGAGGCAGGAAAGAAATTATCAAATCGGTCACTTTTTCCTTGGGATCGTTGTTCTGACCTGGGGGGCCAATTTTGGAATTGTCAAATCAGCCTATAGTTACCTCCCTCCACTTCTTTTCGGAGCTTTAAGATTCACCGTGATGGGGATCCTCTTGTTGGTCGCTACTCTCTGGCGGGAAAGGGAAATTCGGATCCAAAAGGAGGATTTAGGAAAAGTCATCATGGTGGGAGCACTGGGCCTCGGATTATATCAAGTCCTATGGTCCCTGGGCCTGAACTTAACTTCCCCCAGCAATTCTGCTTTGATTCTCTCGATTCAGCCCCTTTTAGGAGTTCTTTATGTCGATCTGGTTAAAAAGGAACCTGTAGGAAGACAACAATATTGGGGCATGTTGCTGGCTCTGATAGGAGTGGTTCTCGTCATACTGAAGCCCACTGCCAAACTTCATTTTTCATTAGAAACTCTTCCTGGTGATCTACTGACCTTAATGGCAGGTTTTTGTGCAGCCATCTTTTTTTCTGTTTGGTCTAAGCCTCTCTTGAAAATCTACTCTCCCTTGCGGCTGATGAGTTATTGCATGATCATCGGTTCATTGGTCCTCTGGATAGCCGCTCTCCTTTCAGCCCAACCTGTCCTCTGGGGCCAAGTATGGCGGGAAACCTGGTGGTCAATGGGTTATGCTGTGATATTTTCTGGAATGTTAGGACATGTCTTCTGGTATGAAGGGCTTGGAAGGATAGGGATCACGAAGTCAATGGTCTACCTCTATTTCATTCCGATATGGGCAGTCCTTTTCAACTATTTCATGATGGGAGAAACGATCTTCCTCCAACAAATTCTGGGCGGAATCCTTATCCTCCTGGGTGTCCATCATACTCTTAAAAACTGAATGCAAGAGTTTATTCCTCTAAACCTTCAGACCCTTCAATCCTGTCTTTTCGGTCATGAATTGATCAAACCCATCATCATCCATTCGTATTCGTTGTCCGAAAATCTCCTCTACAAAAGGACCCGCAAAATAGACTGCTTTCGGAGAATCGGAAAGAACGGCTTTGACGATGATGTCGGCAATGAGATCGGGTCCGGGGATGGAGACATTGGAAAACAGCTTTGTCATGCCGGCACCATAGGCTTGATAAACAGGCTTATAGTCCGGATCGGTCCGTGAGAGGAGGTCACCGGTCAATTGATTGGCTTTATCATTAAATTCGGTGGCAATCACCCCTGGCCGGATCGTCACCACCCGGATACCAAAGGGACGGACCTCCATCCGTAAGGCATCGCTGATGGCCTCTAAGGCATGTTTGGTGGATGAATAAACTCCATTCAGAGGAAAGGTAAATTTTCCAATGATGGAACTGAGGTTGACGATGGTCCCTCCCTTGAGTCGACGCATACCCGGCAAACAGGCTTGAGTCACTCTAATGAGAGCGAAGAGATTGACTTCATAGACACGCCTGACCGAAGAGAGGGGAACGTCCTCGAGGGCTCCCCTGATACTGAATCCCGCATTGTTGATGAGAACTGAAATGGGTTCAGAAAGGCATGAGAGTTCTTGACAGAATTTTTCCAGCTCCTGGGCATCTGAAAGATCAACGGGCCTGGGGATGATATTCTGATTTTCCTTTGCCAATTCAGCGAGGGATTCCTTCCTCCTCGCCGAAGCGATCACTTGAAAGCCCTCTTGAGCCAGTCTCCTGGCCGTTTCCTTTCCAATGCCGCTGCTTGCTCCGGTCACCAAAGCCTTTCCTCGCATCGCTGACATCTTAACTCCTTTCTCTTTGTTGATTTTGACTCCTTAAATGGAAAACTTATGGATGAGCTTCTTCTCCGTCTCGCTCTCAATCGTCGCTTCAACTTCCACATAGGGTTCTAACCCTGAACCTTTCAGTTTATTCTTGAGTAATTCGTCAACCTGAAAAATTCCTGCGGAGTTGTTCATCAACACCACAATCCGGATGGGCTTCAGTTCTCCCTTCTCAATCTTGATCTGTTCTATGGCAGAGGCAGAGACGGAGTGGATATTGACCAAGCCCTCCTGGAAGGGGATCCGCGTCCGGCCTTCCGCCATGTCGAGGGCATCGGCGACGCGGACAATACCGGCCTCAAGGGTCAACGGCAAGCCATCCGTACGGTGAGAGATGATGGCATGGAGGGTCTCTGAAATGATGATGGTCCGGGTGGGAATATCGTAGATGCCCTCCAGCAATTCTTTGATCTTAGGAACGGCCAGGAAGAGACCGTAGAGTTCGTGGTCGACCCGGTGGATTGATATCCCTAAGTCATGAAGCAGCGACGCCATGGTCACGATCACCTCAGCGTCCTCGACCGGCAGATTGTGATGGGTAACGACGCTGGGCTCGACATTATGATCAACAAGCAATCTCAGAATTTTAAGCGCGATGTTGGCGACAATCTGGAGGTGGACAGGGCCATGGTCGCTCATCCCCAGCCGCTGAACAGCATTGACATTCATCACCTGCCAGAGGGTATAGAGTTCATCGTCACCATTGACTCGATCGACAATCTGTTGGAGCCGGGGATTGTGCCGGGCTGGAATCCGTATCAAGATTCGCTTCGTCCCTGATTCCGCTTCGTCAACACCTTCGATGGCCTCCATTCCCGATTCACCGTCATCTACATTCTTCTCTTTATCCATATCCATCGCACTTATTATACTCCAATCCGAAATGGCGTTCAAAGTTAATCGAACTCAAGAATTTCGTACCCGCTTGATGAATTGCATTCCAAAAAAATAACGGGCCTCCGGCTCCATTCTTCCCATTTTAACTCCATCACTTGGTATCATCAAAGAGATCAGTCTTAGAAGAAAATGAGGGGCAGAGAGTATTTCAAGGAGAAGGAGACTGTATTTTTCTACTTCAGGAATAGACCGTTACCGACTGACCGGACTTCCTCCTGCCTTCGGCAAGCTTAAAAATCTTTTTTGCAACATATTCCGGAGCCAATCGTTCTGAAGGGTCCATCTCCAGACCAATATCTGAAATCAATTTTGTATTCACGGCTCCAGGCAAAACCGCATAAACCCAAAGGCCCGTGCCGGCCATCTCGTCGGCGACGGATTGAGTCAAGCCAATCACGCCAAACTTTGAAGCGCAGTAAGCTGAAAACTTAGCTTCTCCCGAAACCCCCAGGCCTGAAGAGATATTGATAATGATCCCCTTCCCCTGTTTTTTCATGACGGGAATGACCTGACGCATGAAAAGAAAGCATCCCTTTAGATTCGTATCCAAAATGTCATTCCAATCTTTTTCGCTCGTCTCCTCAATCTCTTTATAAGCCGCAATGCCCGCATTGTTGATCAGGATGTCGATTCTTCCAAAATGTTTCAGACATTGGGCGACGATCCTTTTGACATCCCTCGCTCTTCGTACGTCTCCAACGAGGCCAAAAATATTCTGCCGCTCGCCAAGGCCTGCCAGGTATCTTAAAGCTTTCGTTACATGTTCCTTGTGGCGACAGAAGATCGCCACCCGGTCGCCGTTTTTCAAGAATTCGGCTGCCGTCGAAAAACCGATTCCACGAGTTGATCCAGTAATCATGACGATGCGATCCATCTAGATTCACCCCCAAATCATTCTATCATAAATCCCTCAAAATTGACCATCAATTCCATTGATGTTTCGCTCATCTTTTCCTATCGTCCATTCCATGATCCAGAAGCAACTTATTTCTTTGGAGAGGCCTTAAAGAAGCATCTTCAACCGGGAATCTCTCTCCATCTCCTGCCCTATCATATTAATGACTTAGAATTTGCAGAGGCCGTTATTGAGAGTTTGGAGCAGGTTCTTAAAATGAAAATCAAGCCCGCTGAAAGACGATAATTGCTGTTTAGGTGACAATTGACGTCATCTTGTTAAACGGAATTGTAATTAAAAATCCTGATCTCTTGAATAATTTACTTTAAATTTCAATAACTTATTCCCATCCCCTCAAATTTAATCCAATTGGCAAAGAAATTGCTCTCATAACAATCTGAACCCAAATTTGAATCAAGACTGTTGGGATGGAGGAAGATTTGAAGACCTATGATCAGTGGGCAGAAGCGTTGTCGAAGGAGATATTCGTTCGAAGGGACGAAAAGGATACGAAGATTTTCTGGAATATGAGTGATGTTTTTGACGAGGAATTTGAAGAGGAAGAAAAGGTCCAAGAACATAAAAAGATCATAGGTGTTAGAAGAAAGGGAAGATGATGAAGAAAAAAATTCTTGTGGTCGATGATGAAGAAGATGTAGCCAAGGCTTTGAAGGTTCGACTGAAAGCCAACGGGTACAATGTCGTCGTAGCCTATGACAGTGTCCAAGCGTTTACGATGGCCAACAAGGAGAAACCGGACCTGATCATCCTCGATGTTATGATACCGGGAGGGGGTGGGTTCATTGTTGCAGAGCGATTGAAGCAGTCCATGGCTACCCATCATATACCCATCATCTTTCTTACAGGAATTTCTGGAGGCGAAGAAAGGGCTTACAAAGTAGGTGCATCGGGTTACGTGATGAAGCCATACCAACCAGAAAAGTTGTTAGAGACTATTCACAGCACATTGGAAGTAAGCGGAGGGCAGACCGGGCAAACCGTTGGGGAGATGATGGGCGTGACCTTCTAAAGGCCCCCCCTTCCACCTCTTAAATTTCAAACAACCTAAACGTCAATGTCCCACCTTTTTTATCCACATCTGTTTTTTGCAACCAGATAAGCTTTACGCTATACTAACGCAAACGCAATAAATAAGATGACATCACCCCCACCCTAACCTTCCCCCCTTGGAGGTGAGGGGTGGATGGAGGGCGGATTCCTATCCAAATGCATGGGAGGGGAAGAATCAAATAGGATGACGGTCAATAAGAAGATTCGACAATTCTTTCTTCCTTCGCTGACACCGAAGTTCCTGATCAGGGTCTGCTTGGTTGCTCTCTCGGCTTATCTTTTTTTCGGATATCTCTGCATTCCCTTTTATATTCAGGGAGTCAGTATGGAGCCGACTTATCACGATGGAGGTGTAAATTTTTGTTGGAGGGTGCATTATCTCTTTTCAGAGCCTAAAAGATATGATGTGGTAGCGGTGCGTTTTGCCGGGAGCAAAGTCATGCTCCTGAAACGCGTGGTTGCTCAGGAGGGTGAACAAGTTGAATTTCGTGATGGGAAACTTTTTGTTGATGACAAGGAGATGAAGGAACCTTATGTCCGTTATCCCTGTAACTGGAATCTTCTTCCCCGGCGAGTTGAAAAAGATTGTGTCTATGTGATGGGGGACAACCGGAGTATGCCAATAGAAAATCATCATTTCGGGCAAACTTCAAAGAGTCGTATCATGGGGACGCCATTGTGGTGAAAATAAAATATCTCCTCGCCGGTGTGCTGATTGTGATCATCGGGATAGTGGTTATCTTCACCTTCTTTCCCAACGAAGAGAAGAAAGTAAAAAAGCAGTTTCATTTACTGTCGGAATGGGTGCTGAAGTCTCCGGACGAGAATATCTTCACCATGTTACAGAAAATTAAAAATATCGGTACCCTATTTGATGAGTACTGCGAGTTGAAAGCTCCGGATCAATCTCTTTCAGGAAGTTATAGGCGTGAAGAGATATCCACTTATGCAGGCAGCGCCCGGTCATATTTTTCTCAACTCGATTTGAAATTCTATGACTTTCACATTGTCTTCCCAGAAAAGGAAATAGCCAAAGTTACTTTAACAGCCAGGCTGACAGGAAGATCCACGGCAGGAGAGCAGGTGGATGAAACCCGGGAACTTGAATGTGTCTTAAAGAAGATCGATAAGAAATGGCTTTTTAGTGCAATAGAAATTGTTGAAGTTTTAAAAAAGTAGTGAACCATTAACTCATACCATCCCTTTTATCCACCGAGAAGGTCCCTCTTCCTCTTGCCGATCGCAGGGAGATCCGTTATGATCTCGGCAAGAAGTTCGAATGAAACCTTAGGAAGAGGTTTAAATGATGGAACATCACATCAAGAAATGGATTGCTCTTTTCACCCTCTTTGTTTTCATCCTGATCCCTTGTGCTATTTGCGGACAGGAGGTCACCTTACCTCCTGTTAATCTGGGAGAGTCAAATTTTTTGGATGGAGTGGCTGGCCCTGGTCTTCTCTTCGAAGAGACGATTTCATATTATCATGCCAATCGGTTTACAGACTCCAGGGGAGGAAAAATCCCTGGAGATAATTCTGTAGAGAGCTGGCTTTCCTTAACCCATTTGGCTTATTTAACGAAATGGAAGATTCTCGGAGGATTCTATGGTGTTGAGGCCTTGTTACCTGCCGTGAGAGCGGATCTTGATACCGATTTGGGTATCCGTGGCCATAAAGGGAGGCTGGGTGATTTGATTTTAAGCCCTTTTATCATCCAATGGGTCGACCATAAGATTTTCAATATGCCTTACTTCCATCGAATCAATTTTCCCTTCATTCTTCCTACCGGGAGATATGACAGAGATTCTGCTGTGAACATCGGCAGTCATCTCTACAGCTTCAATCCTTACTATGCATTCACCCTCTTCCTCACGCCGAAATTGGAGACGAGTTGGAGATTCCACTACCTGTGGAATTCAAAGAATCACAGCCCTTCTCAATCCTTTCATGCGGACAGCATTCAACCCGGACAGGCCTTTCATTTGAATTACGCATTGTCTTACGAAATTTTAGAGGGATTGAGAGCAGGCATGGCCGGTTATTACCTGGACCAAATCACTGCCGATAAGGTGGAGGGTCATAAAAGGGACCATTCGAAAGAAAAGGTTTTTGCCATCGGTCCAGGGCTGATGTTCTCGAAGAAGGGATTTTTTCTCTATCTGAATGCTTTCTATGAAACGGGGGCTGAGAACAGACCCGAAGGGATGAAAATTTCATTTCGTTTTTCCAAGGTATTCTAAACACCCTGACTTTCTCCACTTTGCGTTCATCCATTTAAAACCCCTGCTCCTTAGGAGGTCCTTAATCTCCAGGGGGTTGCCATAGCTTTATTTCTGGAAGAGATGGGTAATGTTGACCCATGTAGTCTAAGGACTACCGGGGAAGAGTTTTTTCTGAAGTCTTCACCAGATAGATCTGTAAATAGGAAGCGGCGAGAGGAATATTCTCTTTGCTGAAGAAGAAATCGTGTCCCTGAATGGGAAGTTGTAATAAAAACAACTTCATAGCGCTTCTCTTACTTATAATGCTCTATCCATTCCGTCAAGTGCTGCGTTACTTTCCTATCCATCGGCATTGAAATTTCAAAGTTTGATGCCTAAATTATTCAAAGGGAGATGAAATGTTTATGAAATGTGCCCGTTGCGGAGGTCCGATGGCTTATGAAAAGTTTAATGGTCGGACCGAGGAATATTTCGGATGGAGATGCATTGTTTGTGGAGAGATCGTTGACCCGGTCATCCTGGAGAACCGATTTCGAATGAGACGTTGACCGTCCATAGTAAAGAAAATGGTTCGGGAAGTCACTTCGTCACACTTTTTCTCCCCAGGTCATAAGCTTTCTTTTTAACCACCTCATTGTTGGCGATCTCTCCTTTTGCCCCGGCTGAGGCCTGCACCACATCCAGGAATTTGAGTCCGGAAAACTGGCAAGTGTTCTTGAAACTGTGGACAATGGGGTCCGAGGTGGAGACATTTGGATCTCCGCAAACCGTGATCAGGCCGATCCTCTTTCCCTTCATCTTAGGACGATAGGCTTTATGGACGCGCCACTCCGCATCAAAAAAAGCGCACCACCGGTCCAGATAGGCTTTCATCTGGGCGGTCATGGCCCAGAAATAAA
>CAWGAV010000032.1:0-14258 GCA_963820625.1 uncultured delta proteobacterium
AAGAAGGCCACGCATAGCATCAAAGGGGACATGCGTGCTGTGTAAATCCACGGTTGATAAATCGGCCATGACAAAGCACTTGCAGTCATGTATGGAAAAGAGTCAGATCGGGGAGAAGTCCATCGAGAAAGCAAAGACCCCCCAGATATTCTTCCATGTTTTAGTAGAAGGACATGGTCTCCCAGAATATTGGATGTATCTTAAGGTATCAGGGGGTGCAAGCTTTAGAGTTCTGGATAGTTTTCTCAGGAAGACCTGGTTGGAGTGCTGTGGTCACATGAGTGCTTTTAATGTTGGCAGAGATGAAGTAAGCATGAGCAAGAAGCTTGAGGGAGTCCTCCGTCCTGGAATGAAGCTGATTCATGAATACGATTTTGGGAGCACTACAGAATTATTGCTAACCGTTATTTCTGAGTTTGAAGCTGATATGGGAAAGAAGAAAGTGGAAATTCTGGCAAGGAATGATCCGCCCCAGATTAAATGCTCACATTGTGATAACCTGGCCACACACATCTGCGTAGAATGTGATTATGATAACTGTTGGCTTTGTGACGACTGTGCTGAGGATCACGAATGTGGTGAAGACATGTTGCTTCCTGTAGTGAATTCACCCCGAACCGGAGTGTGCGGATATGTTGGTTAACCACAATCTCCTGGTCAAAAGATAGTCTGTCCTAAATTGTGTTTTATGGTTCTTATTTTCCATTGTGGTTGAGAAATTATGATGAATGCGTGTTCCTTCTGCCCCCCAATCGGTATAAAAAAAGACCCCAGTGGAAAAACCTGGGGCCTTTTTTCTTTTTTAGCTTAATGAGTTTCTATGTTAGCTCACCACGACAACATCGGTTGCCTGGGGACCCTTCGGACCTTCTGAGACCTCGAACTCTACCTCATCGCCTTCATAAAGGGATTTAAAACCTTCCCTCTTAATGGCAGAGAAGTGTACGAAAACATCATTTCCATCGTCTCTGGATATGAACCCATAGCCCTTCTTCTCATTAAACCATTTCACTTTACCTTTGGCCACTACAACTCACCTCCTTTCTTCTTTTAAACTTAAGTAAGTTGTAATAGCCTTTGGTCCTTAAAAAAAAGGGCCGTAAAAGTCTTAAGAAGCACTTTTACGACCTTTTATGATCCAAACAAATACTTCTTACAACCTACAATAACATCATGTCATTTTATTGTTTAGATGTCAAGTGTTTTTTTTGAGATTCCTGGAAAAGTACAGAAATCTCTGGTTACATAGATTATGAAACAGTTACACAGATTAGAAATGCATTGAAAATAGAGAAAATCTTTTTAATCATTTTTTGAAATCTGCGTAATCAAGGGAAAACGTATAGTAGTTTCTCAGAGCTTTTATTGTATTGGAAGAACTACCTCTCTTCCCGACTCGCTCTAATCAATTCTATGAAGGGATTGATTGGTTTCGGACACCCATTCTTCGATTGGTGGACAGTGAAGTGAAGGTGAGTGGGAGATTTTTTAGGATAGGCATTCACTCCGGTCCTTCCCACTGTTCCTAACCGCTCTCCCTTTGAAACCACTTGGCCGACTTTGACGAAGATCTCGTTGAGATGGGCATAGTAATAATATCGACTTTTGATCGGCTCAGAAATCCAGATGTAGTTTCCGCCCCGGATTGGACTCGAAGGCTCCCAATTTAGATTGACTGAAACTATAATTCCTGAAGCGGCAGCGATCACCTCCACTGGTTTTCCTGTCTCATCATCCAGGCCATCTTGATTCTTATCCCGGATGAAAAGGTCATGACCAGGATGGCCTTTATGCTGATTGCCATCGAAAAAATCGTAGCCCTGAATTTGATACCCGCTTCCTTCTTTTCCTCCTATGGCCGACGGTCCGTATCCCTTCAGAGGAAAACAGAGACGATCGTCTTGTTCACGGTTTGTCGTTTTTAAATAAAAATCTTTCAATAAAATCTCAAGTCCTTTCAGTTTCTCCCGGGCCTCCTCTTTTGAGATAAGGCGTTCTCTGATTTTTGGATAAAGGAGGTGCCATTCAGAAGCAGGATTTGTTTGGGGTGAGAGGATGGAAGGATAAAGCAAGACGAAGATAGAAATAGTAGTGGAGAGAGATTTTACAATGAAAGTGTGGTTAGGTTTAAGATTTATTTAAAATCATTGGATTTCATGACAAAGGTTGAGATCCCGAAACAGGTTCGGGATGACAAAAAGAGTGTCATGCTTCTGAACTTGGTTCAGCATCTATTTTTAGAAGCATGTATGTTTAGGCGTTCCCTCAATGTCTTCTATCTCAAAAGTGACTGCTTGAAGCTTGTGGACATCTCGGCTTGTCCAAATGAATTGTCCAGGATTGATGGAAAGCGTTTCTCCAATCCGATCCATATAAGCGCCGGAGAGTTCTGGGGACTCATGGATATGGCCATGGAGGGTTAAAAGAGGCTGATTCTTCTCAATGAAAGTTTTGATGGATCGACTTCCTGCTGATTTTCCTCCTTGAATGAGATCCAATCGTGTCCCAAAAGGAGGAGAATGCATGATATAGATGGTTCTTTTTTGATAGAGAGGTTTTGGAAGTCGATCTAAATCTTCCTCAATCGTTTCCCGTCCTCTGAGATAGAGATAAGGATCAATGGGAGTCAGTTGGTCAGTCTGATCAGAAGATCGAATATAAGAAGGGTTCTTCTGGGGAGGCCAAGGAGCTTCCCGGTCATCCATCTTCTCATAATCTTTTGGACGAAATGGGGTTGGTGGGACAAAAGGATATCCGATGAGTTCGTATCCATTTTTGAGTCGATAACTCCTCTGATTGAGATCAACAATCCTTTCTGTAGGCTTCTTAAGGAGATAAGGATAACCCAGGTCCCAGTTTCCAGGTATGAGAAAAATTTGTTGAACAGAAGTGGTCTCTAACATCCTTTTAAAGAAAGGCGAGAGAAACTGGTCGATAAAGATTTTTTGATTTGGAACCATATCTTCGTATCGTTTTGTTGGAGGGAAGGAGGGGAGGAGGTCACCCCCTAAGACAATGATTTCTGATGAGGAAGAAATGGCCTCTGATAAGAGCCCCTGGTAGAGATGAATTTCACCGTGGAGATCTGAGGTATAGAGGACTTTCATCCTATTCGTCAAAGTCCTCCGAAAGGGTCCATTTATCTTTCGTTCTCAATAATTTGAAGGTTACCTTGCAATAGGAACATACGATTAGATCCCCTGACTTTTCTTGGCCTTCAAGGGGGATGTCGGCATCACAGATGGGACACTCTAATTCAATGGACATGAATGGCCTCCTTGGGTTCTTTTAGAGATTTTATTATTTCAAATTTCAAAAAAAAATCAAGTCCTCTGACACGCTCCGTCGCTGGCCTGAGGATAGAGGTGAGGGCGGATTGAATTTTTTTCTTGCATCACAGTCTAATATCTTATAAAAGAATAAGAAGGTCAGAGGAGGAATTTCCATGAACAGGAAAGTTGCTATTATTAGCGCATTGGTTGTTATCTGTGCCATTACTATCCTTTTATTGGGATGTCCCCCTCCAATGGTCAGAGTTAGACCACCTGAACCTCGGGTAGAAGTTTATGGAACACCCCCCTATCCGGATGCCGTCTGGAGACCCGGCCATTGGGATTATAGGGGAGGGAATTGGGTTTGGGTCCCAGGCCACTGGGCGAGACCTCCAAGGCCCCATGCTCAATGGGTGCCTGGTCATTGGGAACCGAGAGGGGGAGGTTGGGCCTGGATCGAAGGCCATTGGGACTATCGTTGATTAGTAATGAGTTCGGAGTTAGGAGTTCGGAGTCAATAAATCACAGAGAGGTAAGACTTCTTATTATTCTTTCTTAGCTCCGAGCTCCGAACTAAAAACTCCGAACTCATAATTTGGGGTTAAGAGAATGTTTGGTTTGGGTTTCCAGGAAATTCTGTTGATCCTTGTGATCCTGTTTCTGCTCTTCGGGGTGAAAAAACTGCCAGAGATCGGGAAGGGGCTTGGAGAGACGATGAAGGAGATTAGAAAAATTCGGGATGAGAGAAAGGCGGGAAAAGAAAAAGACAAAGACAAAGAGGATCAAAAGGGGAACCTGATTTCAGATATCAAGAAAGAAGTTGAAGAAATTCCGGGGCTGAAGGAAGCCAGAGAGATTAAAGAGGCCGCCGATAAGGTCAAGAGCATTACAAAAATGCTAAAATAGACGGTACTGCTTTTTTTCCACCTCGATCGATCCCCCCCGTTCAATTCTTTTTCTCATCCCGTACAATCAGATAAACAATTTCTGCTGCTGAGACATCCCAGATACTCTCGGAGATATCCAAAGCACAACCGTGGTTGGGATGAATTCTCTTCCGTTCAAGAGTTCCACTTAACCTCCTCCCTAATGACGGAATCAATTTAAAAGAAGCGACCACTATCAAAGAGGCAGAAGGTCTTCGATGGATACCGCTTTTTTAAGAAAAATCCTTATTGACAAACAGCTTACGTTGAAATATAAAATGATGCAATATTAAATTAAGTGTTGTAATAGTGAAATGGCCTCCAACCCTAGAGAAAGATATTCTATCAACTCCATCATCAGGGCAAGCAATATCCTGAAATGCCTTTCCGGGGGTAAAACCCATTTCAAGATTAGCGAACTCGCCCGGCACCTAGGCCTTGATCGCAGCACGACCTACCGAATTCTTCTCTCTCTGGAACGGACAGGTTTTGTAGAGAAGGATGAAAAGACAGGAACCTATTCGATAGGTCTTGCGGCCTTCGAGATCGGAAACGCCTATCTAAGGCAAACGGATCTTATTCGGGTGTCTAAACCGATCATGGCAGACCTGGCCCAAAAGGTTCAGGAGACGGTTCATCTTGCCGTCCTAAGCGATACAGAGATCGTCTATGTGGATAAGGTGGATTCCCCTCGTTCCTTAGGGGTGATGTCCAAGATCGGCCAACGGGCGCCTGTTTACTGTACAGCACTGGGGAAAACGTTACTGGCCTTTCAACCTGAAGACGAACAATCGAGGATCATCCATAAAATAAGATTGACCCCGCTTACTCCGAGAACCATCACCTCAAAACAGAAACTGATGGAGGAGCTGGCGGGGATACGGAAACAGGGATATGCGCTGGATCGGCGGGAAATCGAAGAAGATGTGGAATGCATTGGAGCCCCCATCCGAAATCATATAGGGGATGTCATTGCCGCAATCAGTATCTCCGGTCCGCGAAGGAAGATCCATACCCCTGATGAAAAACAGTTTGTCAGTCTGGTGACGGAAACAGCTGCCTTAATTTCCTTGAGGATGGGATATCGGGGGCAATCCACGTCCATGAGTCCATGAAACCGATTCGAGCAAGGATCGGCAAGTGAGTTCAAGAAATAGCTTTGGGAAAGACCTTTCATTCACCCATTCGGCCGCGCGAAGCTCCGCCTTTGAAGGCGGGGTGAAGAAGCGCGGCTCAGGGTGAACCTCGAGCAAGCCCCAGCCTTCAGGCCGGGGAGTCGAGAGGTTCACTTTCCGAAATGGAGAAAAGGAGACATTCTATCCGGTAATGAAGGAAGGCCTGGTTAAATAGGTAGTAAGTTGACCTAACAATCAGACATAGAACTAATGGTCAAACAGGAGGGAGATCATGACTGATGCATGGTTATTTCGAAAGACTAATCGAGCCGAGGGGAGGAGACGGATCATCCACCAATACAACACAGGACTTGAATTTCTACGTTACGGACGGATCGTGCTGGGAGAGAAGGGAGGTAGTATCCATGTGGATTCCCAAGACGAAGAAATCGGGTTTGTCTGCTTAAATGGGGATGGGGTAATTGAAGCGGATAAAGAAACTTATCACCTCAACAAGTACGATGCCCTCTATCTTCCCATAGAGAAGCGCTGCACCATTTCTTCCAAAGGAGCTTTTGACCTCGCCGAGTGTGCAGCACGTTCAAGCAAGAAATACCCTGTCCAATTTGTCAAGTTTGAGGAGGTGCAGAAGGATCCCAATCTGGCGAAACAGGCTGGCTTCGAACCCTATGCAAGAAGCTTAAATACCCTGATCGGTGAGAAGAATGTTCAGGCCGCTCGACTTCTGGCGGGGGTGACGTTCAGTAAAGACGGAAACTGGACGAGTTGGCCACCTCATGATCATTCAAAAGAGAAAGAGGAAATCTACCTCTACATCGATATGCCCCATCCCAATTTCGGTATCCACCTCAATTACACTGATTACAAGGACATGGAGATGATTGTGCCGGTTTGGGAGGGAGATGCTGTGGCGATCAAGAAGGGATACCATTACAATGTGGCGAGCCCTGGGACGAAAATCGGTTTCTTATGGATGATGGCAGCCATCAGGGAAGAGAAGGACCGGGTCTTTACACAGGTCACGGTGCAACCGGAGTTCGACGGTCGGTTTAAACTTTTTTGACCATATTTTGTGGAAAGCTTTTATCAAACCATAGGATCTTAAGCTAAGTTCCTAACCCGAGGGCAGCCTTTTGGAACGGGTGATGAAGCGGACTTACCAGAAGATGTCGATATCATGCCTCCAGGGAGTTTTTATATTCCCCTGGAGGCTTAAGGACTTTTGTGGATTTGTCACCAGCCAAAGTAAGGTTAGAGAAGAACGACTGCAGAGAAAGGAGTTAAAAATGAGGAGAGAGGCGGTTATTGGATTAATTTTGATTTTGAGTTTGATTTTTCTTGGCAGCAGTGGTTATTCCGCCGAGAAAAAAATTGTTTTAAACAAATACCCGAACCTGAAAATAGGATTTACGACCGCGAATTTTCTCAGGGTGTTGCCTGTCACATTGGAAAACACTAAAAAACTAATTGATTTTGCCAGTGATCAAGGATTTACCTGGATTGAGCTTCGAGATCCCAACGCTGTGCTTACTCTGGCCGAATGTAAACAGGTTGCCGAGTACGCGCGCGGCAAGAAAATTGGAATTGCTTATGCGCTGGGTGTAGGGCTCATGGATGGTAATTTTTGGGAGGTTTTTTCTCGTGGCTTAGCCAATGCGATTGTTTTTGACGGGCCTCGAACTCTCCGTACAGCCGCTCCAGGAGATGAGTTCAATATCAATCCAAAGAAAACGGCCTGGACTCTTAATGAACTGCATAAAACAGTCAAAATAGCTAATAAGGCTGGGAATCAGGCCAGGGCATCGGGCTTGAAGTATGTCACTGAAAACGCCTTTGAAGTGATCAGAGGGGATGGCATCACTTCCTTTGGTACCACTGAGTATTTTGCAAACGTAAACTCAAATGTGCTCTGGCAATTGGATACAGCGAACTTTTTCTGTTTGGGCAGAAATGTAGCAAAGCCCGAGGAGGCCAGTGCCTTTTTAGAGAAGCATGCAGGTAAGCTGGTTTATATACACTTGAAAACCTCATCCAAGGACCACAAGCCTCAACCAATATTGTCCGATAATGAATTGGATTTTAACATCGTCTTTTCTTTGATGACCAAGCAGAAGGTTCCCTATGTAGCCATCGAATTGGCCCAGGTTCCTACGATCGAGGAATGCTATGAGAATCATAAGAAGAGTGTTGAATACTTACTGAAAAACTATTGATGACCGATTTAGACTTTTCTAACTACAAAAATTTCTCAAAAGGAGGAAAGGGATGCCAGAAAAGAAAAGGAAATATTTTTATCGCATCAAAGATCTGCCTGTAGTGATGCTAACGGAGCAGTCGAAGAGCCACATGGTGGTCGGAACGAATGTCCTACTCAGTTTCATTGAGAATCCACCGGGTTGTGTTTTCCCCTTGCATGGTCACCCGTCGGAACAGATTCTCATCATCCTGGAGGGGGAGGAGGATCATATTTGCGGAGAGGAGAAGTTTTTGATGAAGGCGGGTGACATCTGCATTCATCCGCCCAACGTGATGCATGGAGGTGAGACGAAGACAGGATTCAAGGGGATCGATATCTTCTGCCCACCGAGGGAGGACTGGCTTGCAAAGTTGAGGCAGGCCCTCAAAGAAAGGGGGGAGGAGTAGGAGGAAGTTTCAAAATCCAAAGTTTAAATTTGCAAGACCATCTTGTGATCCAGAGGATCATCAAAAAAAGGAGGAAGGATTTATGAAGTCAAATCGAATGACCTTAACAACATTGGTATTGGTGGTCGCAGCATTTTTCACTCTTGCCGGGTTTTCGAAGACAGAAGCTCAGGTGATCCAGATGAAGTTTGCCCATTACGCCGAAGAGACTCATCCGGGTCACTTGGCAGCGAAGCAGTTTGCTGCAAAGGTAGAGGAGCGGACCAAAGGGCAGGTGAAGATCGCCATCTACCCTGCTAATGTCCTGGGATCTCCTCCGGAGCAGTGCGAGCAGGTAAGGCTCGGCGCAATCGATATGAGCCTTCCAACACAGGGAGCCCTGGATAAATATGTGAAGGCCTTCTCCGTGGTGATGCTACCTTTCATGTATGACGATTATAATCATGTCTATCGAACCCTGGATGGGCCATCCATGAATTGGTTTGCTCCGCTTGCAGAAAAGGAAGGATTTATCGTCCTCTCCAACTGGGAATGGGGATTCCGAAACCTCACCAACAGTAAGCGTCCCATTCTAAAACCTGAAGATGTCAAAGGTCTGAAAATTCGTACCCCACCAGAGATTCAGCTTCAGGCCGCCATGGAAGCCTTAGGGGGGATCGTTACAAAGATTGCATTCCAGGAAGTTTATATGGCCCTTGCACAGAATGTGGTGGACGCACAGGAGAATCCCATTGCTGTCATCTATCACAACAAGTTCTATGAGGTTCAGAAGTATCTTGCCCTCACCCGGCATGTTTACAACAACATGGTTCATGTGGTCAGTGCGAAGACGTGGGTCAAACTGACGCCAGAGCAACAGAAGGTCTTCAGAGAAGAGAGCAAATCCGCAGGTGCCTATATGCGAAAGTCGATTGTTGCGGAAGAGGCGGATCAGATCGCCAAGATGGAGAAGGCTGGAGTAAATGTGACGCGTCCTGATCTCGCACCGTTCCGGGCTGCCATGGGGCCAGCCTATGAAAGGATCGGTAAGTATGCGGGTGAAGACAATGTAAAGAAATTCATGAAATTTGTTGAGGACGCCAGAAAGAAGTAGCCAAAGGGGGAGGGTAGAACTTTGCTGACGGCCGAAATCTTCTTAGTTTTGGTGGGCTTGATTATGTTAGGACTTCCCATTGCTGTCTCCATGGGTTTTACTGCAGTGATCTTTTTTGTAGCGTTGGGTGAGACAGATGTCTTGTGTATGATCCCTGCGAGAATGTACTCCAGCACAACAAGTTTTACCCTCCTCGCCATCCCTTTTTTTATCCTGACGGGCAACCTGATGAATGCGGGTGGGATTACATTCCGTTTATTTCGATTTGCCCAGAACTTAGTAGGGCACTTAAGGGGAGGTCTCGCCCATGTCGTTATAGTCAGTGCTATGATCTTTGCAGGAATGACAGGTGCGGCTGTCGCTGAGGCAGCCGCCCTTGCAACCGTGGAGTTAGAGGCTATGACCAAGGCAGGTTTCGACCGTAAATTTGGTTCTGCGATCCTTGCCTCTGCCTCAACCATGGGTCCGGTCATTCCTCCAAGCATTCCTTTTGTCATCTATGGGAGTATCACCGGCACATCGGTTGGCCGACTCTTTTTGGCTGGTTTTATTCCAGGCTTCTTAATGGCCATTGCTTTGATGATTATTGTCTATATTGTTTCTGGTCGGAGAGGCTATCCGAGAGAACGAAGGGCGACTTTTCAAGAACTCATGGGCAGCACTTTAAAGGCCCTATCTGCCATAGCGACACCGATCATTGTCATCGGCGGGATGGTGACTGGAATCTTTACGCCGACCGAGGCCTCGGTTGGAGCTGCGGTCTATGCCCTCATCTTAACTACGTTTATCTATAAGGAGGTCAAATTAAAGGATCTTCCACGAATTCTATGGGAGACATTGGAAGCTTCAGTACGGGTACTGTTCATCATTTCAGCAGCCGGGATTTTTGGATGGCTCCTCATCCATCAGCGGGTTCCTGAGACAGTGATTAAAGCCCTCATGTCACTGAGTAAAAATCCATGGGTCGTTCTCCTGATCATCAATATCATTCTTCTTATCCTCGGTTGTTTCATGGAAGGTATCTCCATCATGCTCTTGACGATCCCTGTCTTCATGCCGATGATCGCCCAGCTGGGTATCGATCCGGTCCATTTTGGCGTTGTGATGACCCTCAACCTGATGATCGGCCTCCTGACACCTCCTGTGGGTATGGTCCTTTACACATTGTCGAGCATAGGCAGAATTCCCGTTTGGGAACTGGCCCATGAGCTCAGGTGGCATATGGTCGCTTTGACAGTCGTATTGGGTCTGATTACTTATGTTCCTGGTTTTGCGACTTGGCTCCCGAATCTATTGATGGGTGCTGCACGATGAGGAGAGAATGTAAATGAGCCGAGAGATTTTTAAGAAAATTGATAGGACATTGGGACTCATGTTGAAATGGGGCAGCAGCATTTGCCTGGCAGGTTTATTGATTATAATTTTCGCCATAGTCCTTATTAGATTTCTCCCATTCACGTCTATGGGATGGACAGATGAGATCGTTGAATTTGCCTTTGCCTGGATGGTTTTCCTCTGTGCTGCAGCACTATGGCGTGAGAGGACTCACTTTCGTGTGGACGTAATCACTGACTGGCTCGGTGGCTCTAAGGCTGGGCGTGTATTGAAGATCTTCCTGAGTGTTATTGCACTCCTATTCTTATTGGTCTTTACCTATGAAGGAGCGCTCCTGGCAATTAAGGCCACGGATCGATCCCCAATTTTTGAATATCCAAAAACCCTTTGGTACATGTCCATTCCGTTCTCTGGGATTATCATGATCGGCTATACGATTCGTGATCTCTGGCTCCTCTTCCGAGGCAAATCTTTTAACTAAATCGAAATTGACGCACGGGTCCTTCCCCGGACCTCACGGTTGACTACAGAACCTGGCCATCTACCCATCAAAACCGCTGAGACATTTTGGGCAGTCCTCCGCTTCAACTCACTGATCGACTCCTCTGAATAGAAACCAATATGCGGGGAAAGGACGACGTTTTCCATTTTGAGAAGTGGGTTTTGTGAATCGGGTGGCTCTTTCTCCAACACATCCAAACCCGCCCCTGAGATGAAACCCTGTTCCAGCGCCTGCAAAAGGGCCTTTTCATCGATGATCGGGCCTCTTGAGGTATTGATGATTATAGGTTTCTTCTTCATTTTTTTAAAGGCTTCGTCTCCAATCAAATGGCGTGTGGAATCATTCAATGGACAGTGGATGGAGATGAAATCGGATTCCTTAAGAACGGTATCGAAATCTTTGAGCTCAATTCCCTGGGAAACCTTCTCAAGATAGGGATCGAAGGTGATCACCCGCACGCCAAAAGCGGACATTCTTTTTGCGACTTCCAGACCGATTCTTCCACATCCAATAAGACCTAACGTCTTTCCCCTGGTTCGATGAATAGGGATCCCCATATGGAAATCCCACTGTCCTGACTTCACCTTCTCATCGAAAAAAGCCGTTTTTCTTATCAATGTCAGGATCATCGAAATTGTCTGATTTGCCACCTCATCCATACAATAGTCGGGCACATTGGCAACGATAATTCCAAAATCGGTGGCTGCCTTAAGATCGACTGAATCCACGCCAACCCCGTAACGTGAAACCACCTTGCATTTTGGAAGATTTTCGAGAACCCTTCGAGTCAAAAGGGCATATTGATTCACAAGCCCATCAGCCTCTTTGCATACTTGGATCAAATCCTCCTCTTTCTGGACTTGAGCTAAAATGACTTCGGCACCCACTCGACCAAACTCGTCCTTCTCCTCTTCAATGGAGCCATGGTCACAATCCGTGATGACGACTTGATACCGGTGTTGTTCCATCTCATCCTCACCTTTTTTCTACGGAATTAAGATGACCTTGGCCGCCTGAAGGTTTTCTAATAAATGGAAAGCCTCCTCCCATTTTTCAAGGGGGAGTTGATGGGTGATCAATTTATCAACCCGTAGCAGACCTTTCGAGATGAGACCAATGGCCTTTTCCCAAGCTGTCCAACTGCTGGAGAAACAGAAGTCATAACGGAGGGCTTTGAAAATCCCTCGATCATAAGGGATAGGAACTTCTTCCTTACCCGATATACCAATGGCGCAAATTCTTCCTAACCTTCTCACCATCTCAAAGGCCTGGGAAATTGCCTTTGCACCTCCCGAGGTTTCAATAAGGAGATCTACACCCAGACCGCCGGTCATTTCTAAGACCTTCTGAACAGGGTCCTCTCTATCGACATTGAAAGTGAAATCCGCCCCCAGCTCTTTGGCCTTCTCAAATCTTATCCCTTCATCCGAACTCCTTCCGGTTACTCCCACCATTCTCGCCCCAGCCGTCTTTGCAATGGCAAGAGAGATGAGGCCAATGGGACCAGGTCCGGTAACGACCACCGATTCTCCTGCTTGAAGCTGAGAGCGTTCGAGAATCGATGTGGTGCAAACAGCTACAGGTTCCATTACAGCCCCTACCTCAAAGGGGATATTATCCAGGAGAGGGTGGAGAAGACGGGCAGGGCTCGCGACATATTTCGTGTAGGCACCGTTGATCCCAATTCCCAAAGGCCTCTTCATTTCGCAGACCTGGGGAAATCCGCTCTGGCAGGTATAACAGATCCCGCAAGAGCCAGTGCGAGTTTCGCTGACAATTCGGTCGCCCACTTTCCAACCTTTTACTTCTTTTCCGATTTCAGCAATCACTCCTGAAAATTCATGGCCCAAGATAACAGGAGGCCAGTAAGGATGGCTGTCATGGTAGATGTGAAGGTCGCTTCCACAGACCGAGACAGCCTTCACCTCGATCAAAACCTCATTCTCCATGATCTTTGGTTCAGGAACCTCGCGCATTTCAACAAGGCCTTTCCCCTTCCCATATTTTACAACCGCTTTCATTTTTCCCCCGAATGGTAGCGCCCCCATTTACTGGGGGCGTTTTAAAGGTGACCATTCCTTCACACGTCGGCACTCAATGCCGACGCTACATTTTTCTATTTTCAAATCACCGGCAAAATCTCTCCCCCTCTCTGGAGAACAGCAACCTTTGCATCGCCTCCCATTAAAGAGAAAGCAATATCCAATGCCTCTTGTGGGTTTCCAGCATGAAGGAACCCGAGCCTTTCTTTCTCCTCCTTCGAAATTCCGGGACATACCATAATTCCCCTCGCCCTCTCTTTGATTACCCTTCCAACATGGACAAGATGGGCAGCGACGGTCAGTTTTCTAAATACTCCCTGACGGACTTTTTGGTCAACCTCTTCAAACGTTTGATAGCCCCATTCGAGAACTTCCGGATGGCTTGGGCATACTCCCTCTGAGCAGAGGGTGACGAGGATAACAACGCCTCCTTGTTTGACCGCTAATTCTGCGGCATAAATTCCTTTGGCGGCCACCCAAAGATCGGAATCATAAGGATGGGAATCAGCAATAATGATATCGGCTTCCTGGGGGAGTTTAGATTGATAAATCTCAAGAGATCGCTTCGCTCCTGTACGATAGGCCTGAAAGGGGTCACCCACGACCACCTCGATTAATCTCCCTGATCCATCTTGGATGGTATTGATGATCCACTTCAACCCCACCTTCTTGGTAACCCTTTCAATCTCTTCTTTGACAGGATTTTCGATTTTTCCTAAGATCTCCCGGCCTTTGAATTGTGCGCTGAGCCAATGAGTTTTTCCTGTTGTCTCCTCGCCACAGATTCCAGGTTGGATGATATTTCCCCCTCCACTGAATCCAGAGACGCGGTGAGGAACGATTTGGCCGATACCAACGATGAAATCAACTCCCTCGACCATTCGATTCACAAAGATAGGAGTTCCTCTTTCTGTTTCTCCAAGATTTATCAGTTGAGATGGATCCCACCATTGGTGATTGAGAATGGGGTATCGTTTAGAAATGTCCTCCCCAAATTTTTTTATTATCTCTTCTTCAGTCATTGGTCGATGTGTTCCGAGGGCGATCAGGATTCTGATGCGACTGGGTTTGATGCCGCCCCTCTCCAATTCCTTCAGCAATCGAGGAAGGATTTTCTGGACGGGGGTGGTACGGGTGTAATCATCAATAACGATCAAGACATCCTTACATCCTTTTAGAATTTCTGATAGAGGATCAGACCCGATGGGGTGGGAAAAAGCTTCGTCGATGATCTTCTCCTCGATCTTCTCAACCCTTACCGTCAAAGGAGAAAAAATTCCGAGGAGGTTTTGATCAGGAATATCAATCG
>CAWGAV010000033.1:0-96621 GCA_963820625.1 uncultured delta proteobacterium
TCTCTGGAGTGGCAGCCATTGAAGAGGCCCGAACCGGAGAGATCACCTTCATTGCCAATCCGAAGTATCTTCCGAAGCTCAGCGGAACTCATGCCTCAGCGGTCATCGTTTCAAAAGAGGTGACCCAGGCGGACAAGCCTCTTCTTTGCGTCGATAATCCCTATTTAGCCTTTGCCAAAATCCTCACCCTCTTTTCCTTCAAACCTTACCAACCCAAAGGGATCGAGTCCAAAACTTGGATCAGCCCCACGGCAAAATTAGGAAAAGACCTGACCCTCTATCCCTTCGTCTATATTGGAGACCGCTGCTCGATTGGAGATCGGGTCACCCTTTATCCTGGAGTCTATGTGGGTGAGGACTCCTCCATCGGAGAGGACTCGATCCTTTACTCCAATGTCTCCATCTATTCAGGGACAGTCATTGGAAAACGGGTTATTCTTCACAGTGGGGTGGTGGTCGGAAGTGATGGATTCGGGTATGTGAAGGAAGGAAAGAAGAATGTGAAAATCCCCCAGGTAGGAAAGGTGGAAATTGAGGACGATGTCGAAATCGGCGCCAATACCACCATCGACCGAGCCACTCTGGGCAAAACAATTATTCGAAGAGGAGTGAAGATCGACAACCTCGTTCAGGTGGCTCATAATGTCGCCATCGGCGAGGATTCGATCATCGTGGCCCAGGTGGGAATTTCTGGCTCAACAAAGATCGGGAACAATGTCACACTGGCCGGCCAGGTGGGAGTGGTCGGCCATATTGAAATAGGAGATAATGTCATGGTGGGCGCTCAAGCCGGAGTGACCCACGATCTAGCTGCCAACCAAGGGTACGTCGGAAGTCCTGCTTTGCCTCACCGTGAATTTCTCCGGGCGATCACCGTCTTTCCGAAACTGCCGGAGATGAGAAAGACCCTCATCGAAATCGAGAAACGTTTAAAAAAGATCGAGGAGACCCTCTCTTCGAGAGGGAAGGAGAAGTAGATGATTGAGATCAAAGAGATCATGAACATCCTCCCCCATGCTTACCCTTTCTTGTTGGTGGATCGGATTATTGAGATGGAGCCGGGAAAACGGATCGTGGGGATTAAAAATGTTACTTATAACGAACCCTTCTTCCCAGGCCACTTTCCAGGGCGCCCCATTATGCCAGGGGTCCTGATCGTGGAAGCTATGGCTCAGACGGCTGGGGTCCTCGCTTTCAAATCGATGCCCGAGGAGGAGCAGGGAAGACCAGTTTACTTTTTGGGAATCGATAATGTTCGTTTCAGAAAACCCGTCGTTCCGGGAGATCAACTTCGGCTCGAACTGGAGATCACCAAGCATCGTCAATCGATCTGGGGATTTAAGGGAAAGGCATTGGTCGATGGAAATTTAGTGGCTCAAGCAGAACTCTTAGCCATGTTAGGAGATGAAAAATGATTCATCCCTCTGCGATCATCGATCCAAAGGCTCAAATCGGTGAGGGAGTTGAAATTGGTCCTTACTCTGTCATCGAGAAGGATGTTTCCATTGGCGAAGGGACGAAGATTGGCCCCCATGTCGTCATCCGGGAGGGAACTCACATCGGGAAACGATGTCAGATCTTTCAATTCGCTTCCATCGGGGAAGCCCCCCAAGCATTTGTTTATAGGGGAGAGAAGACCTCCCTCCTTATCGGAGATCAGAATATCATCCGGGAGTTTGTCACCCTCCATCGAGGCACGATCAAGGGAGGTGGGAAGACCGTCATCGGAAATGACAATTTCTTCATGGCCTACTCTCATGTGGCTCATGACTGTCAAATCGGGAATCAGGTTGTCCTGGCCAATGGAGCGACTTTAGCCGGACATATTCTGATCGAAGATTACGCCGTCATTGGTGGACTCTCCGCCATCCACCAGTTTTGCCAAGTGGGTGCTCATGCTTTTATCAGCGGCCTCACCGGAGTTTCTTTAGACATCCCTCCCTATATGTTGGCTTCCGGAAGCCGGGCCAAACTCTACGGGCTCAACGCTGTGGGCCTCAAACGCCACCGTTTTTCAGAAGAGACGCTGAAGGCTCTGAAGAAGGCCTACCGCCTCATTTTTCGCTCCGGTCTGACATTGGAGAAAGCGATGAAGAAGGTGGGAGAGGATGAGATTTCTCAGACGCCAGAGGTTCAACATCTCCTCCAATTCATTCAACGTTCGAAGAGGGGGATCAGCCGTTAAGTGGATAAAATCAAGGTCGGTGTTGTCGGTGTCGGTTATTTTGGCCAATTCCATGCAGAGAAATACGCCAAAATAGAAGAGGTAGAATTGGTCGGTGTGGTGGATGTCGATACCTTCCGTGCCAAGGAAATCGCTAAACGATACAAAACTCAGTCCTCCTTCCATCACACAGACCTTTTCAACAAAGTTCAGGCTGTTAGCATCGCCGTTCCCACCCCTTTTCATTATTCGATGGCGAAAGCTTTTTTCCTGCAAGGGATCGATGTCCTTTTGGAAAAGCCCATCTCGAACACCCTGGAGGAAGCTGATGAATTGATTGGATTGGCAGAATCAAAGGGTCTGATCTTCCAGGTGGGCCATCTGGAACGATTCAACGGAGCCTTGTCCGGCTTGAAGGGGAGGGTCCAAAATCCATGGTTCATCGAATCCCATCGGTTGGGTCCCTTCTCAGGAAGGGGAGCAGAGGTCGATGTGGTGTTAGATTTAATGGTTCATGATCTCGATATCATTTTGAATTTAATAAACTCAAAGGTGAAACAGTATCAGGCCGTCGGCATTCCCATTCTCACCCGCACCCTGGACATTGCCAATGCCCGTATTGAATTCGAAAATGGATGTACAGCAAGTTTGACCGCAAGCCGAGTTTCCAAAGAGAAGATTCGGAAAACCCGGATCTTTCAACCGGACGGAATCCTTACCATCGACTACCTTTCTCAAAAACTCTTCCTTTCTAAAAAGGGGGTCCCTTCCGGGAAGGAAAAGATTCCTGAAATGGTAATCGAGGAGATTCCGGTTCAGAAGATCGATCTTCTGGAGGCGGAGATCCACTCTTTCCTCCAGAGCGTGAGGGATCGAAAAAATGCTCGGGTCTCCGGGTTGGATGGAAAGCGAGCATTAGAAATAGCACTCCGGATCATCCAGAAGATTGATGACCTCAACGAAAAAAAGAATTAGTGGGACGACTGAACAGATGAAATCGAAGAAGATCCTGTTGGTCGCTGGAGAAGTTTCAGGAGACCTTCATGGCTCACACCTGGTGGAGGCCATTCAACGCATTGAACCGGAGGTTCAGTTTTTTGGTGTGGGAGGGGAGGGTTTAAAAAAAAGGGGGATGAAACTTCTCTATCCTGCTCATTCCCTTTCTGTGGTCGGGCTGACAGAAGTCTTTATCAAACTCCGATCTATTTTAGAGGCCCTCCGGCGATTAAAGAAATCCCTTGATCAGGAGAGGCCGGATCTCGTCATCCTGATCGACTTTCCTGATTTTAACCTTCGGTTGGCCAAAATAGCCCATCAAAGGGGAATCCCCATTCTCTACTATATCAGTCCCCAAGTATGGGCCTGGAGGCCTAAAAGGATTAAGGTGATCGCTCGACTGGTGAAAAAAATGATCGTCCTTTTCCCCTTTGAGGTTCCTCTCTATGAGGCAGCGGGGGTCGATGTCGAATGGGTGGGTCATCCGCTTCTCGATATCGTGAGGCCAACTCTCCCCAAGGAAGTGGCTTTCCAGCAATTCGGTCTGGATCCCAAACGAAGAACCATCGGCTTACTTCCTGGAAGCCGAATGCATGAGGTAGAAAGACTTCTTCCCTCTCTGCTCGCTTCAGCTCATTTACTCCAAAAAGAGATCCCAAATCTTCAGTTCGTCATCCCTCTCGCCCCTGGCATTCCCAAGACGATCTTGTCATCCTGGATGAGAAATATTTCTGTGCCTGTGAAAGTGGTCGAGGGTTTCGCCTACGATGTGATGAACCTCTCTGAACTTCTGATCACGGCATCCGGAACGGCGACGTTGGAAGGAGCGATTCTTGGAAAACCTATGATCATTATTTATAGAGTCTCTTTGCCCTCCTACTGGATCGGCAGGGCCTTGATTCGAGTGGATCACATCGGCCTGGTCAATTTGGTGGCTGGGAAAGAGATTGCCCCAGAACTGATTCAGAAGGATGTCCATCCCCAAAGGATTGCTGACGAAGCCCTTCGTATCTTAAGGGATCCCATCCTGATTCGAAAAATGACCGAGTCCATGGGTGAGGTGTGTCAGAAACTTGGGGAACCTGGAGCAGCCCAACGAGCTGCCCGCATTGTCACCTCCTTATTGCGAGAAGGGGAAGCATAAAATACACATTGCACATTACACATTGCACATTGAAAATTGCAAATTGCAAAATTCAGATATTAAGATTGTAGCGTCGACATTTACTGCTGACGGCTTTGATTCGCCCCCAATAAATGGGGGCGCTACAAGGAAAAAACGATGTCTCTCTATCGCCGACTCCTCGAACTGGTTAAACCCTATTGGGTCAAGTTAGGCTTCGCCATGACCTGTATGGTCTTTACCTCCCTCCTGACAGCCGCCCAGGCATTCCTTGTCCAACCTGCCTTAGACGATGTCTTCCTCAAGAAGAATGAAAAAATGCTTTTTCTCCTCCCCATCGCCATCATCCTTCTTTTCTTAATCAAAGGGGCCTTCGATTACGGCCAGGCTTACCTGATGAACTTTGTGGGTCTGAGAATTGTCGCGGATATCAGGGAGAAACTCTACAATCATCTCCAGGCCCTTTCCCTCTCCTTCTTTACTAAAACGCCTACTGGCATCCTCATTTCCAGGATCACCAATGATGTCAACCTGATTCAGGGATCGGTTTCCAATGCTATCACCGGTCTTCTCAAAGATGCTTTCACCATCCTTGGGTTGGTCGGGGTCGTCTTCTACCGCAATTGGAAATTGGCGATCATTGCCTTCATCATCTTTCCTCTGGCCATCATTCCGATTAAAGAATTTGGAAAGCGGCTTCGGAAATTTAGTCGGAAGGGTCAACAGCGAATGGGGTCCATTACGACCTTCCTCCATGAAACCATCACCGGAAATCGGATTGTCAAGGCATTCAATATGGAAGATTATGAGAAACGACGCTTCGCTGAAGAGAATAATCGGTTCTTCAAAATCCTACTCCAACGGGTGAAGATCCGGGCCCTCTCCCATCCCTTGATTGAATTATTGGGAGGGATTGGAGTGGCCGTGATCATCTGGGTGGGTGGCTACAGTGTCATTCGGGGAGAGTTAACGCCAGGAACCTTTTTCTCATTTATGACAGCCCTTCTGATGCTCTATGCTCCCATTCGTGATTTGAGCAAAATCAACCTTGAGATTCAGGAAGGTCTGGCAGCGGCAACGCGAGTCTATGAACTCCTCGATACCCCCTCAGAAATCAAGGATGAAGAGGGAGCCATTCCACTTCCACCCATCTCCAGGGAAATCGATTTTCAAAAGATCACCTTTAAATATGATGAGGAGATCGTGCTCAAAGATATTTCCCTTCATGTGAAGATAGGAGAAGTGATTGCTTTGGTGGGAATGAGTGGGGCGGGCAAGACTTCTTTGGCGAACCTTCTGCCCCGTTTCTATGATGTGGAAAAAGGCCAAATTTTCATCGATGATTATGACATTCGAAAGGTCACTCTTAAATCCCTCAGAGATCAGATCGGCTTGGTCACTCAGCAAACGATTCTCTTTAATGATACGGTTCGAAATAATATCGCCTATGGGAGTCTGAAATGTACTGATCAAGAGATTATCGAAGCAGCAAAGGCAGCCAATGCCCATGACTTCATCCAGAGATTGCATCAAGGGTACGATACGATCATCGGTGAGCAAGGTGTCAAACTTTCGGGAGGGGAACGTCAACGTATCTCCATTGCCAGAGCTCTCTTAAAGAATGCTCCCATTCTGATTTTGGACGAAGCCACCTCCTCCCTTGATTCCGATTCTGAAACAGAAGTTCAAAAGGCTTTGGACGAATTGATGAAAGAGAGAACAGTCTTCGTCATCGCTCATCGGCTTTCAACCATCCGAAATGCCCACCGGATTGTCGTTCTTTCTGAAGGCCAAATTGTGGAGGGGGGAACGCATGAAGAATTAATGGCCCTCAATGGTGAATATCGGCGTCTCTATGATCTCCAGTTCAAAGATGACGGGATGAGAGTTTGGACAGCACCCAAGGTGAAGAGGGTCTACTAATTTTGGAATGCAGAATGCGGATTGCGGAATTCAAAGTTTTGAGTTCGGAGTTAAGAGCTTGGAGCGTTAAAAATAAAAACTCATAACTCATTATTTTGAACTATTTATTCCGAAATCGGAAATTGAGAAGGTGGTTTTTAAAACTATAAAAAAGAAGTTGGTTTCGTGGTTGGGTCCGTGGTGTGCCTACTGGGCCATCAAAATTTTGGCTTGGACGATGCAGTTTGAAGAGATCAATCCAGAGATTCCAAGAGGGTTTTTGGAGAAAGGGATTCCTGCCATCGGGGCCTTCTGGCATGGAAGGCTATTGATGATGCCTATCGTCTATAAAGGAAAGAAATTAAGTTTCCTTGTCTCTCCCCATCGGGATGGCCAAGTGGTGGGAAAGGCCCTGAAGCGGTTTGGTTTCCATGCCATCTTGGGTTCAACCACTCGGAAAGGTTTTTCCGGTTTCAAACAGATGGTCAAGGCTCATGGGTCCGATATCGCCATTGTCCCAGATGGACCGAGGGGACCTCGTCACCAGGTACAAATTGGCGTGATCGAGTTGGCTAAACTGACAGGGAGGGCTGTGGTTCCAATAACCTTCAGTGCCTCAAAAAGGAAGATCTTTAACACTTGGGATCAGTTTCTCCTCCCCTATCCTTTCTCAAAAGGAGTGTTCATCTGTGGAGAACCCATTTATGTTGACCAAAATGGGGACCGAGCCCATCTCGAAGAGAAGAGGATCCTTTTAGAGAATCGCCTCAATGAGCTGACCGAAAGGGCAGATCATTACTTTGATTCGAGGAAAAATTAATATCGAAATCCGAAATTCGAAACAAGATTTTCAAATCCAAATTTCGAAATCCAAAATATTTTTGACATTTGAGTTTTGGATTTGATTTGACATTTAAACTTTGGCATTTGACATTTTCATGATTCGGATTTATTAAACGGCCTTTACAATTCTATGATCTTCTTGTTTTATGACACCCTTCTTACATTTTTCCTCCTCTTTTCTGCTCCCTACTTTCTTTTACGGAGCCTCGTTCAAAAGCGGTTTCGAATGGCATTGCCTCAACGAATGGGATTTTTTCAAAACCCATCCTTTAAAGGGGCGATTTGGGTTCACGCTGCATCAGTCGGAGAGGTATTTTGTTCAATTCCTCTTTTGAAGAAGATCAAGAACGAGTTTCCCCATCTCAAAATCGTTTTAACCACGATGACTTCTACAGGAAATGAGACAGCCAAAACCTACCTCCCTGAAGCCGATCAAGTCCTTTTTGTACCGATCGACCATCCCCTCATCATCCGGAGGACCATCGAAAAAATCCAACCCAGCCTCCTCCTTATTGCGGAGACAGAACTCTGGCCCAATTTGCTCCGGTCTTGCGGAAAAAAGGAAATCCCCATCGTTCTCTTCAATGGAAGGATCTCCCAAAAGTCATTTCAACGCTACCTGTTCTTCAAATTCTTTTTCAAAGAATGTCTGAAATATATCTCCCTCTTCTTGATGCAGACTGAAGAAGATCGAAAGCGAATCATTGAGATCGGAGGGGAATCTCAAAAGACAAGGGCAGTGGGAAATTTAAAATTCGACCAGACTTTTCCTTCCTTCACCCAGGACCCCACGTCTGAAATGGCTAAAAGCCTCGGTCTTCAAGGGAAACAGAACATCCTCATTGCAGGGTCTACTCATTCCGGAGAAGAGGAGATTTTGGTCAGCCTTTACAAAGAACTGAAAAAAATGGACCCCCACCTTATCCTTATTCTTGCCCCGCGGCACCTCGAACGGTTGGAGGAAGTGGAGAAGGCCTTAAAAAAAGAGCCTCTATCGTGGTTGAGGAAAACTTCCATTCCACTGGCTGCAGGCCGATCTGATCAAGAACACCCTGAGGTGATCCTCCTCGATACGATGGGTGAATTGATGGGCATTTACAGTCTCGGTACATTGGTCTTTGTGGGTGGAAGTCTTGTCCCAATAGGAGGCCACAACCCCCTTGAGCCTTTATTTTTCAAAAAGTGTGTCCTCTTTGGTCCTTATATGTTTAATTTCTTGGAAATCTCAAGCCGTCTGATTGAGGCAGGAGGAGCGATCCAGGTGTCTGGGAAAGAAGAACTCTTTTCTCAATTGAAACACCTCCTTTTTGACGAGGTGGCACGCAAAGAGATGGGAGAGAAAGGCTATCAATTTCTTCAGAAGCATCAAGGGGCAACAGAAAGAATGTTTCAGGAGATTCGACCCTTCCTCAAAAAGGAAACCTGAGTTTCAAGTTGCAAGTTTAACGTTTCAAGTTAAGAACTTTAAACTCGAAACCTGAAACCCGAAACTAATTAGAAATGAGTTTGCGGATCGACCGATTCCTTTATCAAAAAGAGAAATCCCTTGGGGAGAGAATACTTCTCTCTCCTCTTTACCTCCTTTCTTTGTCTTATGGAGGGGGTGTTCGTGTAAGATCTTTCCTCTATTCCCATGAATTATTGAAAACAAAGACTCTCCCCTGCCCGGTCATCAGCGTAGGGAACATCACGGTGGGCGGAACAGGTAAGACTCCTTTGGTGATGGCTTTAGCAAAAGGGTTGATGGAAAGGGGAATTTCTGTAGCCATTCTGAGTAGAGGGTATAAAGGAACAGAGATCTCTGAACCGGTAGTGAGCGATGGCAAGACCATCTTTCTCTCGCCCGAGGAATCGGGGGATGAACCCTTCCTGATGGCTCAGGCTTGCAAGGGCATCCCCGTCCTGGTTGGGAAGGATCGATTCGTAAATGGTCGGATCGCTCTTCAACGATTTGGTGTCAAAGGGTTGTTACTGGACGATGGCTATCAGCATCTTCCCCTCTATCGAGATATCAATATCCTGCTCATCGACTCACACATCGGTTTTGGAGACGATACCCTTCTGCCGAGAGGGATTCTAAGGGAACCTTTATCTCAACTTCGCAGGGCCGATCTCTTCCTTCTCACGAAAGTGGAGGATCCTGAGGGCTATCAACCTTTGGAGAAAAAAATTCATGAAATTCATCCCTCAGCACAGGTGTTTCACTGCCATTACGAACCGGTGAGTCTGGTGGGCCCTAGGGAGGAGCAAGAAGAGGTTTATTCTTTGAAGGGAAAGAAAATACTCGCTCTTTCCGGGGTCGCTGACCCCCAATCCTTCTCTTCCATGCTAAGGAAGTCCGGAATGAAGATTGTTAAAGAAGCGACCTTCCCCGATCACCATCTTTACACCAATAAAGATTTATCTTCCGTAGAAGAGAAAAGTAAGAGAGTCGATTGCATTGTCACAACAGAGAAGGATATGGTAAAATTAAAGAAATTAAATATTGATCGCCTTCCCATTCGAGCTCTTCGCATTGAAGTGAAGATATGGGAGGAAAAAGAATTTTATCAAAGGGTGATGGAGATATTTTGAGTTAAGAGTTATGAATTAAGGAGAAGAGTAGGGATGATTAGACTCGTTAAAATATTTGATACCACTTTACGCGATGGAGAGCAATCCCCCGGGGCGACCATGAACATCGCCGAAAAGGTGAGGATTGCTGAGCAATTGGAAAAATTGAATGTCGACATCATCGAAGCCGGTTTTCCCATCTCTTCAGAGGGAGACTTCGAGGCGGTCAAAACCATTTCGCGTACCATTAAACGGTCAGAAGTGGCGGCATTGGCCCGCACGAATCCTAAAGATGTCGATCGCGCTTGGGAGGCAGTGAAGGGAGCTAAGTCTCCCAGGCTCCACATATTCGTCTCGACCTCCGACATCCATCTCCAACACCAGCTCAAGATATCGAAAGATGAAGTAATCAGGATGGCTACACGCTCTGTGGCAAGAGCAAGGCGTTACACTTCCAATATCGAATTCTCAGCCATGGATGCCACCCGAAGCGATATCGACTTCCTCTCAGCGGTCATGGAAGCGGCCGTCCAGTCAGGGGCAACCACGATCAACATCCCGGACACTGTCGGCTATGCCATTCCTTCAGAGTTCGGGGCCCTCATTCGAACCCTCAGGCAGAAGGTCAGGGGAATAGAGAAAGCAACGTTGAGTGTCCACTGTCATAATGATCTTGGTCTGGCGGTCGCGAACTCCATTGCTGCTATCCAGAATGGTGCCAGACAGGTGGAGTGTACGATCAATGGAATTGGTGAGAGGGCGGGCAATGCCTCCCTTGAAGAGGTGGTCATGGCCATTCGTACCCGGAAGGACTTGCTCCCCTTTCACACCCGGGTCTTTCCCAAGCATCTCTTTGCTACAAGCCGTCTGGTCTCGAAGATTACCGGCATGGTTGTCCAGCCCAACAAAGCAGTCGTAGGAGCCAATGCCTTTGCCCACGAATCGGGGATCCATCAGGATGGCATCCTGAAAGAGAAACTGACTTATGAAATCATGACACCTGAATCGGTGGGGATCTCAAAAAGTTCTCTCGTACTTGGGAAACTCTCCGGACGTCATGCCTTCAGGGAGAGGTTGAAAGATTTGGGATATCGTCTCTCTGGGGCAGACCTGGAGCTTGCCTTCAGACAATTCAAACAACTCGCTGATAAAAAACGCGATATCTATGATGAGGATATTGAGTCGATCGTCGTGGAGGAAATTCTCCGAATGCCTCGCCGTTTTAAATTGGTCTATATCAATGTCGTTGCCGGAAATGTCACCGTCCCCACGGCCACGGTTCAGATGGAGGTGGACGGTCAACTCATGCAGGAGGCAGGCTTTGGCGATGGGCCTGTGGATGCCACCTTCAAAACGATCAAGAAGATCACACGGACCAAGTCAAAGCTCTTACAGTTTGCCATCAACGCCATTACCATTGGAACAGAGGCTCAAGGAGAGGTGACGGTCAAACTGGAGGAAAAGGGTCAAACCGTAATCGGTCAGGGAGCTGACACGGATGTGATCGTTGCCAGTGCCAAGGCCTATATCAACGCCCTCAATAAGATGGAGTTCAGAAAACAGAAGTTGGTGGGAATGTGAGCCGCAAACCGCATGGCGCTAAGCGCAAAGTGTTAAGAACTTTTACTCCTTGCCCTATGCTCTATGCCCCATGCTTCATATAAGATAGAAGAATATGAAAACGAAACATCCGATGACGATCACGGAAAAGATCCTGGCTTCTCATGCAGGAAAAAAAAGAGTCTCCCCCGGTGAACTTCTCAATGTCCGGATTGACCTGGCCCTGGGCAACGATATCACCGCACCTCTTGCCATCAAAGCCTTCAAAGAGATTGGCGCAAAAAAGGTGTTTCATCGGGATCGGGTTGCCTTGGTTCCTGATCATTTCACACCAGCGAAGGACATTCTCTCTGCAGAACAATGTAAGATCCTCAGGGAGTTTGCAAAGGTCCAACGCCTCACTCATTTTTTTGAAATTGGAGAATGTGGGATCGAACATGCCCTGCTCCCGGAAAAAGGGTTGGTCCTTCCCGGAGAGGTAGTCATCGGCGCTGACAGTCATACCTGCACCTATGGAGCCCTCGGTGCCTTTTCCACTGGCGTCGGTAGCACAGACCTTGCTGCGGCCATGGCAACGGGGAAGCTCTGGTTTAAGGTTCCGGAGAGTTTCAAACTCATCTATTATGGGAAAATCAATCCCTGGGTTTCCGGAAAGGACTTAATCCTTTTCACCATCGGTGACATCGGTGTCGATGGAGCCCTCTATCAGGCAATGGAGTTTTGTGGAGAGGCCATCCAAAAGCTTTCCATGGCAAGCCGATTCACAATGGCCAATATGGCCATTGAGGCCGGGGCAAAGAATGGAATCATGGAACCGGATGAAATCACTCTTCGGTTCATCAAACCCAGAGCCAAGAGACCCTATCGAATTTATCGAAGTGATCGAGAGGCAAACTATGCAGAGGTGCGAGAATATAATGTCTCAAAAATTTTTCCACAAGTCGCACTTCCCCACATCCCATCGAATGTGAAGGATGTCAGAGAGATTGGAAAGATCGAGATCGATCAGGTCATCATCGGCTCTTGCACCAATGGTCATCTCGATGATCTTCGTGTGGCCGCCAAGATATTAAAGGGAAAAAAGACCGCTCCTTCCTTGCGTCTCATCATCATTCCTGCCACTCAGGAGATTTACCATCAGGCATTGAAGGAAGGGCTCTTCGAAATATTTCTTTCGGCAGGCGCTGTCATCAGTCCCCCCACCTGCGGTCCCTGTCTGGGAGGGCATATGGGCGTTTTGGCCGGAGGGGAAAGGGCATTAGCCACCACGAATCGTAATTTTCGAGGAAGGATGGGGCACGCCCAAAGCGAGGTCTATCTCTCCAGTCCGGCAGTGGCGGCCGCCAGTGCCGTCCAAGGAAGGATCTGCCATCCTGAAGAAGTCGTAAGCCTAAAGAGTTCAAGGAAGTCGAGTTGATGGAAGACAAAATTATATTCCCCTCCCCCTTCGACGGGGGAGGGTAGGGGTGGGGGTGAATAAAAGGTTCAATTTCCCCCTCCCCTTCATCCCCTCCCGCCAAGGGAGGGGAAAGTTTTGGGTTAGGAAAATACGATGAAGATTGAAGGAAGAATCTGGAAATTTGGGTCAGATGTCGATACGGATGCCATCATCCCGGCCCGTTACCTGAATCAGTCTGATGCCAAGGAACTGGCAAAACATGTGATGGAGGATGAACGGCCTGAATTTTCTCAGAAAGTCAGAAAAGGTGACATTCTTTTGGCTGAAAAGAATTTCGGTTGTGGGTCATCCCGGGAACATGCGCCCCTTGCCTTGAAGGCAGTGGGGATCTCCTGTATTATCGCAAAAAGTTTTGGAAGGATCTTTTACCGAAATGGACTCAATCTCGGCCTTCCCCTTTTAGAGTCCTCAGAGGCTTCCGAGGCCATCCAGGAAGGGGATCGAGTTCGAGTGAACCTCACCACTGGCGAGATCTTCGACCTCACACAAAAAACGAAGTTTTTTGCAAAACCCATCCCAGCCTTTATGCAGGATTTGATCCGGGACGGAGGTTTGATCCGACATCTTCGAAAAAAGGGGTTAAAGAAGAAATGATTAAGCGAAGCTATTTAATACAATGAACTGTTTTGAAGTAAGTTTTGATGATATAGCTTCCGCGGTTAAATGAGCAGAAGAAATGACCTTTATTTTTTTGTTAAATCAGTCCCCAATATCTTTTCAGCGATCATATCCTTCTGCTCTTCCTCTGTCCCCAATTCCACACCGATGGCCCACGCATCTCGGAAATAGTGTTCAATTGCCTGCTCTGCTATGTAACCATAGCCTCCAAAAATCTGCAAGGCCTCATCAACCACACCGACCAGTCGTCTACCGAGCTCTAATTGAGCGATGAGGAGAGATCCGACATCAACCTTCCCCTGGTCATACTCTGTAGCGACCTTATAGGTGAGCCAACGGCCCACTTCAATACTTACTGCCATATCAGCCAGTTTATGTCGTATAATTTGAAATTGTGAAAGTTTTCTGCCGAATTGCTCCCTCTGCTTAGCGTATTGCATGGCTCGGTCAAAAGCCCCTTGGGTTGTACCTAAGGCCTGAGCGACGCTTCTGAGCCCCATCACCTGATGACAGTGGTTAATATGCGTGATCCCTTCACCTTCACGTCCTATCCGGCTTTCAAGAGGCACCCGAACCTCTTTGAAGTGAAGATCTCCAAAAGGGATCATCCTTAACCCCATCTTTTCAATCGGAAGAACTTCGATACCGTCCTTTTCCCTTTCCACAACCAATGTGATCCACCCTTGTATTGGCTCCTTACAGAGCAGGACGAAGGTCTCTGCTAAAGAGACATTTAGCACGAATCTTTTTCCCCCACGAATGAGGTATCCTTTACCACTCATCTCTGCAATCGTTGAGATGGAAGAGAGGTCTTTCCCATCTTCCGATTCAGCAAAGGCGATGCTCATTCGTTTCTCTCCCTTTGTCAGGGGGGTGAGAAGCTGCTTCTTCTGCTCTTGGAAACCGAACTTTAGAATGACCTCTGATCCAATATCTACGCTACTCAGGCTGCTTCCAATTCCAGATTCGACCTTACAGAATGCTTCGGTGATAAGAACATTCTCAAAGAGGCCTAATCCCTGACCGCCAAACTCTTCAGGGTAATGAATCCCAATGAAGCCCAACTGACAGGCCTTTTTCCATATCGACTCTGGAAATTGTCCTGTCTGATCCAGTTCTAAGGCTAGATCCGGATCGAACTCCCCTTGGGCAAACCCCATCGCTGCTTTTTGGATATCCTTCTGTTCATCGGATAATTCAAAATCCATTCTCCTCCTCCTAAATCCCCAATTCCCTTGCGATGACTAAGTGTTGGATTTCAGAAGTTCCCTCTGGAATCTTAAACAGTCTAGCATCCCGCAGAAATCTCTGAACAGGATTCTCCATCATCAGACCCATATTCTTTTGAATAGCCATCGCCTTCTGAACAATCTTCTGGATCGACTCGGTGCAGAAGAGTTTCACGACCGAGGCGTCCTTCATCGAAGCCATACCCTGATCATAAAGCCATGCTCCTCGGTAGGTCACATACCTCATCACCTCAATCGACATCGCCATCTCAGCCATAACAAATCGAATGGCCTGTGACCTTTCCAGAGGTTGGCCGTGTCTTTGGCTCCTCTTGATGTATGAGAGGATGATGTCGAATGTCGCCTGGCCCACGCCTGTACTTCTGCCTCCATAGGTAAGTCTTCCCGACTTGAGGGTCTCTTCCAACTGTCCCAATCCTCCCCCCTCCTGTTCTCCGATCATCCTCTCTTTTGGAACATAACAGTTATCAAATGCCAATTCGGCTGTATCAGAAGTATGGTTTCCGAGTTTTTTCAATTTTTTTATTACAGAAAATCCTGAGTCCTCACAATTGACAACGAAGAGTTTTATTACAGAAAATCCTGAGTCCTCACAATTGACAACGAAGAGATTGATCCCTGTCCCTCTTTTCTCGGGATTGGTACAGGCGGCAACTGTCACAAAGTCACAGATCGTCCCATTAGTGATGAAGGTCTTTGAACCATTGAGCCGGTATCCACTCCCTTCTTTAGTAGCAGTTGTCCTAATTCCAGAGGCATCCGATACCCGCATCCGGTTCGGTCAATCCAAAAGCACCGATCTTTTCTCCTCGAGCGGCTGGAGGTAAGTATCTCTGCTTCAGATCTTCAGAACCATACCGGAGAAGGGGATCTGTCGCTAAACCTCCTTGCACCATGATGCATGCACCTATGCCCGCACAGATCCGGTTTAATTCCTCCACCGCGATACACTCCGAAACTTTGTCCAAGCCAGGACCACCGTATTCCTTGGGGCATCGGAGACAAAGGAGTCCCTCTGCTCCTAGGGTACGGAAAAGGGGAGTAGGAAAGGTCTCCTTCTTCTCATACTCCTCGACTAAGGGGATTACCTCTCTCTCATAAATCTTCCGGACTCTTTTCTGAAATTCCTTCTGTCCCTCAGTCAGTTCAAAGAACATGGTCGCCCCTTTCTTTTTCCCTGAGATCGATGATCTTCACTTCTCCTTGAACTTCTCAGTTTTTCTTTTCTGAAGAAACTCTTGAAATGCTTTATCATGTTCGACACGGAAAGATTCTTCAAACCCATGACCAGTATTGCCTATAAGATAACTTTTAGTATACTGAAGTGCTTCTAAAGATGCCTCCATAATGTCTGTCCCTATCTGAACCGACCGATCCAATAATCTGTTTCCATCCACCATCTCGCTCACCAAGCCGATGCGATGTGCTTCTTTGGCGTCAATTCTCCTCCCCGTCAGACATAAGTCTCTTGCTAATCCATCTCCTACAATCCATCTAAGAGGAGTGAATAGAGGAGGAACGCCAAATTTTATCTCTGGATGTCCAAAGTAAGCAGATTCGGAACAGATCCTAATATCACAAAGTGTTGCCAGATCGAAACCCCCGGCCATTGCAGGACCGTTCACTGCAGCAACTGTAGGTTTCGGAAAATTCCAGACTTCTCTATGGTACTTGGAGGAAGATTGAAGAATCTCATTAAACAGTTCTGGGCAATCGAACTCATTTAAGTCAAAGCCTGCACTGAAAGCAGAACCCGCCCCAGTAAAGACTACCACTCGAACTTCGGAAGAATTTCTCAAAAGGTTCAAACATGCCAATATCTCATACCGCATCTTGATAGAGATTGCGTTACGCATTTCAGGCCGGTTTAAAGTAATGATCCCAACTCGTTCAGGCCTCTCGATAACTTGGATGGTGCTGAATTCCATAATCGTACTCCCTCTGAAGAGATTAAAGCCTTGCTCTCGTTCTATCTCGCATTTTCCACGACCAAGGCTATTCCTTGACCTCCTCCGATACACATTGTGGCCAGACCATATCTTAAATTCTCCCTTTTCATTTCATAGAGGAGCTTAGTTAAGATTATGCCACCTGTCGCAGAGATTGGGTGACCAAATGCAATCGCACCCCCATTGGGATTAACCCTATCTTCATCCTCTTTGAATTCAGGCATTTCCTCAAAGACTGATAATACTTGGGCTGCAAAGGCTTCGTTAAGTTCAATAATATCCATATTCTTCAGAGAAAATCCGATCTTTCCCAAAGCCTTTCGAGTTGCATAGACAGGCCCGAGACCCATGATGGTAGGGTCGAGTCCTACAGCAGCATAGGATTTTATTGTTGCTAATGGGGTGATGCCTATAGATAATGCCTTCTCTTTGGCCATAATCACCAATGCCACACCCGCATCATTCATGCCACAGGCATTTCCTGCAGTCACTGTTCCATCTTTCTTGAAAACTGGACTGAGCTTTGTAAGATCCTCTATCTTACAGCCGAACCGGGGACCTTCATCCGTATCAAATACCATAGTCTCCCCCTTCCCCTTGGGAATTTCGATTGGAACAATCTCCTCCTTGAACTTTCCAGATTTGATAGCCCTTTCAGCCTTCTGCTGGCTTTTCAAAGCGAACAAATCTTGCTTCTCTCTTGGTATCTTATAGATGGAAGCCAATTTTTCTGCTGTTTCCCCCATTCCCAGCTCACAGGTAGGATCGTAACGGAGCTCTCTTGTATCGCCTCTTTGAACCAAAGGATCGATTAAGATACCATGTCCTAAACGGTATCCTCTGCGTGCATTTTTAAGGATATAAGCAGCTCGGGACATGCTTTCTATTCCCCCTGCCACAATGATGTCTGCCTCATGGGCTTTAATGATCTGAGCCGCGAGCGTTACGGCTCTCATACTGGCACCGCAATGTTTGCTAACAGTAAAGGCGGGAACTTCTAAAGGAACCCCTGCCCTAATGGCCAGGGCCCTTGCTGCATTCGATGGCAAGTCACCTGTATAGTACATGGTTCCCATGATGACTTCTTCAACCTGATGAGACTTGACATTTGCCCTGTTGATAGCCTCCTTAATAGCCGTAGTGCCCAATTCCGAGACGTTTACATCGGACAAAGCCCCATTTATCCTTCCGATCGCTGTCCTTGCTGCACTTGCTATCACTACCTCTCTGCTCATTTTATTCCCTCGCTTCCATCTAAAGATAGGTTCCTTTTCTCAAGAAAATTTTCGCAAAACGTTTAGAGGACCATGTGCCTTTTCCTCACGGCGATTTCACTTACTTTAGTATAATTTCTCTATTCTTTGAGCTTTAAATGTGACGCGTTCCAAGGTACCTTTAGGCACCAGATCTACTTCGCCATTTATACCCAATTTTTGAAACAATTTCTCTTCAACTTTCTCTCTAAGAGCCCTCAATTGCTTAACCTCGCTCTTATGTTCTATTCTTAATTTTAGGGTCTCCATCTCGGGTTCTTGGCAAATAATCCGGAACTCATTCTCGAGGTCTTCGAAATCAGCTACAACTTCTTCTACATCGATGGGTAAAATGTTCTTCCCCCTGATCTTAATGATCTGTGAAACACGTCCTTTGACATAAGACATCCTAGGCATAGTGCGGCCGCACGAACAAGGTTTGTAAGGAAGAATACAGCCCACATCCCCTATTTTATACCTAATAAGAGGCATGGCCTCTCTCTGGAACATTGTAACAACTAATTCTCCTTCCTCGCCATCGGATAGAGGCTTACCAGTTTCAGGATCAACTACCTCTAAGATACCTAAGTCAGCGTTGATGTGCATTCCTTTTCTAGCCTCACACTCGGCTGCAAAGAAAGGAGCCGTTTCCACAGCACCGTAAAGCGTCATAAAAGGTATCCCATATTTCTCCTCGATCCTTTTTTTATAAGATTCAGCCCACCCTTCACCTACCCCACTTACCATCCGGAGCTTCGTGCCTTTAATATCGATTCCCATCTGCTCCATTCTCTCAAAGTAGCGGAGAAGTAAGGAGGGCATATGTTCAATCACTGTAACTCCAGCCTCCTTGGTCAGTCTGATTTGGTGATCTGTGTTATATCTTCCCGCTGATAGTAAGACGAAAGAAGCCTTGAGTTCCCTATAGCCTAGAAAGCAACAGTCGAATCGGGTGAGGATCTGTACTACATCCCAAGGTCTTACGCCCATTGTCCAACGCCCTCGCGCTTCTCCATCTTTAAGAAACGCTTCCATATCTTTTTTGCTAAATGGAATAGGGACAACTGCGCCGACCGTTCCAGAGGTAGAGTGATACATCTTGATTTTTTCCTCGGGGATAGCAAGCCTGTCCTTGAGAGGGATATCTGTGGCTATTTCTATGTCTGTGGTGAAAGGAAGCTTAGTGATGTCTTCAATCGTTAGTATATCCTTTGGCTTCACTCCTGCTTGATCAAATAAGTTTCGATAAAACTTTGCTTTCTTATAAGCCCAATCTACTGCATTTTGCAGTCCTTCGTTTTGCAGTTTTCGCAGCTTTGGTAGAGGTAAAGTTTCCTTTTCTTCATTCCAGAATTTTCCCTCTTCCATCAGGTTACCCCCTATTTGATTGATTTAAATATCCGCTATTCCCCTCAATCAGGCTCCAATCATGTAGGAAATCCAATACTACCTGCTGAAATTTTAAAGGATTATCAGTGTGCACCGGATGGGTTGCCCATGGTATCTCAACAAGTCTGCTGTTCAAGATAGCATGACTCATTTCCTGTGCTTTTTCCCGTCTCATGACTTGACTTTCTTCTCCCCGGATAATAAGTGTTGGACATCTAATATCTGCTAAATAGGGGCGTAAATCGTATTGATCAAAACAATTAAGACACTCTCGATCAAATTTAGAATAGAATTTACCATCCTCTTTCTTCTTTAGGGCATAATGAGCTAAGTAACAGAGCATTTCTTTATTAGCGTATGGGCTGTTTTCCTGAAGTTGATTTACAAAATCTTGAATCGAATTATAAAAAGATGGCAAAGTCTCAAAGAGTCTGCGAAGGTATTTTTTATTCCAAGACGGTGGACATGGTTCGATATCAACATGAATAAGTCCCATAATTTTGTCAGGTCTCATGGATGCATATTTTATAGCATGCAGGCCCCCCATCGAGTGGCCCAATATAATAAACTCGGTTAACTGAAGGGCTTCAACCAGCATGGCAAGATCGTTGACATAATCGTTACAGCTGTAAGCAGGCGGAGTGACCCAGTCGCTATCCCCATGGCCTCTCTGATCCAAAGCTATTATTCTTAAAAAGTTCGAAGCGCAAGAAGCAAAATAATCCCACATATGTGCATTATCACCAGTTCCATGAAGAAGAATTATAGTGCGAGAATTATGGCTTACCCACTCCAGGTAGTGTAAATGCAGGTTATTAATAAGGATATATTTATTTTTTGGCTTCTTTATCAATATCCCTTCTTAAGGGGATAAATTGAAATATTCCCCTAGATCTCTTTCTATACCGGTCGGTTTCCGTGTTTTTTTCTAGGCAGTGGGACCAGAGGGGTCTTATTTTGAGCCAATTTTAAGGCGTTAATAATCACTTCTCTAGTACACCTAGGATCTATGACATCATCAAAGAGATCGTATCGCATGTTCATCCCTGTCTGAAGAGGATCTACATATAGATCGAAGTATTCCTTTTTCTTCTTCTCAGCAAAATCCAATCGCTCCTCACTTGTTGGCAATGATTTAATGTCTTTATCATAAATAATTGCCACTGCCCCGTCTGCACCCATAGGACAAAGTTCACCAGTAGGCCATACATAAACAAAATCTGCTGAAAATGGTTTTGCGCAGAAAATAGGTAGTGTTCCACCATAGGCTTTACGAACCACGATCGATATTCGTGGAACAGTGAGGCTATTGGTTGTATGGAGTAACTTTGTTCCATGCCGTATTATTCCTTTCCTTTCCCAGTCGTCTCCAACTAAAAGTGCGGGCATATCAATGAGATAAATAAGTGGAATATTGAAACAGTCACAAAAAGTAATGAAGCGAGTATATTTATCACAAGAGTCGGGTTCCATGCAGCCAGCAATGTATGCAGGATTGCCTGCTATTAGCCCACAAGATAACCCATCAAAACGACAAAATCCCACAATTGAATTTTTTGCAAAATCCTTTTGAATCTCAAAAAATTCCCCACCATCAACAATTAGCTCGATGATCTCGTGCATATCATATGATCTTCTTGGATCAGCGGGAAGAATATTCAATAACCTCTCTTCCTGACGCTGGGGATTGTCCTTCGGTGTCACATATGGTGGAGACTCTTCACAGTGAGAGGGCAGGTAACGTAGAAGCGTTTTTGCACATTCAATGGCTTCTTTATCATCATTTACTGCAAAATGGCATTGACCACTAAATCTCATATGATAATCAGCCCCACCAGTTTCACTGATATCCTCCGCTGCGGTTATAGCCGCTGTTGCGCGAGGCCCCCCTAGCCACATGCTTGCTGCATTTCTTGTCATAATAATAAAATCGGTAAGCAATGGACTATAAGCCTGACCGGCAGCACAGCCTCCGCATACAATCGAGATCTGAGGGATAACTCCAGAATAAATACTTTGAAGCCAATAGATTTCGAAGTAAGCCCTAAGACAGGGTTGCGCCTCATTTAGTCTAGCTCCTGCTGAATCGATGAAGGCTATCATAGGTACCCTCATCTCCCCAGCCATTCGGGTAATATTTTTGACTTTTACAGCATGACCTTCACCTGTTGAGCCGGCCAAGACTGTGAAGTCTGTCGCATAAGCACAAACTAGCCTCCCGCCCACTTTCCCAAATCCACAGACCACCCCATCGGCGGGGGTCGCATATTTGTCCATTCCCATCTCTTTGATTTGGCTTTGAGCAAACATGCTCATTTCCGTGAAGGTCCCCTTATCAAATAGACCGTCAATCCTTTCTCGGGCGGTCCATTTACCCATAGAGCGAAGTCTCTGTAAAAGTCTCTCATTGGCAGGCAATTTGATTTGGGCTTTTTTCTCTTCCACTTTAGCAAGACGTGTCCTCATGTCTTCTATGTATGGTCTAAAGGTAATACCCCTTCCCTTTGCTGCTTTCTTCTTCTCCTCCACAGCCTCTCTTGTTGCGTCAATCGAATATCTCTTTTCTTCCTTCTTCTCCTCCATCATTTTCAACTCCTTCCCTTTTCGAACTTTTCAAGAAAATGGGTGTTAAAATCTCCCTTAATAAAATCTTCATCCTGCATAACCTTCTGGTGAAAGGGTATTGTCGTTTTTACACCTTCGATGTAAAACTCGCTCAAGGCTCTTTTCATCCTCGCAATGGTCTCCGCACGATCTTTCCCCCACACAATTAGCTTTCCCACTAAAGAGTCATAAAATGGAGGAACCTCGTAATTTGGATATAAATGCGTGTCAACTCGAACACCAAACCCCCCAGGGATGATTATTTGGGTAACAATTCCAGGGAAGGGAGTAAAGCCGTTATCTGGATCCTCGGCATTGATCCGACATTCTATTGCCCAACCATTTTGGCAGACTTGCTCCTGGTTGAACTCTATCTTACCTCCTGCTGCAATAATAATTTGTTGTCTCACCAAGTCTATGCCTGTTACCATTTCTGTAACCGGATGTTCCACCTGAAGACGCGAATTAATCTCGTTGAAATAAAAATATTTGTTTGCGTCCGCAAGAAACTCTACTGTTCCCGCATTAACATATCCTACAGAGCGCATAACCTTAATAGCGGCCTCGGCCATTTTCTTTCTTAAAGTATCATCCACAAAAGGGGAGGGTGATTCTTCGACTAATTTTTGGTATCTCTTTTGAATAGAGCACTCCCTCTCTCCTAAATGGACATAATTGCCAAATTGATCCCCAAGGATTTGAAACTCAATATGGCGTGGCTCCTTCACATACTTTTCAATATAAAGCTCAGGATTTTTAAAAGCTGCCGCAGCTTCCCCGCGAGCTGTGCGTAAAGCATGACCTAATTCTTCCTCACTATCGGCCAACTTCATTCCCCTTCCTCCGCCGCCACCGGATGCCTTAACAATCACTGGGTATCCAATTTCCTTTACGACACAGAGAGCTTCTTCAAGAGAAGAAATGGCCCCGTAACTACCAGGGGTCACAGGAATCCCCGCTTCCTTAGCGATTTTTCTGGAAGTGATCTTTTCTCCAGTCAATCGATGCGTCTCTGCAGAAGGACCGATAAAGATCAGGCCATTATTTTTACAAGCCTCTGCAAAGGATGCATTTTCAGCTAGAAAACCATACCCTGGGTGAATAGCTTGTGAATTAGTTTTAACTGCAATGTCGATTATCTTTTCTACAAACAAATAACTTTTTCGTGCTAAAGGGGGGCCGAGGGAAAGGGCTTCATCTGCATATTTGACTGGAAGGGAATTCTGATCCGCGTCGGAATAAACGATGACTGTTCTAATACCCATTTCCTTGCAGGTTCGAATTACCCTCAAGGCAATCTCACCTCTATTGGCAATGAGAATCTTTCGAAACATCCTCTATCCCCACACCCTATATTGCCTCTACTTCAAACATGGGTTGACGAATCAATACTGAGTCTTCATCTTCAATCAAAATTTTGCGAATAACGCCTCTTCTTTCTACTCTCACTTCGTTAAAAATTTTCATCGACTCAACAATACATATTACCTGACCAGGTTTAACTGTATCACCCTCGTTCACATAAGTTGGCTCATCAGGAGAAGGACGTCTATAAAATGTGCCCGATAATACTGAATTAATGGTGAAGATTTTTCCATCCATTTTATAACCTCCACAAATCGAAAGATTTTTTTACTTTCCCTTCCATTGGGGTTTTCTTTTCTCAAGAAAGGCCATGACCCCTTCTTGGGAATCCTCTGTATTCAAGAGGAGAGCGACCATTTCCCGCAAATACATTACAGCCTTTGAAAAATCCATATCTGCCATGTTATAAAAAGCGTCAAGCCCAAGCTTCATAATAGCAGGACTTTTGTCCTTAAATTTCTCTGCCAAGTCCATCACAGTACTCTCAAGTTGGTCAGCTGGCACGACTCTGTTGACCAACCCGATCCGCTGGGCCTCATAAGCATCGATCATCTCTCCCGTGCACATCAACTCTAATGCCTTCTTTCTCCCAACAGTTCTCAGAAGGCTAGCGGATACCATCATAGACCAAATACCAACGTTTATCTCTGGTACACCGAACTTCGCATTCTCTGAGGCAAAGGTAATGTCAGGATAAATGGCCAGTCCACACCCCCCTGCTAAAGCCAGACCATTTACAGCCGCGATACTGGGCTTTCCCAAGGAAGGAAAAGCGAGACATAACTTAGCATAGAGGCCATATTGTTCCCGATTTTCCAAAACGGTGTTCCCCCTGAATTCGTTGATGTCGGCTCCAGCACAAAAGACTTTATCTCCAGCACCAGTAATCACAATCACCCTTACTTCATTATTATCCTTGGACTTCTCCAGTGTTTCTATTATCTCCTTCAAAGTTTGACCGCTGAGGGGATTCCTCTTCTCCGGTTGATTCAAGGTGATCTTAGCAATATTCTCTTTAACCTCATAAAGGATATTTTTAAAAAGCATCTAAACTTCTCCTCTCCGCTTGAATACCTTTCGTATATCTCCTTCTCGGTTGCCCTCGTTTTTTTTAAGTGCTTCTTCATCCACCTCTATTTCCATTCCTAATAACGCACTGCTACTTTTCAGTTTGATCAAGTCGAAGGGTCCGTGTAGCTCCTCCTAAACCCAGTAAAGAACTACTTGAAAGGCATCTATGTTAGGCATCTCATAAACTTTCCCTTCAATCAAATAGTAAAGTTGAGGCACGGAAGTCATTTCAAAAAGCACTCCTGCTCCCCTGAAGACCTACTCCACTGATACTCCTATATCAATGCCTATAGCATTAGTAGGGAGTATATATCCTCTGTATTCAATGGTGGAAAACCTTTCTTCAATCCGCTCCTATTTCTCTACCATTAACGTTTTGTGAACAGAGTGTGTCAGTTAAAGCAGCCTCTGAGATTCAACCCAAACCTTCCCCAATCACGATCATATCATATTTTACAGCCATCAAAATTCCCTTTTCTTGGATCACCGTTTGACCGGTTGTCCATTTGGAACGTTTATCGTTGAGTAATGTCTAATAATCTCCCTATCTGCAGTTTTAGCCTCTTTAAGTAATGCTTCATCCGCCTGAACTTCCATCCTCAGCAAGGCTTGGCCCATTGACTTTCCTGTCTGGTCAAATCTAAGGGTACAGGTGGCACCTCCACCGAGAGCTCGTCTTAGAATGATCTCCAAGCTCTCAATGTTGGGCATCGGATAGATCTCAACCCCACCCTTGATCATGCCTTTGAAATGCTCTTTGACCCTTTCAGGAGTGACGGTCTTCAATAGAAAATCGTATATATTTTTGCTCTTGGCCATAAGACCAATATTACTGACATCTCCTTTATCCCCTGACCTTGCAAATACTAATTCTTTAAGCTGTACGTTTACCATTTTATTCATTGACCTCCATGATATGACTCTCAACTCTTACAGCCTCTCTTGGAACGAGTGAGGGCCATAAGGCAACCACTGGTCGAACGTCCAACGGGATACCAAAACTAACCCCGATGGGCCCCATAGTCCATAAATGCGTCGCCTCTCGACGAACCACTTCGGCCTCTTCCCTGGTCTTTGTTTTGGCAGCAATTCGAAGCCCCACTTCATTAAAATCTTTATCTTCAATAGGAGCAGCTTCACCATGAAGCATATTCACACCTACATAATCAATCCTAAGCTCTTCAAATTTAAATTGAAGACGTTTGAATCGTTCTCTCACCCATTGCTCTGCCCATTTGGCTTTTTCCAAAGCATCAGGCCAAGGGAAGAAGGCCAGACCTTCACCTATAAAACCGTCTCGATATCCAATACAAACCTTTAGCGTATCCGGTCGTTTTTTACCTTTCATATTCACTACCCTTACTCGGTTCATGCCTTCCTCAATGAGTTGTAAAGCAGTAAAGTCGGCAATGCCATCAGGCATCATATAATTAGCTGGATCCATAATTTCATAAAGTAAATGCTCTTTGACTGTCCATTGATTGACTATGCCTCCTGACCCTGGCGTTTTGGTTATAACGGCCTCACCATTTTCATAGAACTCAGCAATAGGAAAGCCGATTTCCCATGGCCTCTCAGAAACTTGCCACATGTTGGACATCCCCCCCGTTACACAGGCTGAGCATTCGATGATATGTCCTACTGTCACGGCTGCAGCAATTCGGTCGATATATTTCTCTGAGTAGTCCCATCCAAATTCGTACATCAGGGGTCCCACATAAAGAGCATTATCTGAAACCCTTCCCGTAATGATTAAGTCGGCGCCTTTCTTTAATTCCTCAATAATTAGGTCGGCTCCTATATAGGCATTGGCTGCAACAATATCTTTTCTTATTCGCTCAATATCCTCTTCACCAGTGTCTAAGTTCTTAAACTTCCACCCTTGGGCTCTAATTCCATCAATATAAGGAAGGATGTCATCCCCATAGACAACTCCGATCTTCATCGGACCTAATTTCAACTCCTGGATGATCTTGTTAACTTCCTTTGCCGCTTGAAGGGGATTCGCTCCACCGGCATTTGTGATGATCTTGATCCCTTTACGTGCCGTAATGGGCAACAACTTTTCCATCCAAGGGATAATATCCTGGATATACCCCAATTCAGGGTTTTTTGTCTTCATCCGATTCAGGATCGCCATGGTCAATTCAGCAAGATGATCAAAACCTATATATTGAACATCACCCTTTTCGGCCATCTCCAAAGCTGGCTCCAGCAAGTCTCCCCAGAAGCCTGAACCAGAACCAATTTGAATTTCTTTCATGGCTTTGCCTCCATGTAGAATCTTGGTTTAACTTTTCATATCATAGGTTCAGCCTAACCACCTTTTTCTTCTCTTATAATGTTTTACCTCACGGTAACTTTTTCTCTTTCCTAATTGGCTAAGACCCATATAAAACTCCTTTATATCCTCATTTTCCTTCAGGTTTTCAGTTGTACCATCGAAGACCACTCGCCCATTTTCCATTACATAACCATACTCAGCTACAGTAAGAGCAATACGTACATTCTGCTCCACTACAAGAATGGATGTCTTTGACTCTATATTAAACCTTTTTATAATATCGAATATCTCGTCTACCAGCATAGGGGAAAGCCCAAGGGAGGCTTCATCCAGTAGCATGAGTTTAGGACGCGCCATCATAGCTCTTCCAACCACTAACATTTGCTGTTCGCCACCCGATAAGTAACCACTAATCCGGTTTTGAAGACTCTTAAGCCTTGGGAAGTAATTGTAGACCATAGAAAGATCTTTCTTTATCTCAGCCTTATCAGAACGCATATTGGCGCCAACCAACAGGTTTTCTTCTGTGGTGAGATGTTCAAAAATATCCCGTCCTTCCTTAACTTGAATGATGCCCTTCCTTGCAATCTTCTCTGGATTTCCATTTTCTATCCTCTCGCTATCCCACTCAATGCTCCCACTTGTGACCCTTCCCAGTTCCGAATCGAGGAGACCTGATATGGCCTTGAGGATGGTAGACTTGCCTGCACCATTTCCTCCTAATAGGGCAATGATGGAACCCTCTGGCACCTCCAAAGAAACCCCTTTAAGGACAAGGATTACATGGCTATAGAATACCTCAATATTGTTTAAAACTAACATCTTACACCTTTTACCCAGTGGCGGTCCAAAAGGACCGCCATTGCATATAATGATCCAACAACCTTTTCACTTACCTATAACCCATGGGGCACGCTTCAAAAATTCCGCGGGTTCTGGAACCCATTCACTAACACCGACCACTTTCCCTTTTTGAACTTGGAATACTCTTCCCTCATGCCATCCAAGACGGTCCCCTCCTCCGTAGCCAGAGAAGGATTTACTAAGCCCCCAGTTCCACGGAGACATCGTGGACGCACATTCAGCAACCTGTTCACCTTTGATAGGGAAACCATACTTTGCAATGGTTAGCTCTATGATGTGCTGGTTTATATATTGACCCATCCATCCTTGAAAATAGTTGATATCGTAATACCGGTTGCCTCGATATTTTTCCATGGCATCACGAAGTTTTTTGACAACGGGATTGGAGGGGTTATCATCCCCCGGGGCAATGTTCCACTGCCAAATACCGTAAGTTCCCTCAGCTGCATCCCCTGCTAATTCTATGTATTTCTCGCTCAAACACCAGAGGGTGCTCATTATGGGAATCTTAGGGGTTACGCCTAATCGCTGGGCGTCCTTAGCCAGCATTGCATATTGTCCAGCAAGGGCTTGCTGAAAGATGAGATCTGGCCCTTCTCCCTTAACCCTCATGAGCTGTGGAGTGAAATCCTTTATTTCATAAGGGAAGAAGACCGTTGGCAAAACTTCTACGCCAAGATCATCCTTTAAGTAACTGTAAAGTTCGGGTATGTCAGATGATTTTCCATAAGCCGTATCCCATAATAGAAGCCCCAATTTCATTTTTCCAGGCCCTTTCCACACTTTCTCCTTATACCATTTAACACCAGCAGCAAGAAGTCCCGGATAACTTGGTTGACATAAATAGACATACTGCTTAGGCGGAACAAATAAACCTTTTGTAAACCCGCCAACAACTATAGGGACCTTGGCTTTTTCAGCTAGCGGCATCAGATTAACTCCTCCAGGAGTCCATTCCGTCCGAACGATCACTGCCCCTGATGCGACAAATCTATTGAAATTAGAAACGGCAAGTGATGTATCGCCTTTATTATCCACGATCATTAAGTTGACCTTATAGTTTTTACCTTTGACTGTAATCCGGTAATCATGTTGCTTCCAATAATCTTCTCCGGCTTGAGACATGACGAAGGTAGTGGCGGCGTAAGGTCCCGTTATTCCAACATCGTAACCAATTACGATCTCTCCCGCGAAATCTTGTGCTTTCACTGCATTTGGAAAGCCACTAAAAATAAGTCCTCCTACCATAAACAATCCTACGAGTATCAAACCTACCGTGCGTCTTAGAAATTTTTCTTTCTTCACTTTTTCCTCCTTTCTTAGGGGCAATCAAAATAGCCCAAATGTTAATAAGAAAATGGATGAAGCCTATACCATGCCTTGAAAATGACCCACCTGTGATTGAGCCCCCTGGGCTCGAATATCAAAAAGAAGATAATCACCAACCCAAAGACGAGTCCGCCGAGGTAATTAGCCAGAAGAGGCCCCACAAAAGGAATAGGGTGAATGCTTGGTCCGAAGATAGTCGTGAGATGCAGGAGTAAACGTATGAAAACGACACCGAGGATTGCTCCCACTACGCTCCCACTACCCCCCACGATAAGCATTCCCAGATACCATATTGACTTCTCTAAATTAAAATTCGCTGGGGAGAATCGTATAATATAAGGAGCAAATAATGATCCAGCGATTCCAGCATATATACCAGCCAAGAAAAAGGCAGTGAGCTTGTATCCAAAAATATTGATACCCAGCACCTCAGCAGCAAGATCACTATCTCTGATAGCCACAAAGGCTCTCCCCACCCTTGTGCGCCCAATATTTTTAGCGAAGAAAATCATTAGCCACATAAAGATCATCACAACAAAAAACCAGGACTGATAGGAATCGAAAACGATCCCCTTCATGGTAGGCGCAGGTGTGGTGAGGCCATCATCTCCACCTGTCCATCGGTCGAAAGGAGGGTGTGTGATCAGCCACATGATCAGAAATTGGGAAGAAAGGGTTGCCATAGCCAGATAAAATCCTTTAACTCTCAAGGATGGAATGCCGAATATGAGAACAACCATTCCAGTGATGAGTGCAGAAATGGGTAAAGCTAACCAGTAGGAAAATGCAAACTGATTCATGAGAATCACTGTGCTATAGGCCCCTACCGCCATAAATCCTGCTTGGCCTATGGATATCTGTCCACAAAGCCCAGTGACAAAATAAAGTCCGAGAACAGCCACAATCACAACAGATGTCTCAATCACCCAACTCAACCATGGAATGCTTAAAAACGGAGGAATTAAGAAGCTCAGAGTAATGCCCCCAATCAGCCATGCCCAGTGCGTCTTGGTTGGGACAACCGCTATGTCTCTTGAGTAAGTAGTGTCGAAAATCCCACAAGGGCGACTCACGTCCATCTTAGATCCTTTCTATTTCCTCCTCTCCGAATATACCATGTGGTTTGAATATCAAAGTGAGAAGGATAATAATATATGGCATGACATCCCCTGCCCCACCTCGTGTTAGAGGATCTCCATATCCAGCGGCCAGCAATTCGAGTACCCCTACAATCGGCCCAGCAATAATACATCCTGTTATGGAATTGAGACCACCTAATATTACTACTGGAAAAATTCTCATGCCGATCGATGCCATAGCTGGGGAAACACTCACAATATTTCCAAGTAGAAATCCTCCTATCATGGCGCTGACTGCAGCGATTGACCATGACCATCTGAAGATGACCTCAACCTTTATTCCACAACTGCGGGCACTGTCGTGCCCATCCGCGACAGCCCTCATCAACAATCCAAGTTTGGTATACCGGAAAAAATACAAAAAGATACTTACCATCCCTAATGCTGTAAGAAAGCCCCAAAAATATTCATAAGAGATAATAAGTCGCCAGATCTTCATCCCGCCTTTTGGGAAAATGGATGGATATGCCTGTTCCAGTGCTCCAAATACACATGGCATCAGGCTGGCGAGAAAAGCGGCCAGACCAATGGTCATTACAATAACAGCCATAAGGGGTTGTCCTGTCATAGGATGTATAGTCAAATGTTCGACGATCACCCCTAAAAATGCCATTGACAATATAGCCAACAATCCCCCCATCCATAAGGGAAGACCCAATTTCATTAAAAATGTCCATAGTATAAGTGCTCCTAAAGCCACCAGATGCCCTTGAGCGAAGTTAATCACACCGGAAGATTTATAAATAATGACAAATCCTAGTGCTACGAGGGAGTATATGCTACCCAACATCACACCACTCAATACCATCTGGAAGAAAAAATCCATAATAGGCCCTAGAAACTTATGATAATATTTTTATTTTGACTGAAGTAGTCGTTTCACCCCTGCTTCCGTCTCTATATTTAACCTCCGACTTTGCCAAAAAGGAATCTTTACCTTCAGAAATTGCATTAAGAAGTTCACCATATTTCTTTTCGAGGAAGTCTCTCCTTAACTTCCTGGTCCTCGTCAACTCCTCCTCATCGGGATCCAATTCTTTGTGCAAACAGATGAATTTCTTAACCCTTGTGGTTTCTGGTAAAGAACGGTTTAAAGCTATTATTTCTTTTTCTATCAGATCGTAGACTTCCGGCTTCTGAGACAAATCGACAAAAGTTGTATAAGCGATATGCTGCCGTTCTGCCCATTTCCCAACTGAATCAAAGTCGATCTGGACCAGGGCAACGACATAAGGAAGAGGTTTCCCACCTACGGCAATGACATCTTTGATATATGGGCTAAATTTCAATCGAGCCTCGATATGCTGAGGAGGATATTTGACACCACTTGCCAACTCTTTCATATCAGACATCCTATCCAGGTAAATAATGTGGCCATCCTCATCAACGTAGCCTGCATCTCCGCTGTGATACCAACCATCAATTAAGACCTCAGTGGTTTTTTCTGGGTCTTTGTAGTAACCTAAGAATACACCATCTCCACTCCACAATATTTCTCCAGCTTCACTTATTTTAAATCCCGTTCCGGGTAAAGGAACTCCCATGGATTCACATTTAATATCTTCTTTTACATGGCAACAACAAAGCCCTGCTTCTGAGGTTCCATAGATGGTTCTTAAAGGAATGCCCACTGCCCAAAAAAAGCGGAAAGCACCAGGACTGATCAATGCACCTCCTGTGAAAGGAGAGCTTGTATGCAATAAGCCGATCTTATCCCTTAATGAATGGAAGACCAATGCATTTGCTAGTCGATAGAGAAGTTTCCATATTAAGCTGGGATTCTTTTTCGACATTTTTATGTCAGCCACTTTATAACCTACGGGCAGAAAGAGGTTGAATAGTAACCTTTTCAATGGGGAACCGTCTTCAATCTTAGTCTGAATGGTTGAACATAAACCTTCCCACATTCTAGAATTGTATAAGATCATAGAGGGGCCTATTTCTCTTACATCGCTTTGAAGAGTCTCCGATCTTTCGGGGAAATTAATCGAGGCTCCTGAAATCAATCCACCCGTTACTCCGAAGAGTTGCTCCGCTATCCAAGCGAGAGGCACATAACTAAGATACTTATCAGTGTAATGCCAGGGCTCGACTTCAAACCAATTGCTGACAGTCGTTATAAGATTTTTATGAGTGGTCATCGCTCCTTTAGGTTTGCCTGTTGTCCCTGAAGTATAACTAATTATTGCCAAATCTTCGTCTTTCCCCTCTTCTATCTCCTTCTCAAAAAAGCCTGGGTTTCCTTTCTCATATTCCTCGCCCAACTTTTTCACCTGATCAAAACTCATAACGAAAGGATCTTCATAGCTCCACATCCCTTTTGGATCCCAATAAATGACTTTCTTTACTTTAGGAACCTTTTCTCTAATTTGAATAATCTTGTCGGTTTGCTCCTGGTCTCGAACGACTACAAAAACAGCTTCGGAGTGATCAACAATGTATTTTACCTCTTCGGGAAGAGAGTCTACGAAAATGCCAATGGCTATCCCTCGTAACGATTGGCAGGCAAGTTCAGCCCAGTACCACTCGGGTTCGTTATCGCCTATAATACAAATCTTATCGCCGGGCTCAAAACCTAAACTCTTAAGACCTAACCCGAAGCTTCTCACATTCTCGTAATAGTCCTTCCAACTATATTCTTGCCAAATACCAAGATCCTTATGACGCATAGCAATTCGAGTATCCCCCCAGGTTTCATAATTCCGCTTCAACAACTTAGGCAATGTATCAATCTGCTTCATTGATAACTTCTCGCGCCTGGTATTTAAGACTGGGCTAATTTAACCTCTTTAATTCCCAAATAAGCACTGATGACTTTTGGATTCTTCACGATACTGTCAGGATTTCCATCTGCGATCTTTTGTCCAAAATCCAAAACGATAATCCTATCCGCTATGTCCATCACTAAATCCATATCATGCTCAACGAGTATAATGGGAATCTTTCTAGTCTCGAAAATGTCAATGATGAATCTGGCCATATCCTCCTTCTCTTCGATGTTCATCCCTGCCATGGACTCATCTAATAGCAAGATCTTAGGCTCCAATGCCAAAGCCCTTCCTAAATCAACTCGCTTCCGTAAACCATACGGAAGATTGGCAACAATCTGTTTCCTGATATGGTGTATTTCTAAGAAATCAATGATTTCTTCCACAACTCTCCTATGTTCTACCTCCTCCCGTTTTGCCCAACCGAAATATATGGCGCCAGTTAAAAAATTTGTTTTCATAAATATATGCCTGGCCGCCATAATATTCTCGAGAGTACTCAGTCCGCTATAAAGGGCAATATTTTGAAAAGTCCTTGCTACTCCCATCTGAGCAATTTTATAAGAAGGTATTTTCGTAATATCTCTGCTATTAAAATATATTCCCCCTTTTTGGGGGTGATAGAACCCTGTTATGCAGTTAAATAGAGAGGTTTTCCCAGCGCCATTAGGACCAATGATTGCAAGAAGCTCATGTTCCTTAATTTCTGCACTTACTCCACTTAAAGCATTTAGACCCCCAAAACTCAGGTGAATATTTTTTATCTCCAATATACTCTTGTTCTCACCGAATATCTTTTCCTGCAACTTTTACTCCTTCAATATCATCCAAAGATGCTTTCCTTATGTATGGCCGTCACAATAGGAACATCCTCAATAAGATTTTGGTAATCCCAAGCTCTCTCCAATGAAGTTCTTGATCATCTCGTTAGTGATGGGAGTAAAAAGGAAGAGAACAGAATCTCGTAATAAACGCTGTATCGGATAATCCATTGTATATCCGTAGCCAGCGAAGATCCGCATTCCTTTGGTCGCGGCGTCAAAGGCACTTTCCGATGCCACAAGCTTTGCCATGGCTGACTCCACCGCGTTGTCCCTCCCAACGGATTGTAGCCATGCCGCCTTGTAAGCTAATAACCTTGAGGTTTCAATGGATGTGACCATTTCAGCCAGATAATGCTGTATGGCTTGGAACTGTCCAATTGGCCTTCCAAAAGCCACCCTTTTCTTTGCATATTGAAGGGCCTCTTCAAAGGCAGCTTGGGCTAACCCTACGCAGAGCCCCGCCAAAGCGACCCTTTCGTTATTTAAGGTCGATACGATTTGATACCAGCCTTTATTTAGCTCACCGAGCAAATTCTCAACAGGAACCTTGACATCGCTAAAAAAGATCTCATTGCTTCCAATAGCCCTTATTCCCAATTTCTTCAGCCGATTCATCTCGATCCCTGGGCTTTTAGCGTCCACAAGAAATACCGAGAGGCCTTCCGCTTTCCTCGGTGCATTTTCATTAGTCCTAACTAGGGTAACGAGAAAATCTGCTACATGAGCTCCGGTAATAAAGGTCTTCTGTCCATTGATTAGATAAACTCCATCTTTTGAATCTGCAGTTGTCCTGAGAGAACCCAGGATATCGGTGCCTCCTTCTGGTTCCGTAAGTGCAAGCGAAAACATTATCTCCCCTTTGCAAAGCTTCGGTAAGAACTGAGATTTCTGTTCCTCGCTTCCAAAATATTCGATAGACTTACCTCCGAAACAAACAGAGAGAAAATACGTGAGCCCTGCAGCAGCTACACCTCTAGAGAGTTCTTCGATGATGATGACTTCATCTATAACATTTCCTCCCAGACCTCCATATTTTTCGGGGAAGGGGAGAGCTAACATTCCTAAATCAGCCATTTTGGGAAAAAGATGGATAGGGAACTCTTCTTTTTCATCGATTTCTGTTGCATATTCTTTAGGGCATTCCTTATTCACAAAGGTTCTTACAGCATCCTTCAGCATTCGTTGTTCGATGGTGAGATCAAAGTCCATTCTTCTTCCTCTTTTGTATGTATATGTTTATAGGTTGGAACGCTATGTAATGGGCCTGGGTTCACGGTTTGATAATTTCACATCGCTTCGATGAACTATTCTAACTCTTTCTTTCCAGCCCCCCGATGAAATAATCAGCCATCATTTCACCAATTTGGGTAGCTGAAAGTTTCCCTTTGGATGAATACCAACGTGGAATCCAGTTGATGGCTCCTAAGATCGTATAAGCTCTCATTTTTATATTATCTTTATTCAAATGTAATTCCTGTATGGCATCGTTAAAAATTTTTAAAAATATTTTCTCAAATTTATCCCTTTCCTTAATTACTTTCTCATACATGTGTTTTGGAAGTAGCAACTCCTGTTGTCGTAAAGATCCGACGACGAATTCTTTTGTTATAAGTTCAACGTGTCTAATAATAGCTTTGTATAATTTCATTTTGGGAGGAAAGTCTGAATTTAATATTTCCTCTAACCCTTTATTCCCTATCTCTAATGCCTTCATGTGGCATTGGAATAGCATATCCTCCTTACTTTTAATATAGTAGTATAAACTTCCTTTGGTCATGTATAACTCATTGGAAACATTCTCCATCGTGGCTTTTTCAAAGCCTTTTTTGGAAAAAATCCTTGCTGCGCTTTCCAGTATTTGACTTTTTTTATCCTCATAACGAATCTGTCTAAAGTTTTTCTTTTCGAAGCTCTTCATATCAGAATCTTTTGAACAAAATTATATTTTTTGTATCATTGTTTAAATTTTGAATTTACGTTTACCAAAAATAGGAAAACTTGTCAAGCTTTTTTTACCTAAGATTCTTGTCAATTTTTCCCTCTTGACAACATCCCCTTTTTTCTCCTATTTATTTAACAGATACAAAGTGGTATCTAAAGAACAGGGGTGTTCAAAGGGCACCCCTGTTCTACATAAAATACAAAATTCCGTGAAAGCGGGAGGCGAAAGTCGTAAGTGGGTTTACCCCTTATACCTAACGCCTCAGTCCTTGCGGGATCTTTGACCTTACCCAAAAGAGGAAGTTTCTTGCAAAACCCATCCCCGCCTTTATGCAGGATTTGATCCGGGACGGGGGTCTGATTCGGCACCTTAAGAAAAAGGGGTTAAGGGGGAAGAGATAAAGTAGGCTTTCTGTAAAGGCCTTCCTCGTTATTCAAAATCCTTTTTCAAGCATTTTAAAACTCGCCCTGTTAAATATTAATTTTCCTAGTGCCCTGAATCACTAATTCGTTTACATATTTTTTAAGATGTCATTCCCACGAAAGTGGGAATCCAGAAAGAAAATACTGGTTTCCTGCTTCCACAGGAATGACTTCTTAAGGAAGCGAACTTCTGACTCACCACAAAATAGTTTTCCCTTGGTATATTTCACCCCCCTTAGTCATTTGGTCAATAATAGACGAACTTCGTATATTCTACTATTACATAGTAAAGGCGAAAATTAGGTAAGTTATGTATTGAAAAAAATACTTCTAATCAAAAAATTGTGATATATTAAGGCCCATAAGAAAGGGAAAAAGTATTTCGTCTATTAATTGTTGGGTGGAATACAAATCAAACGATGACACAGAGTGAAATCAAGTCACTTTACGAGGAACTTTGCAATCCACCACTTGACGCAGATAGACTGTGGTTTCAACGCCGTGGCTATCATTTCGAACAGCTGCTAAACGCAGTCTTGACAGGTGATGGCTTTGATCCTCGCACCAGTTACAAGGCAACGGGCGAGCAAATTGATGGTTCCTTCGTTTGTGACGGTCGCATATTCTTACTAGAAGCCAAATGGCATTCAGAGGAAATCCCAGCCTCGACGATCTACCAATTCAAAGGGAAAGTTGAAGGGAAGCTCGTTGGGACCCTTGGTGTCTTTATTTCAATGTCTGGCTACACCAAAAAGTGCGTCGATGCGCTGGTTCTCGGAAAAAGCCTCAACGTTTTGCTTTTCGATAATCAGGACATGGACTTCATCGTCTCTGGAAAGGGCGCATTCTCAAAGCTTCTTAAGTTGCGCCTCCGTGAGGCTGCGGAGACTGGTAGTGTCTACCGCTCTGGCGCCCTCGTTGACTTGGCAGCAGCGATACCCCAACCAGCGATGGGGGAAGAAATAATAGTCCCAGAGCCTACCAAGCCAGAGGCTCCGCCCACGGGGCATATTATTATTGTGTGCGAGGGCCGATTCGATGGCTTCGTATTGCGTGATTTGGCTTACAGCATACTCAAACATAACGAACTCACCGCAAATGTTGAGGTTGTGCACGCGGGCGGCAAACAGAACTTGCCAAGGGTTGCTAATCTTTTCGCGCCAGCCGCACAGATAGTCACAGTCATTGTCGTTGCCGACTCTGACGGGGAACTTACCGCAACAGAAAGACTCATCCGGGAGCAGATTTCCTACACCCAATTCAAGCTAGTTGTGCCCGATCCAGCAATAGAGGCCTGGTTGCTACAGGGGGACCAAGCGGCGGCTGCCGCAACTCGAGCGCGGCAACTAGTGGAAAGAGTCAGAAGGTCAACCAGAAAAGCTGAGGAGCAACTTGAATCCCTGGACATCAATAAGCTCCGGGAAACGGACCAGCAATTTGCCCTCTTTTACGAGGCGGTCAAGAATGCAGGGAAACCACCCAACAAGTCGGATGCAGGCGACGGCAAATAGCCGCGCCTGATCCGCAGCGTTGGACGTAAAAGACTATGAATAAGATTGATGACCGTCTCTACTATGCGTTTCGCGATGCTTTCGAGGAAACAGAAGTCGGGTATGGGGGTCAGGTCTCAACATTTGACATTATCTTGATGGTGTGATAAATAGAAGGAAACCAGTTTTGGAGAGACTGACTTGGCGAGACCACTAAGGATCGAGTTCCCGAATGCCTTTTACCATGTGACCTCCCGGGGAAACGAGAGAAAGGCCGTTTTCCGGTGCATAGGGGATAGAGAACGGTTTCTTTCCTATTTAGAATCAGCCTCCCATCGGTATGGGGCAATCATCCATGTTTATTGCCTGATGGACAATCACTATCACCTTCTTCTAGAGACACCCCGGGGTAATCTTTCCCAGATTCTTCACCATATTAATGGAGCTTACACGACCTACTTCAATATTAAACGGAGGCGGTCAGGGCATCTTTTTCAAGGGAGATTTAAAGCGATTCTGGTTGAAAAGGATGCATATGCTGAGGAGTTATCCAGGTATGTTCACCTTAACCCGGTACGAGCTGGATTGGTTAAAAGCCCTTCGGAATACCGTTGGTCCAGCTACTGGTATTATATCGGGAGGGAGAGAGAACCGGAATGGCTGACAACGGCGTTGGTACTTGGATATTTTGGTGGTCGGGGTCGGGCAGTTTATAGGAGGTACAGGGAATTTGTGGAGAAAGGGATGACCATGAAGGAGGAAAACCCTTTGAGGAATGTGATAGCGTCCACTTTTTTGGGAGGTGAAGATTTTATCAGGAGGATTAGGGAGACATATTTGGAGGATAGGGAGATTGACAGGCGGAACATACCGGCGTTGAAGAGGATTCTGAGGGGGCCATCTCCTGCAGAGATTGAAGTGGCGGTGGCTAAGATTATAGGAGAAGATCACTCCCTTTACAGGAAGTTATGCATTCATTTGAGTCATCAGTGGAGTGGAGGGAGTCTTGAGGAGATAGGAGCACATTTTGGGATGGAGGGAAGTGCAGTTAGTCAAGCGAGCAGAAGGTTGAAGAAAGGCATGGAAGGGGATAAGCGCATAAAGAAACTGCTTGAGAAGATAAAGAAGGAAATGTTGATTGTTTAGACCTGACCCTTACCTACTTTTTTTATGCAACTATTATTTGGGCAACAGCCCGTTTAGACCTGACCCTTACTTACTTTCTATAGCCTCGGAATGATCAACCGTATGCCCTGCTTAAAGATATATGGTCCTCAATATCCGCTGGAAGGTTTGCTGCGAGGATTTGGTGTCACGCCGATGGTTTTAGACGGAGTGCCTTCGTTCCCCTCAGGAAGAATCGCTGTTAATGCGTACCAGTAAAATTGCTCGTTGACCACATCCCGATCTTCATAAAAGGTTCTTTCAACGGAGGCGGAGTTTACTCTTTGATAATTCCCATTTGGAAGAGCCCGATATACCCAGTAACCTGTTACCTGACCTTTAGGCGGAGACCAATAAAGGTAGACAACTCCATCTCCTGCCACGGCCTCGAACTCTTTCGGCTTCGTATCGTCCGCCCACAAAATGGAAAAATAAAAGAGGGTTATGACTATTGTAATCATTATTAAAGTATTCTTATTTCTCATCAAACCACCTCCGTAATTATTCTAAATCAAAAACAAAATCCATCGGATCGGGAGTTAAAGTCCAAATATCCTGTGTGAAACTTGTATTGGCTGTTGCCTTGTAGGTAAACCCTGTCATCAGTTGAAGGGACACCGATTGTCCTGGAAGTACAGGATAAATAATAGGCCCTGGCAGTTGATTATAATCTCCCAATATTGGCTTAACTGCCTCTATGGTAGCATTGATTGAAGCCCTTCCCGAATTCCTAATTTCACCTTCAGCAATCGGGAAGAAAGGCACGGGGTTACTGTAAATCATTTCTTCTGTCTCAGGCAGGACCCTTCTGACCCGGAGTCCACCATACCCTGGTTTTACAATAGCAGCGCTATTTGGCACTTTAGCAGTTATCTCTGTATCGGTCCGGCTGATTACCTCCGCAGTATATGGCCATCTCGTGTCATGATTAAAATTTACGTTTCTCGAAGTGGTAGGGAAGGGACCCCCAATTTCAGGGAGATAATCACCTATGATCGTTACCAGCGTCCCTTCTATCCCTTGATCGGGGGAAACATGCTGAAGGACAGGAGCCTTTATCACCTTTCCTATCACCGCATCCTTTTCTTGGCCTAATTCCCCTCTAAAAGTCAAATAATAGGTCAACTCCTTTGCAAATTGTGTTGGAATCGGTTCTGCCAAAGTAAATAAAGCTGTCAAAACATTCTCACTCCCCATGTCGGGGATATTGGTTACCGATCCAGTTCCAGTAGACTGGTAGACCGTTTCTCCTGCCCTCGAATCGATGTAGCTAACCGTTAATGAAATCGTCCCCTCCCCAATCGGTTCTATCACATCGTTTAGTTTGCTATTGTTTTGGATAAAGAAAGCGACCGTATCAATATCTCTACCCGTGTCGTTCGCGTTGCTAACATTATAAATTGCCTGATCTACGGATGGTACCAGGAAGCCGACATAGAGCTTCCCCCTGAAGAAATACTGCAACAGTCCTGCCGAGTAACCCACGGCCCGGGGGATAAGTTTTTGGGCATAATCTTTATGCACTGTATCGTCGAGAGTATATTTCCATTCGCCTGGGAGCTCTGGAGCAGGATTCGCAAAATAAGAATAAAGTGCCAGGTTTTCGCTTTGATACCCACTGATATAATATTTTCTGTCGATTTCTCCATCTTCAGCTTCTTCTTCTTTCAGAATTACATTGGTATTTTCTTTCTTGGGATGGGGGTAGTTCTTAAAGATCGTCAAATCGCTGAAGAAGTTAGCATTGGTATATTCAGAAAGGCCAATGTTGTTATTAAGAGTATCTCCAAGATTTGAGCCTGTGTATTTTTCTGAATCGAAAAGGTTAGCGAAAGGGATAGGCGCCAATGGGCTTATCACATTCAATAGGGACTGGTCAAATTGAAATGGACTTGCCAGGAGCGATTTAAATTTCCCCTTGTATTCTGGAAGTACTTCTTTTTGATACCTCAATATGAATTTTTCGTAATCATAGCCAACGTGAAACTGATTTCTGGCATGGGCGGGCACCGAGATATCGTGAACAAGATGCATAAGTTGTCCAAGTCCTCTAAAGGTTTCTGCAAAATATTTGTCTCTGTCAGTTTTCGCCGCAGACGTTAATGCCTGATAGTAATAATCCCTTGTATCGAACCACGAATAGTGCCCACCAGGGTATTGTCCCCCAATCGGCTTTTGGGACCATTGAATAGAGGATTCTCCCTTGAACAGCAACCCGAAAATGAAACCACCGAAACCTTGATTACTCCTAGGGTCATGGAAGTGATTTGTGGAACGAACATACGGGATCTGAAAAAATCCAGGGAGCTTATCTTCGGTTACACCACCGCCACCTATCCAGGACCATACATTCTTAGAGTCCCCGAACTTAATTTGTTCCTCGACACCATTCCGGAATCCCAATTGATTCTTTAAATACGAATCCAAAGAAAATCCATTTATTGTCCCAATCGCGATGTATTCGTTTATCGCCTTGTGGGTATCCACTTCCAGCGCATGATTTGGTATTGGGATGATAAAAAGAAATGCGACCGCGCAAAAAACTTTAAGTGTAGCTTTCATTGATATTTCCTCCGAATTTATCGTGAACGAAGGTACTTCTCTTCTTCATTTATAAATTTATATAGTATTGGGTAGTTTTTTTTGTTATCCTCTTCTGTACTTCCGTATATTCTTGGAATTGCCTCTTTTCTTTCATCTCTTGTTTTCAACTTTTGGAGTTCGATAACTATGTAGCCACCTTTCATGGTTGGATTTTGATTTTGGACATCATCCCGAAAACCATGCATAGAGCCTGGAACGGGTTCTCCATTTTCTGGACAGTCAAGAGGAATTTCAAGACTCTCTACTTTCTGCTTTGCACCTCTCATTGGAATAAAAAAAGACCCAAATTCAAAAGGAAGAGTTTTTTCTAATGTCTTAATTCTCGGCTGGCATCTTGTGCCATAATACACGAGACCTTCTTGAAATTCTTTAATTTCCTTCTTGTAATATTTAGTTTCACGTCCTTTGTATAATCCTTTATATTCTCTGTGATACTCAACTATTGAAGGACCTGGACCTATTGCATAAATACAAAGTTCATACTGATGCGGAAAATTCCCATAAGAAGGTTTGTAAATAATAAAGTCGGGAATTCTGATCTCCGGACCGGAGTATAATAGCTCGGCTTTTGGATCCCCTCTGAGGTCTCTCATCCTCCAGAAAAGTTTCCCCCTTTTTTCAACGTAAGCCGGCACCTCAAATAATCCGGATTTATCCGTCAGCACTTCTTTCGCCACTTGGAAAATGGTGTAAGGACCAAACCCTGACTCGTATACCCTCTCCCATCCTATTGAAACTACAGCGCCTTCTATGGGCTGTTTTGTATCAGCATCTATCACTCTCCCTCTCCATGGGCCTCCAGAGTAAAGGTCAGCATAGGTTTCTGAAAGTGGTATAAATGAAAGTGCCAAGAATGTTAAACTAATGACGGTCTTTATGCTCATACCATCCTCCAATTTAGAACTGCTGGATTTTCCAGAGACCATTTTCATCCTGAACAAAATAGATGTAATAAGTTATCTCCCCTGCTTCCTCCATCCTTCTAATTCTGTATTTAGCTACCCCATCAATCAGATAGATCATTCTGATATTTTGCATATCCTGCGCAATCTGAGGGAGGCGATCCCCTAAGGCCGAGAAAATGCCTGTATAACGTTCCCTGGTCCAGTCAGCAAAATAACTTCCAGCTTTTTCAACATCCCTATTTATCATCGCCTGCTTCATTCCTTCCCATTTTCCTCTTAGGAGGCCATCGAGGTATACTTCCGGTAGCACGGTTATCGCTACCGTATCACTAAACAGATTCCCACTTGAGTCTGTAATATCTGCCGTGAAGTAGTAGATTCCTTCTGCAACCAGCCTTACCCTGTATTCACTCGTGCTCGTAGAGAGAAATTCAACCTCGGCAGGCCCTGCGTAGGTGAGGGAAGCGCTCGTGAGATCAAGAGACGATTCAATGATGAGTGTAGCTTCAAGAGGGGATAGACCCGATTCCATACTTGCCGTGATTCTAATGTAATTGGTTGTGGGCACTCCGTTTACGGTTATGGAAGTCGTTTCCGTATTCCCATCTATATCCGTTGCAGTGGCTGTAAGGGTATTTGAACCTTCTACCATAGGAACATGGTTGACCACAAATTCACTTCCATAAATGTTAGCCAGGATTCCATTGACAACCACCCCTGTCTCACTGCCTCTTGAATGGATGACTGTGCCTTTGACGATAATATCACGAACACTCATCGTACTGCCATCAGAAGGGAAGGTTATCGCCAAGCTAATCAGAGGGCTTGAAGTCCTAAATGTGAGATCCCCTGAGGAGGCAGAAAGCCCATAACCATTGGTTGAGGTCACTTTGAAATGGTAGGTTGTCGCAGGAATGAGATTGCTCAATAGGATCGTATGGCTGGTCGTCAGTGTTGAGTCTTTAAGGGAACTTCCATAAGACGTCAGTTGTACCGTATTCAATGAAACTGTCTGTCAACTGGTCTGTTGTCCAGGTAATTGTGGCTGAGTTAGTCGTTATGCCACTGACGCCTATATTGCTTATTACCGGAAGGATGGGGTTTAGGGCAGCGTTGATGGTCACTGTCTGCCCGGAAGCCATTGTTCCAGAGAAGTTGTAAGTCGCATAACCATCCTTTCTTATGCTTCCACTAAAAGCTCCGGAAGAAATGTTATAAATTGTGTATTTGCCGTCACTATCTGTCAAGGCGGTCTTCGCTATTATTATGAATAATGCCAGGCGGCCTTCGCTCTGCGGACTAATCAATGAGTCGGTGACCGATACGGTTGCTGAAGGAAGAGGAAGACCTGTCGATGAATCTGTCACCGTTCCAGTAATAATCCCCCCTGTGCCCCCTGTGTCTAAGGTAACATAAATAAATTGTGAAGCGGTCTGGCCATATTGGTCCGTGGCTGCTACGAAGATGGAATTTGGACCTTCGCTCAGGGGTATCGATGCAGAAAAGATGTTATTGCTCACGGATGCCTGAACGCCATTCACTGTTACGTTTGCATTATTACTTACATTCCCTGTAACCGTTATGGGTGATGAGCTAAATACCGCCCCATTCAGCGGCGATGTTATGGCAAGGGTAAGAGGTGGTACGGGGGTCAATTGGATATCAAGGGTGTGAGTCTGACCCGAAGCGGATGTACCATTTACTGTTTGTTCGATATATCCTGGCATTACAAATGTGGCTGTGAAACTACCTGGAATCAAGCCCGATACGGCATATGTTCCATTTAAACCGGTTTTCGTTTGAAACGTATTAAGAGAGTCTTTTATTATGACCGTGACCTCGGATAAGGACAGAAGTGTGGGGGAGTCTGTGACCTTTCCTATGATTGTAGCGCTTTTGGATAGTCCCACAACCTTTCGGACGCGGTTATTCTCGGTATCTGCGATATAAAGGTTACCTGAAGCATCGACGGCTACGCCTTGTGGCTCGAAAAGCATGGCCTGGGTGGCAGGACCGCCGTCACCGCTATAGCCCTCTTCTCCGTTGCCTGCGACGGTGGTGATGATGCCGTTTGTATCCACCTTCCGGATGCGGTAATTATAATAATCGGCGATGTAGAGGTTGCCCGAAGCGTCTATAGCCACGTCCAATGGGAACTGAAGCGCGGCTTGAACAGCAGGACCGCCATCGCCGCCATAGTCCTCATCACCATTGCCAGCCACTGTGGTAATGGTGCCGTTTTTGTCAACCTTCCGAATACGGTTATTGTAGGTATCCGCAATATAGAGGTTACCTAAAGTGTCTACGGCTACGCCCGACGGCCACAGAAGTTGAGCTTGGGTGGCAGGACCGCCGTCACCGCCAAAGCCGCCTATTCCATTGCCAGCAAAAGTACTGATAATGCCATTCGTATCCACCTTCCGAATGCGATGATTATAATCATCCGCGATATACAGGTTGCCTTGCGTATCCACGGCCACACCCGGTGGATAGCCAAGCTGGGCTTGGGTGGCAGGGCCGCCGTCACCACTATAGCCCTCTATGCCATTGCCAGCCGCGGTAGTGATAATGCCATTCGTATCCACCTTCCGAACCCGGTTGTTCCCCCAATCGGCGATGTAGAGGTTGCCTAAAGTGTCTACGGCCATACCTGACGGATAGTGAAGCTGGGCTCCGGTCGCAGGTCCGCCATCGCCACTATAACCCTCTATCCCATTGCCAGCCACGGTGGTGATGACTCCATTCGTATCCACTTTACGGATGCGTTGATTATAATTATCTGCAATATAAAGGTTGCCACAGGCATCTATGGCTGCGCCAGTCGGCATGTAAAGGTTAGCTTCAGTGGCAGGGCCCTCGTCTCCGTATTCTCTACTGCCGGCCACGATGGTGATAATTCCATTCGTATCCACCTTCCGAATCATATTATTTCCCAAATCGGCGATGTAGAGGTTGCCTAAGGTATCCACCGCCACGCCAGACGGACCGTCAAGTTGAGCCTGCGTGGCAGGACCACCGTCGCCATCGAATCCCCTCGCCCCATTGCCGGCCACCGTGGTGATGATGCCGTTCGTATCCACCTTCCGAATACGATTATTCCATGTATCCCCAATGTAGAGGTTGCCGGAGGCATCCGCGGCCACGCCTCTTGGATCGTAAATTTGCGCTTGGGTGGCAGGGCCGCCGTCGCCGCCATATCCCCTAATCCCATTGCCAGCTACGGTTGTGATAATGCCATTTACATCCACCTTCCGGATCCGGTGATTTCCTTCGTCAGCGATGTAAAGATTGCCGCTGATATCCACGGCTATGGCAGGTGGATAATTGAGTTGCGCTTGGGTGGCAGGACCGCCGTCGCCGCCATATCCCCTAATCCCATTGCCAGCTACGGTTGTGATAATGCCATTTACATCCACCTTCCGGATCCGCTGATTGCCCCAATCGGCGATGTAGAGGTTGCCTAAAGTATCCACGACCACGCCCTGTGGACCGTCAAGTTGAGCCTGGGCGGCAGGACCACCGTCGCCGCCAAAACCCCACATTCCGCCTGCTACGGTGGTGATAATGCCGTTCTTATCCACTTTCCGGATACAATTATTTTCATATTCGGCTATGTACAGGTTGCCTAAGGCATCCAAGGCCACGCCCGATGGACGGTCAAGTTCAGCTTGGGTAGCAGGGCCGCCGTCACCGCTGTATCCACCCCAGAATCCACCAATGCCGGCCACAGTGGTGATGGTTCCGTTCTTATCCACCTTTCGGACGCGATTATTCCATTGGTCAGCAATGTAGATGTTACCCTCGGTATCTACGGTCACACCTGACGGATAGAGAAGTCTGGCTTTAGTGGCTACACCCCCATCGCCGCCATAGCTCACCTCTCCATTGCCAGCTACCGTGATGATGACGTTAATACCTATGACCGGCGTTACAGAGATAGAAACCGTGGCCACATTGCTGTCTAACTTGCCGTCGTTCGCCTTGAAAGTGAAGCTATCACGGCCGAAGTAGTGAGCTACAGGTGTGTAAGTCACACTGGGGGGCGTACCACTCAATGTCCCATGCGCGGGCTGAGTCACGATCGTATATGTTAGCGGGTCACCATCAGCGTCCGTTGCGGAAAGGGTGATTGCCTTAGCAGTATCTTCATCTGTGGTTACACACCGGTTCTGGGCCACCGGAGGATGATTAACCGTGAGGGTAATCGAGACCGTCGCGATATTGCTGTCTAACTTGCCATCGTTCGCTTTAAATGTGAAGCTATCCGAACCATAATAATGGGCCGTAGGTGTGTAAGTTACACTTGGAGGCGTGCCGCTTATTGCGCCGTGCGACGGCTGTGCCACAATTTGATAAATCAGCGGATCGCCATCCGGATCCGTAGCAACCAGGGTGATGGCCTTAGCCACATCCTCATCTGCGGCCACGGTCTGATCCTGCGCTACAGGAGGATGATTGACGTGTGTAACAGTAATAAAGACTGTCGCGATATTGCTGTCTAACTTGCCGTCGTTTGCTTTGAAGGTGAAGCCATCTGGACCATAATAGTGGACCAAGGGCGTATAAGTGACGCCCGGAGGCGTGCCGCTTAATGTGCCATGCGAAGGCTGTGCCACAATCTGATAAGTCAGCGGATCGCCATCCGGATCCGTAGCAACCAGGGTGATCGCCTTGGCCACATCCTCATCTGTGGTCATGCTCTGGTTCTGGGCTACGGGTGGATGATTTGTGATAACTAAGCAGTCTAGACATTCTATCGCTATGGTAATAAAACTTCCTGGAGCACTTTTTAATTCAACCGAGATGGTGTTGGAGGTTTGGAGGCTGAGGGTCCGTTCGATCCTGTCGACCTGTTGATTAAAATCACTCTCTCTTAAAATCTCTATTCCATTGATCTTAACAGTTGCACTGGAGACTCGATTTTTTCCTTTTTCTCCATTTAACACAATTAAATTGTAATGAGCTGTGGCGCTTGGAGCAGAGAAGGTCTCTGTTACCACAACAGGTTTCCCCGTAGCCCGAATAAACTTCCTGGGACCATAGACGGTCATGGCAGACGAGGATAGACCAACACCCCAAAGGATCACAGTAATGAAGACAAATGCCAGAGAGATGAAAAAAGATTTGTTTCTTCTCATCTTTTACTCCTTTGGTTTCTACGCAATTTTACTCGCAAAAAAAGCCTGGCTTCGCCGTCTCGTATGCCAGGCTTTTAGAAACTTTCTCCACTCTTGCCCCCTTTATAAAGGTGGTTAAGTCTCAAGTCAGAAAAGGTCGAAAAGGGTTCCCAATGGCGTTGTGCGTCGAATACCACACCGAAAATGCTTTGTCCAGAAGAAAAGTTTCACATGTTGTGCAAAGATTTTAAGTTTTCGAAAAAGCAAAGTTCTCTAAAAATGAATTTCCCTCTTGACAACATCCCCTTTTTTCTCCTATTTATAAGCAGATACAAAGTGGTATCTAAAGAACAGGGGTGTTCAAGAGGCACCCCACTTTTTTATAAATACGAAACCCTAAATCCGAAATTCGAAACAAGCACAAATGTTCAAAATTTAAATGATCCAAACATATCGAAAGCATTAAATCTTTAGTGTGGGTCATTTGAAAATTCGAATTTTGGAATTGTTTGGGATTTGGATATTGGAATTTGGGATTTTAATGTGTGATATTATTCTAAGAATGGAGTAGAAGTAAAGGGAGGAGTCCATGAAGAAAGAGAAATACAATGTCGCTGTAGTAGGGGCCACCGGTGCGGTGGGAAATGAGATGGTCGCTATCTTAGAGCAGAGAAACTTTCCGGTCGCTCAGTTGAAACTCCTTGCCTCCACACGGGGTGCTGGCAAAAAGATGGAGTTTAAAGGGAAGTCTTATACGGTGGAGGTGTTGGACGAGAACTCCTTCGCTGGAGTAGATATCGGCCTCTTCTCTGCAGGAGGTTCGGTGAGCGAAAAGTTTGCCCCTATCGCGGGAAAGGCGGGCTGTGTGGTGATCGACAATACCAGCGCTTTTCGAATGGACCCTCAGGTTCCTTTAGTCGTTCCGGAGGTAAACGTCCACGCCATCGCCCAATATCCAAAAAAGAATATTATCGCAAATCCCAACTGCTCAACCATCCAGATGGTAGTCGTGCTGAAGCCCATCCATGATGTCGCCCGGATCAAAAGGGTTGTCGTCTCCACCTATCAGGCAGTCTCTGGAACGGGAAAGAGGGCGATCAAGGAATTGGAGACCCAGGTTCTTGCCATCTACAACCAGCAGGAGATCAAGAAGGAGGTCTATCCCCATCAGATCGCCTTCAACTGTCTTCCTCACATCGATGTCTTCTTGGACAACGGTTACACCAAAGAGGAGATGAAGATGGTCAATGAGACGAAGAAGATCATGGAGGACAATGCGATCGGTGTGACCGCTACGACAGTCAGGGTTCCTGTCTTCTATGGCCATTCGGAATCGGTCAATATCGAGACAGAAAAGAAATTGACACGGGATGAGGTAAAAAAGATTCTCTCGAAAGCACCGGGGGTAGTGGTCGTGGACGATCCCAAGAAGTTTGAATATCCTCTGGCCATCCATGCGGCGGGCAAGGATGAGACCTTTGTCGGAAGGATTCGGGAGGATGAATCGATTCCGAATGGAATCAATATATGGATCGTCGCGGACAATATCCGGAAGGGTGCTGCGCTCAATGCCGTCCAGATCGCTGAGATCCTGATCCAAAAATATCTATAGTATAATGTAGCGTCGGCATTCCTGCCTGCCGGCAGGCAGGTACTGCCGACGTTAACTTATTCGCCCCCAGTAAATGGGGGCGCTACATGTTCTATCTGAGATTAAAAATTTTTGACATTTGGATGTTGACATTAACCTAAAATAGAAGAGGTGATGTGATGAAAAGAGATACACTCCTGATGCTTATTTTGATCCTAATGTTTGTGTTCTGGGCTTCTCCTGCCTACGTCGCTGAGAAATCTCCTTATAAAATTGGAGTCAATCTTGAGTTCACCGGACCTTGGGCAGAGGTGAGCAAAACCCTGAAGAACGCCATGGTCTTAGAAGTGGAGAGGATAAATAAAATGGGTGGGGTTGACGGACATTCTCTTGAACTCATCTTCGAGGATAACGGCTTCGATTTAGGAAGGGTCGCAGCCAATATGACCAAGTTCACTCGAGATAAAGAAATTCTGGCGGTAGTCGGTCCTTTTGAGGATAATTTGCAAGCCACGAGCAGGGCTATTGCAGAAAGGGAGAAGATCATCAACATCATCATCTGCCCTTCCAATCCTATGGTTCGAGGCTTAAAGCAAAAATGGGCCTTTAATATTGCTCAGAGCGACATCATTGTCTCTCAAAAGCTGGTAGACCTCTCTCTGGCCAGGAAATATAAAAAGGTTTTGGTATTCCCTGCTGCAATCCCCCTGGCCAAGAGCCTGGCCGAGTATTATAAACGCTTTGGGGAAGAGAAGGGAATGAAGGTCATCATCTCCCAGGAAACCCATAAGCCGACCGACATTGACATGACTCCCCAGCTCATCAAACTCAAACCCATCATCGAAAAGGAGAAGGTGGATGCCTTTTATGCCTGTACCGCTGGACCACCAGGCCCTATTGTCTGCAAGAATTTACGGACCCTGGGAATTAAGACTCCGATCCTCGGAACCCATGCCTTTGGATTTGGTTTTATCATCGCCCTGGGTGGAGAAGCAATGGAGGGTGTGGAGTTCGCTGCTGCAAAACCTGTTGTCTTTGATCAAATCGATGAGAATGACCCTGCCAGGCCAATCAATATCGATTTTGATAAGCGTTTCAGAGATCGTTACGGAGTGGGAATTGACCAAATAGCTGGCTATGGCCATGATACGATATGGCTGATCTATGACTCATTGAAACGATGTCAGGGAAAGGTCACTCGGGCAACATTCAGGGATGCTCTGGAGAATACAAAGGGGTTCAAGAATTGTCATGGAATTTATAATTACAGTCTAACTGACCATGACGGCCTGAGCAAAAAGGATATGGTCTTCGTCAGGATTGAAGGGGGTAAGTTCAAACGGATTAAATTCCCCGAATATGAATAAATGAGTTCGAATAAAAGTTGAAGGCTATATAAGTTATATGGTAAATCAAGGGGTGAGCAAATCGTTATATCGTCTCACCCCTTTTTTGTGACCATTAGACTCCATGGATCCTTGGACGTATATTCCTCAACTCCTTTCTTCCGGCATTACCATCGGGGCCATCTATGCATTGGTGGCATTAGGATTCGTGACCATCTCCAGGGCTTCCCAAATCATCAATTTTGCCCAAGGGGAGTTTGTCATGTTAGGAGGAGTTATCACCTTCTTCCTCCTGAATGGGGTGAACCTCCCCTACCCCTTAGCTGCTCTGGTAGCCATCGTGATCGTTGCCCTCATCGGCTTCGTGATGCATCTCTCAGTGGTCTATCCTTTGCGAAAGGCTTCTATTCTCATTCTCCTCATGGCTACTCTTGGGACTTCCCTCTTCCTCAGCAGTACCAGTGGCCTTATCTTTGGGACTCTGCCTAAAACCCTCCCTCCTTTCTCCGGCGAGCAACCTCTCTGGTTAGGGGGAATCTCTGTTCTCCCCCAGAGCATCTGGGTCTTGTTTTCCACTTTTATATTATTGATCTTTCTCTACCTTCTTTCCCATCAAACATTATTAGGAAAAGCCATGGAGGCAAGTTCAACGGATCCTTTGGGGGCTGATCTCTTGGGAATATCAAGAAACCTCATGGTCTTTTTAGCTTTCGGAGTGAGTGCAGGAGTAGGAGCCTTTGCGGGGATTCTGATCACCCCGATATTCTTTACCAGTTATAGTTCTGGGACGCTTCTGGGTCTGAAGGGTTTTATCGCAGCCGTCTTGGGAGGTTGGGGAAAGAACAGTGGTGCAATTCTTGGAGGTTTTGTCCTCGGGATTGTGGAATCTTTAAGCTTGGCCTTCATCCCTTCAGGTTATAAGGATGCGGTCGCCTTTGTAATCTTATTACTCATCCTATACTTCAGGCCTAAAGGGATTTTAGGTTCACCTTTTATAGACAGCCGCCGATGGTAGAAACAAAAAAAAATGAATTTAGAAAGAGGGACCTATTTTATCTGGTGCCCCTTTGGTTAATTTCCTTAATCGCACCGGATCCATACCTCTATCATAAAAAGGAGTTTAAAAAGAAAGACCTCTTTTATCTTGGTGCTATATGTTTAGCGCCCCTGATCTGGTTTGATCTGCACTTTCACCATCTCATGGTCTTGGCAGGAATCTATGCCATTTTGGCCTTGGGGTTAAGCTTCTTTTTGGGCTATGCCGGGCAGATCTCTTTAGGACATGCTGCCTTCTTTGGAATCGGTGCCTATACCACAGCCATCCTCACTACTCGTTACGGCTTGCCAACCTTTCTGGCCTTTTGGGCCTCGGCTCTTTCAGCGGTTGTGATCGCTTATCTCATCGGCAGACCTATCCTCAAACTGAAGGGCTATTTTTTAGCTTTAGCCACACTGGGGTTTGGAGAAATTTTTTTGGTCATCGTCAGGGAGTCCACTGATCTCACCGGTGGAGTCATTGGGATCTTCGGCATCCCTTGGTTTTCTGTGATGGGGTTCTCCTTCGATACCTATCTTAAACAGTACTATCTCACCTGGGGGGTGCTCATTGGTCTATTTATCTTCTCAAAAAATCTGGTTCGCTCCAAAGTGGGCCGTGCCCTTTTGGCTGTTGCAGCCAGTGAGGATGCGGCCTCGAGCGTTGGGATCAATGTTCCCCGGATTAAGTTAGAGATTTTCGTCCTGGGTGCAGCCTTTGCCGGATTGGCTGGGAGTCTTTTCGCCTGCGTCATGTCAACGGCCAATCCCGAGGCCTTTAGCCTTGGATTCACCGTTCTCATTGTGATGATGGTTATTCTGGGAGGAATGGGAAATCTTTACGGTCCCGTTGCTGGAGCGATCCTCCTCACATGGCTCATGGATAGTCTGAGCAAATATCAGGAATACAGCCTCCCCATTTACGGCGCCATCTTGATCCTACTGCTAATATTCTTCCCAGACGGTATTGGAACCCGCTTGAATGTCAGGGTGATTTACCTGATCGGTTACTGGGCGAAAAAGAAGAAGAGGGATGAGGGGAAACTCTGATGGCACTACTCTCGATAGAAGAGATCACCAAGGAATATGACGGGATAAGGGCTCTGGACCGGGTTTCGCTAAAAGTAGAAAAGGGAAACATCAAGGGACTGATCGGGCCCAATGGAGCCGGAAAGAGCACTCTCTTCCATTTGATCAGTGGCGTGGAGAAACCTGATTCAGGGAAAATCTACTTTAAAGAAAAAGAAATCACCTCCATGGAATCTCACAAGATATCAGCCCTTGGAATGGGGAGGACCTTTCAGACCCTTCAGATCTGGGGAAACATGACGGTGGTGGAGAACATCATGGCTGGAATGAATCGAAGGCTGAAAGGTGGTTTGTTCTCCTGCGGGCTTTGGCTCCCTTGGATCAGAAGGTCGGAAAAAGAAGCCTTGAAGGAAGCCAAGGAGATCCTCAATTCCCTGGGCCTGCTGGGCAAATGGGAATCCCTTGCTTCCCAACTCCCCTATGGCAAACAAAAACTCCTGGAGTTAGGCCGAGCCCTTGCCATGAAGCCGGAACTCCTCCTCTTAGATGAACCAGCATCCGGACTGACCCTTACTGAAGTGCGGCAGCTTTCGGAGCTAATCTCACAGATCAGGCGGGAGGGAGCCACGGTTTTGGTCGTGGAACACCACATGGGAATGGTGATGGAGATAGCGGATGAGATAGCCGTCCTCCATAATGGCGAGCTCATTGCTGAAGGAACACCGGATGGGGTGAGAAGAAATCCTCAAGTAATCGAGGCTTACTTAAAAGGTAAAAAGGCAGATGCTTAAGATAAAAAAATTGACCGTCCAGTATGGGCCTTTACCCGCATTATACGAAATCTCTCTGGAGGTAAAGCAGGGGGAGATCGTCTCTCTTTTAGGACCCAATGGGGCGGGAAAGACAACCCTTTTACTCACCCTCTCTGGAATTTTGAAGACCACCGAAGGAAGAATTATTTTCGAAGGGGAGGATATCACCAACCTGAATCCTCATAAGATTGTCTCCAAAGGGATCGGGCATGTTCCTCAAGGACGCCATATCTTCCCTACCCTTTCCGTCATCGATAATCTCATGATGGGGGCCTACCTTCACAGGAAAGAAAAGAAGGAGATAAAAAAAGATTTGGAGTGGATCTATCAGCTTCTCCCCGTACTCAAAGAGAGAACTCATCAAAGGGCGGGGACACTCAGCGGGGGCGAACAGCAGATGCTCTCCATAGGAAGGGCCATGATGGGGCGTCCCAAACTCCTGTTGCTGGACGAACCTTCCTTGGGATTAGCTCCTCGTTTGATGGACGAAATCTTTGCCACATTTAGGGAAATGAACCAGAAGGGGCTCACCCTCTTTATCGTAGAACAAGAGATCCATCTCGCTCTGAGTATCTCCCAACGGGGATATCTCCTGAGAAATGGTCGCCTGATCAAAGAAGGATCAGCCACGACACTAATGGAGAGCCGAGAACTCATGACCTCTTTAGGTGGCTATCCACCTTATTAAATTAACTCCTCGGACAAATCTTTTAATGGGAGTCACGTTTAAATTTCATGGGCACTGTTTATTGATAGTTGAATTTGATATAATTTCTTTATGGGAAAGATCCAAACGAGGAGAGAGATGGATCTGATGTTTATTTTGACCTTGGTGATGATTTCTCTTCTTGTTCCAGGAACTGCCGGTGCGGAAGAGAAGATCACAATCGGAGCAATAGAGGATGTCGTCCTCTTGCCATGGGGAGCGAGACTTCCAGCCCGCATTGATACCGGGGCGGCAAAATCTTCGCTCGATGCACGGGAACTCAGAGTGCAGGATGACATGGTAGAGTTTAAGTTGCCCCAAAAATACGGTGGGTTGCAGTTGCGGCTACCGATCATCGAGTGGCGACATGTTCGATCCCCTGATGCTCGCGAACGGAGACCGGTAGTGGAATTAGAGATCTGTCTCGGTTCCAAGCGAATCCGCACCAAGGTGAACCTCACCGACCGCTCCATGGTCAAATACCCATTGATCTTGGGCCGCAATTTCCTCCGGGAAAACTTTGTTGTGGACGTGAAACGACGGAAGACCGCCCCACCGAGTTGTCCGGATATTCCTTGAACGCGGGAGCTTTGGTGGAAAACCTTGGTCGCTTTTACTCATACCCAGTTGAATCTGGTATAATGAAAAAAAGACAATCGTTGAACTTGCCGCAGACAGTTTAGACATTTTATAGAATGATATGATGGGAAGCAGACAGAGACGATTTCGAATACACCCTATTTTACAATCAGTGGGCCTCATGTTTCTCCTCGTGTTGATCGTCCTTTTTCTTCTTCCTTCAGGAAAGGGTAACGCTGGAGAGAGGGTCACGATCGGAGAAGTGGAGGATGTGATCCTTATCCCATGGCGTGTGAAGTTGCCAGCACGCATTGACACCGGAGCGGCCACATCTTCCCTTGATGCAAGGGAACTGAAGGTCAAGAATAATATGGCTGAGTTCAAGTTGCCAAAAAAGTATGGTGGCTTATTGTTACGCTTACCGGTGGTGGAGTGGCAAAACATACGAAGCGCTGATTTCAAGGAACGAAGGCCAGTAGTAGAGATCACGCTCTGCATTGGTCCAAAGTTAATCACCACCCAAGTCACCCTTAATGACCGTTCAACCGTTAAGTATCCGTTAATCATCGGGCGTAATATCCTGAAGGATAACTTTATTGTGGATTGTATGCATTCAAATTGTCTTCCACCAAGCTGTCCGGAGGCTCCCTCAAAATGAAGCGCCCCGCGATCATGCTGGCGGTGGCGCTCCTGCTTCTCTCGTTCACTCTCATCAGCTACCGCATCATCTGGCTCAAATACCCAATCCTTCCTGCAGCCCCAGAAAAGGTATGGCAACTCTCTATAGATGCCCATGTCAAAGGTGGCGAGAAGGAAACCACGGTGATGATCGGAGTCCCTTATACCCATAAGGGACAAATGGTTGCTGAAGAACGGATACGCTCTGGAACACTCAGTTTTAATCTCCTTCGCGAGGGAATAAACCAGGTTGGAGTTTGGTCAGGAACTCTCTCGTTGGAGGGTGAAACCATTGGATACAATTCAACCATCCGGGTTCAGCCTCAACGTCTCTTCAAAACTAAACCGTCAACCCTTGAACCTTACCTACCGAATGTTGGAAAGGAAGAAAAGGCATTAGTAAAGCGTTTGGTGGGGAAATGGGAGTCACTTCCTCCAGAGGACCGACTTCGAAGAATAGCAGCGGCGGTGAAAGGGATTTGGGGGACTCCGCCTCCTGACGATCAAGACCTCCAGGCTTGGTCAGTCTTCCACGATAAACATGGCCGAGTGACAGCTTTTCTTGTTTTATTGCGAGCCGCTGATCTCCCTGCTCGAGTCGTTCAGGGTTTGCAACTGGCCGAGAGTATAACAGACTCAACCCTAACTTGGATTGAGATTTGGACCGGCCAAGAGTGGGAGAGCCTCCAGCCAGAGAAAGGAGAAATTTATCAAAAACCTGCCCCACTTCTTCCATTGACAACGAATGGATTGCCCGCCGTTCGTATAATCAACGGGGAACTATCAGAGGTCCGCTGGACATTGAACCACGGGATCATTAACCAATGGCGTATGCACTTTGAGCGTATTCTGCGTTCAAATCGATTGCTCGACCGCTGGTCACTGTTTCGTCTACCCAATGAGTATCAGAGAACCTTCCGCATTCTCATTCTGGTTCCGATGGGCGCCCTGATGATTTGCCTATTGCGTAACATAGTAGGCTTTCCAACTTTCGGGATCTTTTTGCCGGTTCTCATGGCTCTCGCCTTTCGAAATACGGGCCTTGCCTATGGGCTTGGGATCTTTTGGGGTGTTGTCCTCATCGGATATGTGGTCCGCCGCTGGATAGACAAACTTCGTCTCCTCCTTGTCCCGCGGCTATCGGTGATCCTGACGCTTGTCATCGTCTGTATTACCGTCTTTGCCCTGCTCGGAAATAAGCTCGGCCTGCGGGAATTCATGGCCGTTGGGTTACTACCTTTTGTAATTCTCACGATGACCATCGAGCGTTTCTTTGTCATCATAGAGGAGGCAGGTGCTCGGGAAGGGCTCTTGACGGCAGCAGGGAGCGCTGGAGTTGCCACGATCACCTACGAGATCCTTCAATTAGAATCTCTTCAACTCACCTTCTTTGTTTATCCAGAACTCCTGTTTGCCGTCGCCGCGGTTCAAGTACTTCTTGGCCGCTATACCGGCTATCGGTTTTTGGAGCTTTTCCGTTTCCGGAGATTTTGGAGCTCATCATGATCTTAAAAGCCATCCGCTGGCTCCAAGATGTCGGAGTGCTCGGTATGAACCGCCGGAATGCCGAATACATCATGCGTTTCAATCCTCGATCCTCCTTTCCACTTGTGGATGACAAGCTTAAAACAAAGCAACTGGCAGAAGCGTACCAGATACCAACCCCATCTTTATATAATGTGATCGAGCATCATGGGGATATTCCTAGACTCGAGGAAATGCTTAGAGACCACCAAGATTTCGTTATCAAACCTGCTCGGGGCGCTGGTGGGAGTGGAATCGTCCTTGTCATAGACCATACGGTAGGCAGTTTCCTCAAGCAAAACGGAGAGGTCATCCCGTTGAAGGATCTCACCTACCACATCTCTGATATCCTCTCTGGAATTTACTCTCTCGAGGGGCTCGAGGACCGGGCCTTCATTGAGGCACTAGTTCATCCCCATACCGTCTTTGATGCTGTAACCTATCGGGGCGTACCAGACATTAGAATTATAGTCTATCGCGGTGTGCCGGTGATGAGCATGGTTCGCCTTCCAACTCGAGCTTCCGATGGTAAGGCCAATCTTCATCGCGGGGCGATCGGTGTTGGAATCGACATGGGGGTGGGGACAACGCTGGCAGGCGTCCATCGCTCCAGAGTCGTTACTCACCATCCCGACACGAATAAACCTGTGATGGGGATACAGGTGCCTCACTGGGAGAGTATGCTCCTCATAGCAGCAAAAGCAGTCGATATGACTGGCCTTGACTACCTCGGAGTGGATTTGGTGATCGATCGGGAGCGTGGGCCACTGCTTCTCGAACTGAACGCCCGGCCAGGCCTTCAGATTCAGGTGGCGAACCAGAAGGGTCTCCTCAAGCGCCTCGAGGTCATCGACAAAGCACCTCCTGAAATTTTTGCGACACCAGAGATAAGGGTCGCTTGGGCACTCGAGACATTCTCCATTCGCACGCTCAACTGAATGAAGAGGGCCCCGGTAACCGAGTAAGTAAAGAACCCCGCCTACAGGGCGCGACTTTAAAACCCAAATTCTCAAACCCAAAACCGAGATCCCGAAATCGATAGATCCTGATCCTGAAATAAATTCAGGATGACATTACTTGATTCAGGGCATGGTTCGGGATGACAAAAACCAAAAGTAACCCATTGTCGTCATGCTGAACTCGTTTCAGCATCTGGTTAAGTTTTTTCTGCCTTTAAGTTTTTTCAGGCGGATAGACGAGGCGTGTCCCATCCACCCGCGCAAACGGCGTAATCCTATGAGGTTGAAGATGGGTTGAGCTAAGGATATGAGCCACCCTGATTTCCCTGACTTCAAGGGCATCGGCGATCAGGGAGCGGTGACACCGCCAAGGCAAAGCTTCAGCGCACATCAATGCAATCCGTTTCTGTTGTGCAACCTTTATCAACTTACCTAAGTAATTCTCAAATTCCGGGGTCTCCATATAGTCCGCGAATCCCCTGAATGAAGCGTTATGCCAACCCGTGTTCGTTGAATCAGGTCGTGGACGGCGAAGCCCTCCAAGCCCTGGCATATGGAGGTATCCGATGCCAGCGGCCTTGAGGTCATCAGGCAGTGTTTCATGATTAAACTGAGGGTTATGCCGTGAACGTGGCACGGTGCGCACATCGACCACTTGCTTCACCTCATAGGTCTGCAGAAGGTGGATGAAAGTCTCCAGGGTGCGCGTGGAGTGTCCGATGGTCACCACGGCGCACTCTGTTCTTTCAGAATGGGACTTCGTCATCACAGCCTATTTTCTTGGAGTTCCTGCTTCAGGAGTTTTTCCCTCCAGAGACTTGATATAGGCAACGATGTCTGTCATCTCGGCGGACTTTGGATCGATCCCTTTGCCTTTAAGTGCCCCTTTGATACAGGCATTGACCTGTTTCTCAAAGCCCTTCATGTCACCTGCCTTTTCTAACCCCTTTCCGTCTGGATGGCATGAGTTGCAAGACATCCCCGCTGTGCCCCCACCAAACTTTGGATCATTAAAAAGAGCTTTCCCCTTCTCCACATCACCTGCTGCCATGGACAAGGTCAACATAAGACTGAAGGAAATCATTACAAACACTGCTATCCTTAATCCCTTCATTCTATTTCGCTTCCTTTCTTAATTAACATTAATAGGTCCATTTTCGCATTGGAACTTTTCTTTTTCAATACCGTTTTTTCAAAAGCATATGGCCAATATAAAAAGAAAAGGCCAAGGACCATTAAAATACATGAAAGGGCGATGAGAGAAATGGCTGCCATTTTGGCTTGGGTTCCGGTACGCAGTCTGGTATCTCTGATCACCCTCATGCCTGGCGGAGGATACTGACCGGATTTCAAGACTTTCCTCGCTATGACGATCAAATAAGTTCCTGTAATGAGCAAGCTCCAAAAAACGAACCCCAAAGTTATTTTGAGTAAGAGTATAGATTTTTTGAATGCTAAATCTGGATTTTCCTCAGAGATCTGTTTGATCTGGTCGATATAATCATTGAAGTAAGGAACTACGAGAATAACAGCTATGGTGAAAAGTCCAAGAAAGATGAAAAATTTTCTTCTTAGGTTTTTATCCGCTGGGAGGACGCCCGTGTTCATATTAAAATTTTTATATCCTCTAAATAGGAAATTGCAAGAAATCAAATACTTAAGCAAATTGACACCTAATCTTTCAGAATATTATAATGGATTTCTTAAAGGGCTTTACATGTATGAAAAACGGACCTACAGAAATTTGGTGAAAACCGATGACCTCGTTAAATTTGAGGTCATTGTTAAAGAAACCGACCTCCTCGTCCGGGCAGAGAGGGATCTTTCCAAAGAGACGAGAGAATTTGTATTAAAATACCGCCATCAACTTGAAACTTACATCGCGATGAACCCTGAATTCCAGAAAAGCCTTGTCCCTCTCATGGAGGACCCCTATGCTCCGGAGATTGTCCACCAGATGATCCAAACTTCTCAATTGGCCCATGTCGGTCCAATGGCTGCTGTGGCCGGAGCCATGGCCGAATCAGTTTCTAAAGACTTGCTCAAACTCTCAAAAGAGGTGATCGTTGAAAATGGTGGAGATATCTATCTCGCCACCTCCAGGGAGCGGACCATCGGGATCTATGCGGGCGATTCTCCTCTTAGTCTTAAAATAGGAATTGTCATCTCACCCGAAGAGACTCCTCTTGGTGTCTGTACCTCTTCAGGAACGGTTGGCCCTTCCCTCAGCTTTGGGAAGGCAAATGCTGTCTGCATTCTCTCCAAATCTGCAGCCCTTGCTGATGCAGCTGCGACGGCTGTCGGGAATGTTGTTAAGGAGAAAAAAGATATTGAATTGGGTCTTGAAAAGGGAAGAGAAATCGTAGGGGTATTGGGGGCGCTCATCATCGTTGAGGAAAAGATGGGCGCCTGGGGAAACATCAAACTAACCCAACTCTAAAAAATGATGACGACCATTTCTATCTCCACACTCGGCTGTAAAGTCAACCAGTTTGAGTCTGAGGCTCTTATAGATACCTTGGAACGGATGGGCTATGCTTTGGTCCCTTTTGGAGAAGGGGCGGACATCACCATCATCAATACTTGTACGGTCACTCACCGGGCTGATTTTCAATCAAGACAGATGGTTCGAAGGGCCTTCCGATCCAACCCAAACTCTTTGATCATCGTGACCGGATGTTATCCACAGGTAGAACCCGAGGCCTTCTTAAAGATGAAAGGCGTGTGCTATCTTTTAGGAAATGGAGAAAAAAACCAGATTCCTGACCTTCTTCCCTTGATGCAAAGAGGCGAATTTCCAAGGGTTCAAGTTGGCGATATTCAGAAAGAGAGGCACTTTTCAGAAACCCCTCTTCATTCTTTTCATCGTCACACCCGGGCCTTCCTAAAAATTCAGGATGGTTGCAATGCTTATTGTTCCTATTGTATCGTTCCTCACGCCAGAGGCCGATCGAGGAGCCTCCAACCGGAAAGAGTGATTGAAAATTTAAAGAGTTTGAAAGAGGAGGGATTTAAAGAAGTGGTGCTCACCGGCATCCACCTGGGCGCCTATGGACTTGACCTCAATTCTCCTTTTTCTTTGGATAAACTAATTAGACAACTGGAGAAAGAGGAGACTCCTGATCGAATTCGACTCAGTTCGATTGAGCCAGGAGATTTTTCTCCAGGACTTATCTCAACTCTCACACAATCAAGTAAGATCTGTCCTCATCTCCACATCTCACTCCAGAGTGGAGATGATGAGATACTGAAAAAGATGAATAGAGACTATGATCAATCCTTCCTCTCCGGTCTCATCCAGGAGCTTCATCTGAGGATTCCAAAGCTCTCCATCGGAGCAGATGTGATCGTAGGATTTCCAGGGGAGACAGAAGAGAAATTCAAACATACCTATGGACTGGTCGAATTTCTACCCTTCTCTTATCTCCATGTCTTCCCTTTTTCCAGGAGAAGGGGAACCCCTGCATTTCAATTTCCTCAGAGGTTGGATGAGAAAGAAATCAAGAGAAGGGCTGAGACGATGAGGGAGTTGGGAAAGCAGAAACGCCAGGTTTTCTATCGCCAGTTTCTCAATCAAGAACTAAGCGTCCTGGTAGAAGACCGTAAAGAAAAAGAAACAGGAAGATGGAAGGGCCTTTCCCGAAATTACATCCCTGTTCTGCTCACCAATAAAAATGGAATCAAAGAACATCGGGATTGGGTCAACCAGGAATGGACCGTCAGGGTGACCGAATTGGCCGAAAAGGGTGTGATCGGTAAAGTTTTGGAGAAATAGTGTGGAGGAAGAGAGGCTGGCATCTCTAAAAGAATTGGAAGAACGCTTGGGCCATCGATTCAAAGAGATCAAATGGCTCGATCAGGCCCTTACTCATAAGTCATTTATCTATGAAACCAATCATCCCGAAAAAGTCGCCAATGAGGTTTTAGAATTTCTCGGAGACTCGGTCCTCAATCTGGCGGTCAGTTACCTCCTCCTCCACAAATTTCCTGACGCTCAAGAAGGAACCCTCTCCATGATGAGGTCCCAACTGGTCAAAAGGAGTTCCCTGGCCTCCCTCGCAAAGGAAATTCAGTTAGAAGGCTATCTTCTCCTTGGAAAAAGCCAACAGTTAAATGGAGGGGTGGAAAAATCTTCCATTTTAGCCAATACCTATGAAGCCTTGATCGGAGCCATCTTCATGGATTCAGGATTCAATCGGGCGTTAGAAATCATCCAAGAGCATTTCGAACCTTATCTCCAAACCAAAACTCCCTCTGTACTATTTAATGATTTTAAAAGCCTTCTGCAAATATATTCCCAACAGTCTCATGGAGTGTTTCCCCAGTATCGAGTGTTGAATGAGTCCGGACCAGACCATGATAAATGGTTCCAGGCATCTGTCACGATCAAGGGCGAAGTGAAGGGACTGGGGTGGGGAAAAAGCAAGAAAGAGGCAGAGCAAGACGCAGCCAAAAACGCCTTAGAACAGATTAATAAAATGTCAAATGACAAATTTCCAGGTTCAAATGAAATCTAACAAGACGCTGAAAAACCCAGTTTGTCTGTCACTCCCGCGAAAGCGGGAGTCCAGACGCCGTTCCTGCGCAAGCAGGAAACCATTACAAAGGAACTGGATTTCTGCTTTTGCAGGAATGACAAGAAAGAGTCAACCCTTCGACTCCTCGGCCTGAAGGCCGTGACTTGCTCAGGGTTGACCCTGAGCGGCGCTTCTTTACCCCGCCTTCAAAGGCGGGGCTTGGCGCCGCCGAATGGGTCAACGAAGACTTTTTCAGCAACCTGCTAAATGTCTAAATGCTCAAATTCAATGAATTCAACTAAATTTTGATTTGAAATTTGCCTGCCTGCCGCAGGCAGGGATTTTGACATTTGACATTAAAAAAATAAATTGGATGATTAAGAGTCCAGAATCATCTCACTTTAAAAGAAATCAATGAATCCATTGATCATTCCTGTTTTTCTTCCCAATCTGGGTTGCCGTGAGCGTTGCCTCTTCTGCAATCAGAAGGCAGCGGCCGAAGGACTCCCCTCTCCCTCATCAATTCGAAACTTTATCCAAACCTCTCTCAACAGATTTCCCTCTGAGAAAAAGTATGGGGAAAAGCAGGTCGCCTTTTACGGTGGGAGTTTCACGGCGATCCGAAGAGAGGACCAAGTTCGTTATCTGAGAGAAGTCCACCCCTTCCTCATCGCTGGTCTGATCGATTCCATTCGCATCTCCACCCGACCTGATGCTTTGGATGAAGTGACGCTCTCCCTTCTCAAAGAATATGGGGTGAAGACCGTAGAAGTCGGAGTGCAATCGATGATTGATGAAGTCCTCCTCCTTGCACATAGAGGTCATTGCACGGCGGATACGATGGATGCTGTCTCCCGATTAAAGGGTAGAGAATTTGAGGTGGGACTTCAGCTGATGATCGGCCTTCCAGGTGATACCTGCGATCGTTTTCTCCAAACCCTTGATCAGATCATCGAACTCAAACCCGATTTCCTAAGGATCCATCCCACACTCGTCCTCAAAGGTGCTCCCCTTGAAGACGTCTGGAGAGCTGGAGAATATTCTCCCCTGCCGTTGGACGAGGCAGTCCAATGGCTTAAAAAAGGGATTCTCAAATTGGAAAATTCATCCATTCCAGTAGCTCGCATTGGCCTTCAGCCCACAAAGGAGTTGGAAAGAGATTATCTCGCAGGGCCCTATCATCCAGCTCTTCACCAGCTTATTGATTCAGCCATCTTTTTTGACATGGCGACATCTCTTCTCCAGGTCTTCTCAAAAAAATGGCCAAGCTCTATTCTTATGTCACCCCAAAGAGATCTCGAATCTAAGAGGCCAGAGGAATGATAATATTCTAAGACTGAAGAAGCATTTCAAACTCAGCGAGATCTTAATCGATGGAAGACAGGAATTGCCAAGAGGTTTTCTTGGGCTTCAAATTCAAGAGGGAGTGGTTTCGATCGATAGAAAGTCTCTTGGTTTTTAGAAAAAGTGTTCCAGGGTTTCTAACAGAGCAGATAACCACCGAAATCAGCGGCGTCTATCAGCCATCCGCTGGGTGACTTGATAGGCTTCTATTTCAGATCGAGCTGAATTCTGATAGCCTCCCCAATCTTTTGCATGTCGTCTCCTGAAAGGGTACCAACCTTCTTAAATAAGCGTAACTTGCTTACAGTCACTAATTGATCGGCCATCGCTTTGCCCAGTTTTCCATTGAGAGTGATATAGGCTTCACTAGGGTAAAGGCGATCGATATTGCTGGTGAGAGGAACGACCTGAACTCTATTTAGGAATTTGTTGGAGGCATCATTGCTGACAATAACGGCAGGACGCTTTTTTCGAATTTCTCCGCCAATCGAAGGATCAAAGTTTACCCACCATACGTCACCTCTTTTCATGAGCGATATCCCCTAAAGTAGCCTCAGACCATTCGAGTGCCTCTTTTTCTCGGACTCTGTCTTTCGCCATTTCTTTGTAAGCGGATTCGAGCTCATGCTTGAGAACATGGGGACGGGCCAATTCCTCAATAAATTTGCTGATTTTTCTTGGTCCTATCACCTTGTGAAGTCCAAGATAAACTTCCTCATTGATGGTAATAGTAAGTTTTTTCTGCATGGTTCTCCCTCCAAGCCTTCATTACACGTATATTATACGTACAATTTTCTTTTGAGTCAAGATTATTTTGAATCTTTGAAGCCTCAATCGGGATAGGGAGAGGTCTCACGACCCCTCTCCTCCCACACCACCGTACGTACGGGTCACGTATACGGCGGTTCGGCAGATTAAGTCAAGGTGGTATGCACACCTCAACCGGAGCGTCCTCTCCCTGATCTCCAGTCGCGGTTTCACCCCATAAAGGCAACTCTTTCTGCCCGACGAGTGCATTACCGTGTCTCATCTCAGGATAACCACTCCTCTCATTTAATCCCCTCTCGGGGAACCGTTTGGGTCTTCCCCTTCGACACGCTCAGGGTAATATGCCCTCTGCTGACTTCTCCCCTGCGGTCAACGTTGATCCCTCAACGTTCAGCCAGTTTCAGTCGCACGCAACGTCCCAGGGCACAGAGGAGATCTCCCGGGGTAAGGCACAGAACCTTCCATGCATAAGCGCCAGATTTATAAAGCACACCCCTGCGGATGGAGAACTTTGCTGTCACGTGCCAGCTCGTTCCAGGTGTACCACACCTCTTATCTGGTTCCTGTTTGTCGCCCCGCATGTTTGGATTGGGCTTCCTCCAAACCTCATCTCGCGATGACGCCCTTGCCCTTCTCCTTGCCTTCGGCTCCGCTAATACCTGGCGTGAGGACTTCCACCTCACAAGCTCCGTGCCATGCCTGGCACACACGGTAAGGCTCACCGGTTGCCATGTTTATCGGCAATCCGGTGAAGTCGATTGTTAGGAGGCGATTTTGTTCTCTATAAGATATCTTCTGCCTTCTTGCTGTAAGTACCAGCCAACGACAGGTTTTCTGTTTCTTGTGTATGGAATGTCCTTAACCATTTGGTTGAGTTTGAGTTCTTCAAGATGAAACTTTGTCGTTTGAATTGCGTAACCCATGATTTGTGCAATTTCTTCAGTAGGTAATTTATCTTGCTTGAAAAGGAGTTTAAGGATATCAATTTTTGTTTCATCAAGGAGGTTCGCATGGTTAGGCTGCTCGTAATTTTGTATTTTTTCCCTAAATTCTTCGTTGTCTTTTGTAAGTTGCTGTACCTTCGTTCCAAGAATTTCTATCTTCGATTGAAGACTGTGTATCTCAAACACAAGTGCTGCATTCTCAGCAGTAAGGTCGATATTCTTCTTCTCAAGGAGGACAACTTGATCCTTGAAGAGCGCAAGATGATCTCTAAGTATGGCTGCTGAACCATGTTCGTTGATGAGTTTCTGCAGTTGTTCTGACAATGCCGTTATTGGGTTTAGTGTCATATTTGTTTCCTCCTAACATTATATTTTAGGGGGTCTTTATCAGTGTCGTGCATAAAGGAACGCCATACCTTGAAAGACTGGCTTGAACTTCTTTGGATAATGGTCCGACCACCAAGGCGGATTCTGCTTCGAGAGCAACAATTAGATAGGGCCTTTTTAACAAAACAATCTCTCGACATAATTGAACGAATACATCATGGGATTTGGTTTGATCGAACAAGAGAACGTTATTTGAGAGTTGAGTTACGCCGTCGTGCTCTAAAAGCGATAGGTGATCTCGTCCTTCAACGTATCTTGCCCTTGAAACCAAATCATTTGGTGGGTCATCATACAGATAAATCAAAAGGGTAAGCTGTGCCATATGATTCTCCTTTTGTTTATTTATAGCTTTACACCTAACTTATTTTTTAAGCTTACTCTACATATGCTCTCATATTATAGTCAGTAAAGAGGGCTTGTCAACGAACTTTTTATTGAAAAGTCTTTGAAATCAATACATTTTTTCGGTATAATTTTACAACTTTATTAATTAAGTCGCCTCATTATTTTTTACCATACTGCCAAGGAGCATAAAGCGAAATGTGGAGAATTTTTTTATTAGTCCTCTTTTTTCTAATAGTCGCCTGTGGGCCCAGGCATGTGTTGTTTATGAGAAGAGAATGCCTCCTCCTGAAAAACAAGAAGTGAAGAAGGAGAAATCCGTTCCAGAGACTAAGATAGAAAAGAGGGAGAGCAAAGAGGTTCAATACGGTGTTGCTTCCTGGTACGGAGGGGAATTCCATGGGAGACCCACTTCAAGTGGCGAAGTTTATGATATGTACCAGCTCACCTGCGCTCATAACACCCTCCCTTTGGGCACCATTGTGATGGTCACCAATCTTGAAAACGGAAGGTCTCTTGAATTGAAGGTCAATGATCGGGGGCCTTTTGTTAAGGAGAGGATCATCGATGTCTCTTATGCCGCTTCTCAGATGCTCGGAATGTGGGAAAAAGGAACGGCCTTGGTCAAAGTGGAAGTAATCGTTCCTGCGATAGAGCAGGTTCAGCGATTCACTCTCCAGGTGGGTTCCTTCGCTGATGAAACCAATGCCCAGAGATTGGCTGAACAGCTTCGAAAAAGTTTTGAGAACGTCTATGTGACCACCGTGGAAACCCTGACACAGAAATATCATCGGGTCAGGGTTGGACAATTCGACACAAGAGAATCGGCTTTGGTCATAGCAGAAAAAATTTCCCAGATGGGTTTCAAGGTTTTGGTGACCAGCCGATAAATGCAATGCGGAATGCGCCTGCCTACCGCAGGCAGGGATTGCGGAATATAGGATGGATAGTTCGGAGTATTGAGTTCAGAGTTCGGAGAAAAAATTAACAACGGTCAAAAAGGTTAGGACAACAAACCATATTAAATGTTCGATTGAGAAAGAATGATTTTTCCTCTATAATGTTTTTAAAATATCCCTTTTGAAAGGAAATCCTCTCTGAAGATCAAGACCGTTCTCTTTATCCCTCCGATCCTTTTTCTTTTTCTCCTGGGAATCAATATTGTCTTCGTTGGTTCCAAACCTCCCCAAAAAGTCAACCAATTGATTATCAGTTCGATTGGGGATGCCTCTTTTCTCAATCCCATTCTTGCCCAGGATTCGGCCTCCAGTGACATCAACGGCCTCGTCTTCAACGGATTGATCAAGTATGACAGAAATCTTCAAAACTTTGTTGGAGAACTGGCGGAATCCTGGAAGGTCGAGGAAGGTCCGGAACCTGTAATCACCTTCTTCCTACGAAAGGGCGTCCTCTGGCATGATGGAAAGGAGTTTACCGCCGAAGATGTTAAGTTTACTTACAATAAGATCATGGATGAGAAGACTAATACGGTCCGTCGAAGTGACTATGAACTGGTGAAAACTGCAGAGGTATTGGATCCATATACATTTCGAGTGACCTACAAACAGCCTTTTTCTCCAGGATTGGGGACCTGGGGGATGGGAATTATCCCAAAACATCTTCTCGAAAAAGAAGATATCAACACCACCAAATTTAACCGTAATCCCATCGGGACAGGACCTTTCCGGTTTGTTGAATGGGTCACGGATGAAAAGATCGTTGTTGAAGCAAATCAACGTTATTTCCAAGGAAAGCCCCAACTTGACCGTATCATCTACCGGATCATCCCCGAAACAGCTTTGAGCGAGATCGAAATGCTCACCAAAGGGATTGATATATTAGGAGTTGTTCCTTTTCAGTTTCGCCGGATGAATGAAGTTCCATTTCTAAAAGTCTATTCCCAGCCAGGTCTCAGTTATACCTACATTGGATATAATCTTAAAAACCCTCTTTTTCAGGACAAGCGAGTTCGACAGGCTTTCACGCATGCGATTAATCGCGAAGAGATCCTCCAGTATGTTCTTTATGGATTTGGAACCGTATTAAGCGGCCCCTTTCCCAGCCACCTCTGGTATTACAACCCAAATGTGAAACCTCTCCCCTATGATCTCCAGAAAGCCCGCCAGCTTTTGGCAGAAGCCGGATGGAAGGATACCGATGGAGATGGCATTTTGGATAAAGACGGAAAACCCTTCCGCTTCAAGTTGATTACCAACAGCGGGAATGATGTGCGCCGGGATGTTGGTGTTCTTGTTCAACGGCAGTTTCGAGAACTGGGTGTAGATGTAACCTTTGAAACGTATGAGTGGAGCGTCTTTCTTAAGAATTTTATCAACGCAAGGCATTTTGATGCCTGCATCCTTGGCTGGAGTCTTTCCCCGGACCCCGATGACTACCAAATCTGGCATTCCAGCCAGATTGAGAAGGGCTTTAACTTTGTCTCATACAAAAATCCTGAGGTGGACCGGCTCTGGGAGGAAGGAAGAAGAGAGTACGATGTTGAGAGGCGAAAAAAGATTTACTGGCGCATCCACGAATTAATGGCCGAAGATCAACCTTATACTTTCCTCTTTTCACCCATTGGAATTTCTGCTCTCCAGAAAAAGTTTGTATTGGCGGAAGAAAGCCCTCCAGGCCAGAAGACCTATCACCCCATTAAAATGGAAAAAGCAGGCTTAATGTACGATCTCATTAAGTGGTATGTTCCTAAGGAGCCCGTTTTGGAGAAATAGAACATGGTTTCTTTTATCCTTCGAAGTCTTTCCCAAAGGTTCATTACTCTCATTGGCATCAGTATCATTTCCTGGATCATTATCACCCAGGCTCCAGGGAGTCCAATTGCTCTGACCATGGACCCCAAAGTTTCACCCAAGATCATCGAGCAGATGGAAAAGAATTATGACCTCGATAAACCCATCTATCAGCAGTACTTCCTTTGGATCAAAAAACTTTTTACCGGCAAACTTTATTCCTTTAAAGACGGGAGGCCGGTCATGGAAAAGATTGGAGAGCGGATATGGAATACTCTCCTCCTTAACCTGGTTGCCACCATCATCATCTTCTCTTTAGCGATTCCCCTTGGGGTCTTTTCGGCAAAGCGACAATATACCTTTCTAGACCATCTTGGAACATTCGGAGCCTTTCTGGGACTTTCCATCCCGGGCTTCTGGCTTGCCTACCTCATCATTCTTGGAACTGTTGAACTGTTTGGCTATCCGGTCCTTGGGATGCGATCTTTTGTCACGGAAGGATTTGGTATGACAGAGATTGTCTTAGATCGGATCTGGCACTTGATGCTACCTGCTCTCATCATGGCGATTCATGGCATAGCAGGTCTCTCCCGATACACACGCTCAAGCATGCTCGAGGTGATTCGCCAGGATTACATCCGCACGGCCAAAGCAAAGGGTGTCCCTGAAGAAACGGTTTATTATAAACATGGGCTTAAGAATGCACTTCTTCCCATTATCACCTTATTTGGATTTCTCATCCCGGGACTCATCGGTGGTTCTATCATCATGGAAACCGTCTTTGCCTGGCCAGGAATTGGCCGATTGGCTTATCAGGCTGTTCTCGCACGGGATTATCCCGTGGTGATGACGACCCTGACCATATCGGCTGTGCTCACGCTCGTCGGAAATTTTGTTGCGGACATCCTTTACGGGATCGCAGACCCCAGAATTCGGTATCAATAAATGATGGAATCACAGACAAAAACCTTCTGGCGATACTTCAAAAAGAACCGGTTGGCAGTGGGGGGCTTAGTTATTATTGCTATCGTCTTCATAACCTCTATCTTTACCCCTTTTTTCTCCCCTTATGATCCCGGGAAGACGGAGGTCTCTTTGAAATTAAAGCCCCCTTCCTCTCAACATTACCTCGGGACAGATCAGTTGGGCAGGGATGTTTTCAGCCGGATGCTTTATGGGTCCAGAATATCCCTGTCTGTAGGATTTATTGCGGTTGCGATCTCTATTCTCATCGGAATCCTGGTAGGAGCCGTAGCAGGATACTATGGTGGGTGGGTAGATTCTCTTCTCATGCGCTTTGTTGATATCATGTTCTGTTTTCCTACCTTCTTCCTGATCCTAACAGTGGTGGCCATTTTAGGCCCCAGGTTTTATAACGTTATGGTTGTCATAGGAATCACATCCTGGATGGGAACCTCCCGGTTCGTCAGGGCAGAATTCCTTTCTTTGAGAGAAAGGGATTTTGTCCAAGCAGCTAAAGCCCTCGGTGTAAAAGATCATAGAATCATTTTTCGACACATCCTTCCCAACGCACTGGCTCCGGTCTTCGTCACAGCCACACTCGATGTGGCCACAGCGATTCTGGTGGAGGCCGGCCTAAGTTTCCTGGGATTTGGAGTTCAACCGCCTGCGCCGAGTTGGGGAAATATTCTCACCGAGGGGAGGACTTACATTTTTGACGCCTGGTGGTTGACTGTCTTCCCAGGGCTGGCTATTCTCACCACCGTTCTCTCTTTTAACCTCTTTGGAGAAGGACTTCGGGATGCCATCGATCCAAGGCTTCGAGGAAGAAGGTGATAGGTGAATCGAATGCCAAATGTCAAAGTTCAAAGTTCAAATAAAATCCTAAGTTCAAATTCCCAATTTTTGATATTTGGATTTTGGCATTCATTTGACATTTGTAATCTGTCATTTGACATTATGCATCGATAAAAGTTTTTAGTGAAACGGATGAAATCTTCTTTGCAGAAAAATCCTCTTTTAGAAGTTCGGTCTCTCACGATCCATTTTTTCACAGAAGAGGGTGTGGTCCGGGCTGTTGAAAATTTAAGTTTTGAAATTTATCCCGGAGAGATCCTTGGTCTTGTGGGTGAATCCGGGTGTGGAAAAAGTGTGACCGGCCTCTCCCTGTTAAGGCTCATCCCCATCCCGCCTGGTCGAATTGTGAGTGGCGACATCCTTTTCGATGGAAAGAGTCTATTGAATTTGGAAGAAAAGGAGATGGAGAGAGTAAGGGGAAATGATATTTCAATGATCTTTCAGGAACCGATGACTTCCCTCAATCCGGTCTTTACCATTGGAGATCAGATCATGGAGGCCATCATCCTCCATCAGGGATTGGATAAGACAGCAGCGAGAAAGAGAGCGATTGAAATGCTCGATCGGGTGAAGATCCCCTCTCCCGAGAAGACAATCGATTCCTATCCTCATCAATTAAGTGGCGGCATGCGGCAGAGGGCGATGATTGCCATGGCCCTCTCCTGCCAGCCGAAACTTCTCATCGCTGATGAACCCACCACGGCCTTGGATGTGACGATTCAAGCTCAGGTCCTTCAACTCTTGAAAGAGATCCAAAGGGAAATGGGGATGTCAGTCATGCTAATTACTCATGATCTGGGAGTGGTCTCAGAAATAGCCGATCGGGTGGAAGTGATGTATGCGGGAAGGATCTTTGAATACGGTCCCATCGAAGACATCTTTGGTAAGATGCGCAATCCTTATACCCGTGGACTGATGAATTCCATCCCTCAACTGACGGAAAAGAGGAGCAGACTCCATGCCATTCCGGGTCAGGTTCCCGATCCTATGGATCTGCCTGCGGGGTGTAAGTTTCATCCGAGATGTTATCTGATGATTGAAGACTGTAAGAAGGAAGAGCCTCCCCTCTTCCAGGTCAATGGGGATCACTTCAGCCGTTGCATCCGATGGCAGGAGTGTTGCTAGAAAAAGCAATGCCAAATAACAAAGGTCAAAGCTCAAATAAAATCCAAAGCTCAAATGTCAAAAAATTTTAATTTTGAAATTTGACATTCATTTGACATTTGAATTTTGTAATTTGAAATTTCTAATCATGTCCCAAAACAATTTTCTCCTTCAGGCTCGAGATTTAAAAAAGTATTTCTACAAAGAAGGCCTCTTCTCTACGGATAAGAAACCGATCCGCGCGGTCGATGGCATCTCCTTTTCTATTCGGAAAGGAGAGACACTTGGATTAGTGGGAGAAAGTGGTTGTGGTAAAACCACCGCGGGCAAATCCATCTTAAGACTGATCGAACCGACCTCTGGCCAGATCTCCTTTAGAGGACAGGACATCCTCCCTCTCGATCGGGAATCCATGAGAAAACTAAGACCCCACATGCAATTCATCTTTCAGGATCCTTACGAATCCCTCAACCCTCGGATGAAGGTGGGAGAAATCGTAGGAGAAGGCCTGGAGGTCCATAAATTAGCTTCAGGAAAAGAAAAGATTCGAAGGGTTTCAGAACTTCTTGAAAAGGTAGGTCTTCATCCTCAAGATGCTCTTCGTTATGCCCACGAGTTCAGCGGTGGACAGCGTCAGAGGATTGGAATTGCCAGGGCTATTTCCCTCAATCCTGAACTGATCGTGGCAGATGAACCCGTCTCTGCTCTGGATGTCTCCATCCAGGCCCAGATTCTTAACCTTCTGATGGACCTTCGAGATCAACTGGGCCTCACCTATCTCTTCATCTCCCACGATCTTCGTATTGTTAAATATATCAGCAATCGAATTGCCGTGATGTATATGGGAAAGATCGTAGAGATGGCCAATAGCGATGATCTTTTCAAACGACCCTTACACCCATATACTCAGGTCTTGCTCAAGGCCATTCCGAAATTGGATCCTTCCCAAAAAAGGGAAGAGACTCTTTTGAAAGAGGAACAGCATCTCTTGCCTTCGAATCGAGGATGTCTGTTCCAGCCACGATGCCCCCATTTCAAAGAAAAGTGTCAAACCGAAGAACCCCTGCTCATGGACGAAGGAGAAGATCACCTCGTCGCCTGCCATTTTGTTTCCTAAGCGGATCAAAAGCCCCATTTATCATTTGATTTCTTTTGGAAAAATATATTATGATGAGAAGATTAAAGTTGTGAGAATCTCCTCCTTTTGAGAAGTATGCGTCACCCCTAAGGAGAGTCTGAATGGATCAAGAAAAGCTTCTCTACTTTAAAGAACTGCTCGAGGGAATGCTCCATGACCTATTGGTGGAAGCTGGAAAGACATGTAACGACATGCGCCAAGACAGCAAGGGGGACTTCCCTGACCCAACAGACCGAGCCTCTTTGGAATCGGACCGGAATTTCCTTTTGAGGATTAAGGACCGTGAGAGAAAGTTGATTATGAAAGTCAAGGAGGCATTAGATCGGATTGATAATGGGACGTTTGGGATTTGCGAGTCCTGTGGGAGGTCTATTTCTGAAAAGAGACTGATGGCTAGACCGGTCACCACCCTGTGCATCGAATGCAAAACCGAAGGAGAGAATCAAGAACGATTGGAGAGACAAAGAGGAACAAAGTTTAAAAGAAGTTTCCCTTCTTAAGCATACGCCCCCCTTCGGAAAAAAAACCTCTATGCCCGAACTGAGAAAAGATCCCATCCATGGAAGATGGGTGATCATTTCCACAGAGAGGAGTCGAAGACCCTCTGATTTTGTGCCAGAGGAACGAAGACCAATCGGTGGATTTTGTCCTCTCTGTGAAGGCAATGAAGATAGAACCCCTCCAGAGATCATTGCTTTCCGAGATAATGGAACCCCTCCTAACTCCCCTGGTTGGACCCTTCGCGTCGTTTCCAATAAGTTCCCTGCTCTCAGAATAGAAGGAGAGTTGAACCGGGAAGGCGAAGGGATCTATGATAAGATGAACGGAATTGGTGCCCATGAAGTGGTGATCGAAACGCCTCGGCATGAAGAGACCTTAACCACCTTGCCGCTAAAAAATGTAGAGAACGTCCTGATGGCCTACCGCGAGCGGATCATCGATCTGAGGCGTGACCAACGTCTTCGATATGTCCTCGTCTTCAAAAACCATGGCGTCGCAGCGGGGGCCTCTCTGGAACATTCCCATTCTCAGATCATCGCCCTTCCTATCGTCCCGAAAAGAGTGAGTGAAGAGATCGAGGGGGCCAAAACCTATTTTAATTATAAAGACCGGTGCGTCTTCTGTGATATCATTCGACAAGAGCTTCAGCAGAAACGTCGTGTCATCACCGAAAATAAATCCTTCCTTTCCATCGCCCCCTTTGCCTCCCGATTTCCATTTGAAACATGGATTCTACCCAAAATCCATCATCCCAGTTTCGAGCAAATGGAATTTTCCCAATTTGAACAGGCAGCTCAAATCCTCTCCGATACCCTCCAGAGAATGAATCAGGTACTCACTGATCCTCCTTATAACTATGTCATTCATACCTCCTTCTTCCCAGAGGTGGACGCTGAGCATTATCATTGGCATTTTGAGATCATGCCAAAGTTGACCAAGGTGGCTGGATTCGAGTGGGGAACAGGATTTTATATCAACCCCACTCCTCCTGAGGAAGCCGCAGAATATATGAGAGAGGCGAAGTAATTCTTTATGTCTAACCCACTTAATACCAATGATCTTCTGAAAGCGATTGTCCAACTTTCCACTTCGTCTCTCCCCACTGGCGTCAAATTGGATCGGATGCTTCAATCCATCTCCGAAGCATTTCAATCGGATCGATGCCTTCTTCTGAGGCCGGAAAAAATCGTTGAAAATGGATTTCTTTCCCGTCTGGTCTCAGAAAAAAAACCCTTATGGGTAGAGGAAGGGTCATCCTTTCAGAAAGAAAATGTCCTTTCAGAAGAGAAAGACCTCCTTTGTCCAACCTTTGCCTGCATTCCCTTGCAGGACGAGACCTCCTCCCAAGGAATCCTTTATATCGGTTTCTCGAGGCCCTACAAGTTTTCCCCTCAAGAGGTTGATCTCCTCCTCCTGATCGGGGAGGCGATGGGAGGAGCGATTCGGAATGATGGTCTCCGCCAAAAGGCGGAAGAAACCATCTCGGAATTGACTGCTCTCTATGAAATGGGGAAAGCGGTGATCTCTACCTTGAAACTGGAAAACCTTTTCCAACTAATTGCCGCAACCGGTCTAAAGGTTTTGAAAGCCAGGGGAGCGGTGCTGAGAATTGAGGACAGAAAGACTGGAGAGTTGAAGGTCAAATGCAGTCAGGGAGATTATCATCAAAATCCCCTCGATGAGAAGATAGCGAGAAGGGTTTTCTATACACAAACCCCTCTCGCTTTCAATCACGCTGGTGAAGAAAAACCTTCCTTCTCCATTCTCTGTGTTCCTTTTCTCTCAAAAGGGAGAACTTTGGGAACCCTGGCCTTTTATGATAAGGATTCCTATTCTTCAAAATTCGATGAGAGGGATTTCCAATTGTTGTCGATGATGGTGAATCAGATATCTTGTGCCATTGAAAATGCCTTGATTCACTATGAAACTTCTGAAATGGCTCAGGACCACGAGAAAAGAGTGAAAGAACTTTCAACCCTATGGGAACTCAACAAGGCTCTTCTGACCACGGTGAATTTTGAGCGGATCCTCCATTTAACCCTGACCGCCATCACAATCGGAGAAGGATTGAAGTTCAATCGAGCCATGCTCTTTCTAGTCAATGAAAAAAATCATATTTTAGAAGGGACCATGGCGGTAGGGCCCGATAATGCTGAAGAGGCAGGAAAGGTTTGGGGCTCTCTCTCTCATAGGAAAGGAACCCTTTGGGAGCAGATCACTCAACTCTACCCTCAGGGTCACTCCACCTTAAACTCCATTGTTAAAGAGATTCAGATTCCTCTGGAACAGGAGCAGTGCCTTCTTTCCCGGACGGTTCTCGAGGGGAGATCGTTCAATACCCAACTCCCTCAATCCAAAGAGGGTTGGATACAAACCCGATGCGAAAGGGGTTGCCATTTAGGGTCTGAGGTGGGATGTTATGTGGGCGAGCATCTCAGTCGTGATCCCAGAGTCTATTCTTTTGCTACCGTCCCTCTCATGGGGAAAGGAAAGGTCATCGGTGTGATCCTGGTGGACAACCTTTACAACCAAAATCCCATTACAGAGGAAGACATTCACTTTCTCAGCATGTTTGCCAACCAAGCCGGATTGGCCATTGAGAACGCCATCCTTTACCGAAATTTGGAGGAAGTCCATCGGGAACTCAAAGAGACCCAGAGCTTTTTAGTCCATTTAGAAAAGATGGTTGCTTTGGGTGAAATGTCGACCACCATTGCTCACCAGATTAAGAACCCTCTCACCTCCATCGGTGGATTTGCACGTCGTCTGGATCGGACCATCCCAGAGGAATCCCAAGAGAAGAGATATACCCAGACAATCATCAAAGAGGTCAGTCGACTGGAGAAAATTCTCAACGACCTCCTCAACTATACCCGAGATGAATCCTTGGTCTTTAAAGAATTGGATCTCCGGGATGTTTTGGAGGAAAGTCTTTCCATGGTCCTAGAAGGAATCCGTTCAGGGGAGATTCAGCTCGTCAAGGAGTATGCCGAACATATCCCCAAGGTCGTGGGGGATTTTCATCAATTAAACCAGGTCTTCTTTAATCTAATCCATAACGCCTGTCAGGCAATGAGGGAGAGGGGTATCCTTTCCCTAAGAATTAATTCCTTTTCAAAGAATGGTTCACCCTATATCAAGGTGGAGGTGGAGAATACTGGAAAAGGGATCGATCCTGAAAGTCTCCACAATATCTTCAACCCTTTCTATTCCACTAAAGAATCCAGTCTGGGTTTGGGCTTGCCCATTGTTCACAAAATTATCACTTCCCATCGGGGCCAGATTGAAGTGGATAACCATCCGGGTAAGGGGGTAAATTTCATCATTACTCTACCCGCCTCTGAAAGAGGAAGAGAGAATAAATTTAAAGACTCTTGACGCTATGTGTAGAGCCCTGCACTGCATGCTGGTCAGGGCAGAGCACCCGCCTGTGGTAGCCTTGCGCCGCCTGGCGGCAGACAGGGAGGATAGGATAAGCGCCTGCCTGCGGTAGGCAGGCTTAGCATCTTTTTAAATTGGCGGAGGCAGACCCATGAAAAAGATTTTGGTCGTGGACGATGAAGAGAGCATCCGCTTCCTCTATAAGGAGGAGTTAGAGGAGGAAGGGTATCTTGTGGAGTGCGCACAGAATGGAGAAGAAGCGCTCGAGAGGCTATCCGTCTTTAAACCAGACCTAATCTCCCTCGATATCAAGATGCCTGTGATGGATGGCATTGAAGCCCTGAAACGAATCCGAGAGAAGGAGAGACAGCTTCCCATTATCCTCTGTTCTGCCTATGGGGAGTACAAACAAGACCTCACCACCTGGGCTTCGGATGCTTATGTCGTCAAGTGTGCAGATTTGACAGCCTTTAAATCCACTATCCGGAAACTTTTGGGGTTATCATGAGAGTCAAAAAAGCGGTCATCCCGGCAGCAGGTTTTGGAACACGATTTCTTCCAGCCACAAAGGTCGTTCCGAAAGAGTTACTGCCTATTGTGGATAAACCCACCATCCAATATATCATGGAAGAAATCGCCAAGGCTGGAATCGAAGAGGTGATCCTCATCACTGGCAGGGAGAAAGGATCTATTGAAGACCACTTCGACACGTCCACAGAGCTGGAGAACTATCTCAAAAAGAAGGGAAGGAAGGATCTGTTAAAAATCGTTCAGGATATCTCTGAGATGGTGACCCTGGTGGCTGTCAGACAGAAGGAGCCATTGGGATTGGGTCATGCCATCCTTTGTGCCAAAAAAGTAGTTGGGGAGGAACCCTTTGCTGTTTTACTAGGTGATGATTTGATTGATGCGAAAATTCCTTGTATCCGCCAGATGATCGATGCCTATCAGAAATTGGATGGTGCTTTGATGGCCATTCAGAAAGTCCCCAAGAGTGAGACACACCTCTATGGGATTATTAAAGGCAAGAAGGTGGAAGACCGAATCTACTGCGTTGAAGAAATGGTGGAGAAACCCAAAAAGGGGAAGGCCCCTTCTAATCTGGCTATCATTGGAAGGTATATCCTCCCTCCCCAGATTTTTGGTATACTTGAAAAAGTGGCCCCGGATGAAAAGGGCGAGATCCAGTTGACCAATGGGCTGAAGGAACTGAATAAAACCGTCTCTGTTTACGGGTACGAATTCATCGGTGATCGATACGATGCAGGCGATAAATTTGGATATCTCCAGGCGAATATTGCTTATGGCTTAAAACATCCAGAACTCGGTTCAAGATTAAAACGCTATTTAAAAAGTTTAAGGTGTTAGGTGAGAGGATTGAGGCACATCCCCTACCATATAGGCAAAAATTCTTAGCCTCTACCCTTCAGCCTAAAACCTATAACATGATATTGGGGCAGTAGCTCAGTTGGGAGAGCGGCACGTTCGCAACGTGCAGGTCGGCGGTTCGATCCCGCTCTGCTCCACCAATGATTTCAAGGAGTTAGCTAAATAGAGCGAACCCCTTTCACTATAGGTTGCCCAGAAAAGACCAGCTTTATGTCTTTAATTTTTTACTCTTTTTTCCCTTCCGCGGTAATGTTTTAAATTTTCATAAAAAATCATAAAAAATATTGACAAACAAAAAAAAATCTGATAAATTAATAGGGTTTTTTGCTTAAATTTTTATTTAATACCCTTTATATTTTAACCTATTGAAATAATTAATTTTTACATAAATGAGGTAAGTAATGCCTACAATTAATCAACTGGTTCGAGAAGGAAGGAAAGGCGTCAAGAGTAAGACATCTGCCCCTGCTCTTACGGGATCCCCTCAAAAAAGGGGGGTTTGTATTCGAGTTTATACAACCACTCCCAAGAAACCTAATTCCGCTCTTCGAAAAGTTGCTCGAGTGAGATTAACCAACGGAATCGAGGTAACCACTTATATTCCAGGGATTGGTCATAACCTCCAGGAACACTCCGTTGTCCTCATTCGAGGAGGAAGGGTGAAAGACCTTCCGGGAGTACGGTATCATATCATCCGTGGCACCTTAGACTCCGTAGGCGTCCAGGACCGTAAACAGAGTCGCTCCAAATACGGAGCCAAGAAACCCAAATAATTAAACTTCTCTTCCAACCCCATTCATAAAAAAGGAAGAAGGAGCGTTTATGCCCAGAAAAAGAGAAGTCAAAAAGAGGGAAATATTGCCGGACCCCAAATATCACGATACGCTGACTGCCAAATTTATCAATGGAGTCATGCGTCGTGGAAAGAAGAGTTCGGCAGAAGGGATTTTTTATCGTGCCCTGGATATCATCAAAGATAAGACGCATTCCGACCCGATCAAAGTTTTTAATCAGGCAATGAATAATGTGAAGCCCCTCATCGAGGTGAAACCCAGGAGAGTGGGAGGAGCCACTTATCAAGTTCCGGTAGAAGTGAGACCGGAAAGGAAACTTGCTTTGGCCATTCGTTGGATCATTGGCTTTTCAAAACAGCGATCCGAAAAGACAATGGAAGAAAAGCTTTCAGCAGAATTGATTGATGCATCCAATAACCGGGGGGCTGCTATTAAAAAGAAAGAAGATACACATAAAATGGCAGAGGCTAACAAGGCCTTCGCCCATTACCGGTGGTAACAAAACAACTGGAATATTGGAAAACTGGAATGATGGGTTCAGAAGAAAAAAGGAGAAAGTCTTTATAATTTCTCAACATTCCATTATTCCACTATTCCATCATTCCAGAATTATTTCATCATTGAGTTGAGGTTTATTGTGTCAAACATGGCTTTAAAGGACCATACGAGAAACATCGGCATCATGGCTCACATCGACGCTGGGAAGACGACGACGACGGAGCGGATTCTTTATTATACTGGCGTCACCCACAGAATAGGAGAGGTCGACGAAGGTTCTGCCACCATGGATTGGATGGAGCAGGAAAAGGAGAGAGGGATTACCATCACCTCTGCCGCCACTACCTGTTTCTGGAAAGATCACCGGATCAATATCATCGATACTCCTGGCCATGTTGATTTCACCATAGAGGTCGAACGATCCCTTCGGGTCCTGGATGGTGCAGTGGCGGTCTTCTGTGCAGTCGGCGGAGTAGAACCCCAATCTGAAACAGTCTGGAGACAGGCGGATAAATATCAGATTCCAAGGATTGCCTTCATCAATAAGATGGACCGGACAGGCGCAGACTTTCAGGGCTGTATCCAGATGATGAGGAATCGCTTAAAAACCGTGCCCATCCCGATTCAACTCCCTATTGGAAAGGAAAACGATTTCCAAGGCGTGATTGATCTCATCACCATGAAGGCCATCCTCTATGACCCACACAGCCTCGGTGCTCATTTTGAAATTTCGGATGTTCCAGGTCCTTATTTAAAGGAAGCCTCAAAGCAACGAGAAATTCTGGTCGAAAGATTGGCCGAGTGGGATGAATCCTTGATGGAAAAATTCGTTGAAGGTAAGGAGGTTTCAGAATTGGAATTGAAAAGGGCGGTTAGGAAAGTGACCCTCCAATTAAAGGGTACTCCTGTGCTTTGCGGCGCCGCCTTTAGAAATAAAGGAGTCCAACCGCTTCTCGATGCCATCATTGATTATCTCCCCTCCCCTTTAGACATCCCGCCAGTGAAGGGGCTAGACCTCAAAGGTCAGGAACTCATTTTCTCTGCCAACAATGGGCACCCTCTTTCAGCATTAGCCTTCAAGATCATGAATGATCCTTACACAGGACAACTGACATTCTTCCGAATCTATTCTGGATCGCTCAAGTCCGGGGATTCGGTCTTCAATGCCACCAAAAGAAAACGAGAACGGATTGGACGCCTGGTTAAAATGCATGCCAACAAACGGGAAGAGATCCATGAGGTCTCTGCGGGTGATATCTTTGCCGCCGTAGGCCTCAAATATACCACCACCGGAGATACGATCTGCAGTGAAAAGGAACCGATCATTCTTGAATCGATGAATTTTCCCGACCCGGTGATCTCCATCGCGATTGAACCAAAGACGAAAGGCGATATTGAAAGGTTGGGAACTTCTCTCCAAAGATTGGTTCTGGAAGACCCTTCATTCAAAGTGAAAACGGATGAAGAAACAGGGCAGACAATCATCTCTGGCATGGGGGAACTTCATCTGGAGATTATTGTTGATCGACTTTTAAGAGAATTCAATGTAGAGGCCAATGTGGGAGAACCACAAGTCGCCTACCGGGAAACCATTACAAAAACGATCAAGTCCGAAGGCCGTTTTGTTCGTCAATCAGGTGGAAGAGGCCAGTATGGTCATGTCTGGTTGACCATCGAACCTCAGGCATCAGGCAAAGGCTTTGAATTTATCAATCGGATCGTGGGAGGGGCCATCCCTCGAGAGTATATTCCTGCTGTCAAAAAAGGTGTGGCGGAAGCCATGGAGAAAGGAGTGTTTGCCGGTTACCCCATGGTCGATATCAAAGTGACCCTGATCGATGGCTCGTACCATGAAGTGGACTCTTCTGAAATGGCTTTCAAAATTGCTGGCTCTTTGGGTTTCAAGGAAGGGGTCCGTCAAGCCAACCCCATCCTTCTCGAACCATTGATGTCCATCGAAATTATTACTCCAGAGGAGTTTATGGGCCAGGTCGTGAGTGACCTGACTTCCCGGAGAGGTAAAACAACCAAAGTGGAATATCGTGGGGGGACCAATGTGATTGCTGGGGAGGTCCCTCTGGCCAAGATGTTCGGATATGCAACCGACCTTCGGTCCCTCACCCAGGGAAGGGCAACATTTACTCTGCAATTCTCTCGTTATAGTCCAGTGCCATCATCCGTGAGTGAGGAGATCCTTTCTCAATTGAAAAGGGTCGCCTGAGTGCACCCCAAAACCTAAAGGAGGGTTTGAGCCATGTCGAAGCCGAAGTTTGAGAGGACGAAGCCGCATGTGAACGTGGGGACGATTGGTCATGTGGATCATGGGAAGACGACGTTGACCTCAGCGATAACGAGGGTTTTGGCGACGAAGAATTTAGCTTCTTATATGGCGTTTGATCAGATAGACAAGGCGCCGGAGGAGAAGGAGCGTGGGTTGACGATAGCGATTGCGCATGTGGAGTATGAGACGGCGAAGCGTCATTATGCGCACATTGATTGTCCGGGTCATGCGGATTATATCAAGAATATGATCACGGGTGCGGCGCAGATGGATGGGACGATTTTGGTGGTATCGGCGGCGGATGGGCCGATGCCCCAGACGCGGGAGCATGTGTTGTTGGCGAAGCAGGTGCGGGTGCCTTATATCGTGGTGTTTCTGAACAAGGTGGATATGGTGGAGGATCCGGAGTTGTTGGATTTGGTGGAGTTGGAGGTACGGGAGTTGCTTTCGGGGTATGATTTTCCTGGGGAGAACACGCCGGTGATTCGGGGCAGTGCGCTCAAGGCATTGGAGTGTGGGTGTGGGAAGGCGGAGTGTCAGTGGTGTAAGGGGATTTGGCAGTTGTTGGATGCGGTGGACACGTTTATCCCGGAGCCTGTGAGGGAGATAGACAAGCCGTTTTTGCTGCCGGTGGAGGATGTCTTTACGATATCGGGGCGGGGGACGGTGGTGACGGGGCGAGCGGAGCGTGGGGTGATCAAGGTGGGCGATGAGGTGGAGGTGGTAGGGATCAGGCCTACGCTCAAGACGGTGTGTACCGGGGTGGAGATGTTTCGTAAGACGTTGGATCAGGGTCAGGCGGGGGACAACATTGGGGTGTTACTTCGAGGGGTGAAGCGTGAGGAGGTGGAGCGGGGTCAGGTGGTGGCCAAGCCTGGGTCGATTACGCCTCATCGGAACTTTAAGGCGGAGGCCTATATCTTGACGAAGGAGGAGGGGGGTCGGCATACGCCGTTTTTTAATGGGTATCGGCCTCAGTTTTATTTTCGGACGACGGATGTGACGGGGGTGGCGGTATTGCCTGAGGGGGTGGAGATGGTGATGCCTGGGGACAATGTGGCGTTGACGGTGGAGTTGATTACGCCGATTGCGATGGAGAAGGAGTTGCGGTTTGCGATTCGGGAGGGGGGTCGTACCGTGGGTGCAGGCGTCATCAGTGATGTCCTCGAATAAAGGAGAGGGGTTTTGACATGACAACTCAGAAGATCAGAGTTTGTTTAAAATCTTATGACCATAGACTTCTGGACAAATCGACTGCCGAGATCGTCGATACGGTTCGTCGAACAGGAGCCAGTGTGGCAGGGCCTATCCCTCTTCCAACAAGGATCAATAAATATTGCGTACTGAGATCCCCTCATGTGGATAAGAAATCGAGAGAGCAGTTCGAAATTCGGACCCATAAGCGTCTTCTGGATATTTTAGAGCCAACCCAACAAACGGTTGATGCATTGATGAAACTGGATCTTGCAGCGGGGATCGATGTAGAAATCAAGTTATAATCCCCCCGATCCCCCCTTTAGTAAAGGGGGGAGGGAGATTTGGGACGGGAAACAATGAAAAGGACCTTAGGAATCATCGCGAGAAAATTAGGGATGACTCAAGTTTTTCTCGAAGACGGCTCCGTTATACCGGTGACCGTTGTCGAAGCCGGCCCTTGCTCAGTGATTCAGAAGAAGACGAAGGAAAGGGATGGCTACGATGCCCTTCAACTCGGTTTCCTTCCGAAGAACAGTCAAAGGGTGAACAAACCACTCTCCGGACATTTTAAGAAAGCAGAAAAAGGACCTTTTTATTATATCAAAGAATTCCGTTTAGAGGATTTAGGAGGATATGAGTTAGGTCAGGAAGTAAACGTCAATCTCTTCAAACCCGGAGATGTTGTGGATGTCACTGGCCTCAGCAAGGGGAAAGGGTTTACTGGGGTGATGAAGCGCCATGGATTTCACGGTTCACCTGGATCTCATGGGACACATGAATATTTTCGTCATGGAGGCTCCGTGGGTTCTGCCGCTTATCCTCATCACACCTTTAAGGGTATGAAGATGCCGGGGCAGCATGGGAATCGGAAGGTGACTCTCCAAAACATCAAAGTCGTGGATGTCAAAGAGGATCAGAACCTCCTCCTTCTCAAGGGAGGAATCCCAGGAAGCCCAACGGGATGGGTCCTCATTCGGGGTGCTACCAAGAGAAAAGGTTCTGCTGCCCCATCGGTTTAAGGAAAGGGAATGGGATGACCACGTTAGCCGTCTATGATATTGGAAATCAAAAGGTGAGCGATATCGAATTGGATGACCGGATCTTCGATGTAAAGATCAATCCTACGCTTTTCCATGATGTCGTCCGAAAGGATCTCGCTTCCCAGAGAAAGGGGACGGCCTCCACAAAAAACAGGGCCCTGGTTCGAGGAGGGGGAGCAAAACCCTGGAGACAAAAAGGGACCGGAAGGGCCCGAGCAGGAACCCGACGATCTCCCCTCTGGAGAGGAGGAGGGACCATCTTCGGCCCCATGCCAAGAAACTACTCCTTCTCTCTTCCTAAAAAAGTGAAAAGGGCAGCTCTCAGGGCGGCTCTCAGCCTAAAGCGTCAGGAGGGAAAACTGATTCTTCTGAACGATTTTCTACTGGAAGGATTTAAAACCCGTCAGATTCTTGAAGTACTGAGAAGATTTCAAGTTGAGGACGCCCTCATTGTCACGGATGAAAAACACCCTTTCTTAGAGACGATCAGCTCGAAATATCCCTGGAATTGAGGTCCTCCGTTACGAAGGCTTAAATGTCTACGATATCTTAAATCATGAACATTTGATTTTACTCCGTCCAACGGTTGAAAAGATCGAAGGGGCACTCGCATCATGAAGGAAGCACAGAAAATCATCCGAAGGCCTTTGATTACTGAAAAAAGCACCCGACAGAAAGAGGAGGCCCGTCAATACGTTTTCGAAGTTCACCGGGATGCCAATAAGATTGAGATTCAGTCAGCCGTCGAACGCCTCTTTAAGGTAAAAGTCATCCAAGTAAGAACCTCCAACGTATTGGGCAAGATAAAACGCTTGGGAAGAAGATATGGCAAGAGGCCTGATTGGAAAAAGGCGATCATCACTCTGAAAGAAGGGGACCGTATCGATTTCTTCGAAGGAGCGTAAAACCAAGAAATCCAAATTTCAAAATCCAAACTCCAAAGAAGGAGAATTTGGATATTGGAATTTTTGATTTAATGGGGATTTTGATAGTTGAAGTTTTGATTTGTTAAGGAGTTAAAGAATGGCGATTAAAAAGTTTCGACCCACCTCTCCTGGAAAGCGGTTTCAGACCATCTCCGAGTTTGAGGAAATCACCTCTATGACACCCGAGAGAAGTCTTCTTCGTCCTTTAAAAAAGACAGGAGGAAGAAACTGTTATGGAAGAATCACCGCTTGGCATCGGGGGGGAGGTCACAAACGAAAATATCGAATGATTGACTTCAAACGAGACAAAAGGGAGATCCCAGCGAAAGTGGCTTCGATCGAATACGATCCGAATCGATCTGCTCGGATTGCCTTGCTTCACTATGCCGATGGGGAGAAGCGATATATCCTCGCCCCTTCTCAACTGCAGGTTGGGGAGCAGGTGATCGCAAGCCCGACAGCGGATATTAAACCTGGCAATGCCCTGCCCCTTCGAAATATCCCGACCGGTACATTGATTCACAATATCGAGTTGAAAGTGGGAAAGGGTGGCCAGATCATTCGGAGCGCAGGAGCCTCCGGCCAATTGATGGCGAAGGAAGGGAAATATGCCCATGTCAAACTCCCCTCGGGTGAAGTCCGGTTGATCCTTCAGAGATTGTTACGCCACCATTGGCCAAGTGAGCAACCTCGAACATGAAATTATCTCCTTGGGAAAAGCGGGTAGAAATCGCTGGTTGGGGTGGAGGCCTACTGTTCGTGGAGTGGCCATGAATCCCATTGACCATCCTTTAGGCGGCGGCGAGGGAAAGAGTTCAGGAGGCAGACATCCTTGTACGCCATGGGGAGTGCCGGAGAGGAAGACTCGAAAAAATAAAACGACCAATAAATATATTTTGAAGAGGAGAGATTGATGGCCCGTTCAATCAAAAAGGGGCCTTTTGTGGATTCCCATTTGATGAAAAAGGTGGAGGAGGCCCGAAGGACAACGGAAGCAAAAGTGATCAAAACTTGGACGAGGCGATCCACGATTGTCCCTGAAATGGTAGGGTTGACCTTTGCCGTCCATAACGGGAAAAAGTTTATCCCGGTCTTCGTGACAGAGGAAATGGTCGGACACAAGTTAGGGGAATTCTCCCCAACTCGAACCTTCCATGGCCATTCCGGAGACCGAAAAACTAAAATTAAAGGGAAGGCTGCTCCATAGCAGGTGAACGGCGAGATGGAAGTGAAAGCAAAATTAAGATTTGTTCGAGTTGCACCTAGAAAGGCACAATTGGTGGCCGATCTGATCAGGGGCAAGGGGTCAGAAGAGGCTTTAAATATCCTGACTTTTACAAAGAAGGCAGCGGCCAAGATCATCATCAAATTATTAAAATCGGCCATTGCCAATGCCACCCAAAAGAAGAACATAGATGTAGATCGCCTTTACATTAAAAAGATTACTGTGGATCAGGGGCCGACAATGAAACGCTTCCAACCCAGGGCCTTGGGCCGTGCCACCACGATCCGAAAGAGAACCAGCCATATCACCATCGTCTTGGACGAAGGATGAAGCTAGTGCAATCCGCCGAAGCCTTGGCGTAGGCGGATAAGGGAGGACAAACCTTGGGACAGAAAGTACATCCAATAAGTTTTCGATTGGGACTGATTAAGTCCTGGGATTCCCGATGGTATGCAGAGAAGGATTATCCTCAACTTCTCATCGAAGATATTCGGATCCGTGACTATCTGAAGAAAAAACTTTACCACGCCGGAGTCTCCAAAATCGAGATTGAACGGGCTGCCAGCAAGGCCAAAAAGGCCAAGGTCACTATCCACACCGCCCGGCCCGGCATCATCATCGGAAAAAAGGGAGCAGAGGTGGAGAACCTGAAAAAGGAACTCCAAAAGATGACCGACAAAGAAATTTTTATCAATATCCAGGAGGTCAAGAGGGCAGAGATCGATGCCCAATTGGTGGCTGAGAATGTGGCCCTCCAGTTGGTAAGACGGGTTGGATTTCGAAGGGCAATGAAGAAGGCCGTGACTTCCGCACTCAAACTGGGCGCGAAGGGGATTAGGATTGCTTGCGCAGGAAGATTGGGAGGGGCGGAAATGGCCCGTAGAGAATGGTATCGGGAGGGTCGGGTCCCCCTTCACACCCTCCGGGCAGATATTGATTTCGGCTTAGCCGAGGCTAAGACCACTTATGGGATCATTGGCGTGAAGGTCTGGATCTTTAAGGGAGAAGTCTTCCCGACAAAAGAAGGAGAAGAGAGAGCTGCTTAATGCAGGTTAAGGTCAAGGCTAAGGTTTAGGACTTAATCAATTTTCCCTCAACCTTAACTTCAGCCTGAACCTTTAAGTCGATAGTTATTTGCCATCTTATTTAAGGTGACTAATTATGTTGATGCCGAAGAAAACAAAATATCGAAAACAACAAAAGGGAAAGAGAAGAGGGGTCGCTTCCCGTGGAAACACCCTCAACTTCGGTGACTTCGGACTCCAGGCCATAGAATGTGGATGGTTGACTGCCCGTCAGATTGAAGCGGCACGAATTGCTATGACCCGATTCATCAAGCGGACCGGCCGGATCTGGATCCGCATCTTCCCGGACAAACCGATTACCAAAAAACCTGCAGAGACCCGGATGGGAAAAGGAAAGGGCCCCCCTGAAGACTGGGTGGCCGTCATCCGGCCCGGTCGAATTCTTTATGAGATGGAAGGGGTTCCTGAAGAAAGGGCCAGGGAGGCATTCCTTCTGGCCTCCCATAAATTGCCGATCCATACAAAGTTCATCATGAGGGGGAGCCATCTATGAAGGCAAAGGAACTTCGCCAACTGAGCGAAGGGGAGTTGCTCGTCAAGGAAAAGGAACTGGGTGAGGAACTCTTCAATCTTCGCTTTCAGCATGCCACAGGACAGTTGGAGAATGTCATGCGAATCCCTCAGGTCAAACGGGACATCGCCCGGATGAAGACGATCCTTAAGGAAAAGGCTCTGAACAAAGGAAAATAAACATCTCTCCCCTCTCCCTTGATGGGAGAGGGTTGGGGTGAGGGTGGGAGAAATATAGTTCCCCCTCCCCTTCATCCCCTCCCACCAGGGGAGGGGAAAATTTTGGAGGGAATTTTTAAATATGCCAATGGAAGAGAGAGGCAAACGAAAAACGTTAACGGGTGTGGTGTCGAGCGATAAAATGGATAAGACAGTCGTCGTCATGGTTAATCGTCTAGTCCGTCACCCTGTTTATAAGAAATATATCCGGAAGAGGACGAAGGTGAAGGCCCACGACGAAAAGAATGAGTGCCATATGGGAGATAAGGTACTATTGATCGAAACCCGTCCGCTCAGCAAAGAGAAAAGGTGGCGTGTCAAGGAGATCCTTGAACGGGCCGCTTAACCAGAAGGTGGAAGGAGGAGTGTGGAAAGTAGTTTTTAAACCACCTACCACCCTCTACTCTCCACCTGCGAGTAACAGTGCCGTAGGAGTGGATCATGATTCAGATGCGGAGTATTCTCGAAGTTGCCGATAATTCGGGAGCCAAAAAATTGGGGTGCATTAAAGTCCTCGGCGGCACCCGTCGGAGGTATGCCACCTTAGGAGATATCATTGTTGTTTCCGTTAAAGATGCCCTTCCCAATTCCAAGATTAAAAAAGGGGATGTGGCCCGTGCCGTCATTGTCCGGACGAAGAAAGAGGTGAAACGTCTTGATGGTTCTTACATCAAGTTTGATGACAACTCTGCTGTCCTCATCAATCCGCAGGGGGATCCCGTTGGGACCCGAATTTTCGGTCCGGTTGCCCGGGAACTTCGGGCCAAACGGTTTATGAAAATCATCTCCTTGGCTCCGGAGGTTCTCTAAAAACAGCAAGCCTACCCTGCCTGCCGGCAGGAAGGCGTTAGGGTGAAAAGGAATTTGAAATGATCGTCCCAAAATATCACATCAAAAAGAATGACCTGGTGATGGTCATTAACGGAAAAGAAAAAGGGAAGAGTGGCCGAGTTCTGAAAGTCCTTCCTGAGAAGGAGAAGGTGCTCATCGAAAAAATAAATTTCGTCAAAAGACATTCTCGCCCTCACGGAAAACAGAGACAGGGAGGGATCTTGGAAAAGGAGTCACCCCTCCATATTTCTAATGTGATGCTCCTGTGTGAAAAATGCAATAAACCCATTCGAATCGGACACCGCCTCTTGGAAGATGGAAAGAAGGCGCGGTTCTGTCGAAAATGTGGGGAACTTCTGGATAAGTAGGTGATCGAATGGCCAAATTAAAAGAGGTCTACCAGGAAAAGGCAGTTCCTGCGCTGATGAAGCGGTTCAATTATAAGAATCGGATGGAAGTCCCCATGCTGGAGAAGATCGTGATCAATATGGGATTGGGAGAGGCCATCCAGAATATAAAAATTCTCGATTCCGCAGCTCAAGAACTCAGTCAGATCACGGGACAGAAGCCTGTCATTACCAAGGCGAAAAAATCGATTGCCCAGTTCAAATTGAGGACGGGGATGCCGATTGGATGCATGGTCACCCTTCGGAAAGAGAGGATGTACGAATTTTTTAACCGCTTAGTCAATGTCACTCTCCCGAGGGTGAGGGACTTTAAAGGTCTTTCTGGAAAGTCTTTCGATGGAAGGGGGAATTATGCCCTGGGAATGCGTGAACAACTGATCTTTCCAGAAATTCATTACGATAAAATTGATAAGGTAAAAGGGATGAACATTGTCATTGTGACCACAGCGAAGACGGATGAGGAAGGAAAGGAACTGCTGAAGTTATTGGGAATGCCCTTCAGAAATTAGGAGGAGAAAATTGGCAAAATTATCCTTGATGAATAAGGCAAAGAGACCTCAGAAATTTAAGGTGCGCGAGTACCATCGATGTCCTCTCTGTGGAAGGCCGAGGGCTTATTATCGAAAATTTAACATGTGCCGACTCTGTTTAAGAAAATATGCCTCCCGAGGCGAGATCCCGGGGATGATCAAATCCAGCTGGTGAAAGGTACGGGGGTTTGTATGTCCATGACTGATCCAATAGCCGATATGTTTACACGAATCCGCAACGGGTCTAAAGCGAAATTCGAAAAGGTGGATGTTCCCTCCTCCAAAATGAAACGAGAGATCGCGAAGATTTTAAAGGAGGAAGGGTTTATCAAAAACTTTAAAGTCGTTACGGATGATCACCAACATGAGATGATTCGAATCTTTCTCAAATATGATGCCAACCGAAAGGAGGTCATTCATCTCCGACGGATCAGCAAACCAGGACGGAGGGTCTATGTGGGGAATGACAGCATCCCCTCTGTTATGAGTGGATTAGGATTTTCGATCCTCTCCACCTCAAAGGGAATCTTGACGGATAAATCTGCCCGAAAGGCCAATGTGGGGGGAGAGGTTTTATGCTATGCCTGGTAGCTTTAATTTCAGATTTCAAATTGCGGATTGCAGATTGGAAAATCTAAAATCTTAAATCTGAAATGAAGTTGAGGTAAATATGTCTCGTATCGGAAGGATGCCCATTACAATGCCGAAGGAAGTGAAGGTCGCCTGTGATCCCTCAAAGGTGGAGGTGACAGGCCCCAGGGGTCTTCTCACCCACTCCCTCCCTCAAGGGATTTCAGTTTCCGTGGATGGAGGAAAGATTTTCGTTCACCGCGCCAATGACCAGCGAACGACCAAAGCGCTTCAAGGTTTGACGCGAAGTCTCATCGCCAATATGGTCACTGGAGTCACCCAGGGCTTTGAAAAAAAGCTTGAGATCGTGGGTGTGGGGTTCCGGGCAGATCTTCAAGGCGACGCCCTCAAACTCGCCCTGGGATATTCTCACCCGATTCTCTATCCCGTTCCAAAAGGGATCCGGGTAGAAGTGGATAAACAAACTCTTCTTACGGTGAAAGGGATTGACAGGCAACAGGTGGGAATCGTTGCTGCCCAACTTCGTTCGATCAAACTACCCGAACCTTACAAGGGGAAAGGAATAAGATATCTCGGTGAACGGATCCGTAAGAAGGTCGGGAAGACTAAAGCTTAAAAAAAACCGTCCCGATTAGACGTGACAGGCCTGCCTGCGGCAGGCAGGGAGTTGAACCTTGAAGGAAAGAAAGAAATTAGCCAGATTGAAAAGGAAAAAGAGAGTGAGGAGCCACGTCGTAGGAACTCCTGAGCGTCCTCGCCTCAATGTCTTCCGAAGTCTGAAGCATATTTATGCTCAAGCCATTGAGGATACAACAGGAAAGACTCTCGTCAGTGCTTCCACAAAAAGCCCTGAACTGAAAGGAAATCTTCGTTATTCAGGAAATGTGGAAGCGGCAAAGAAAGTGGGAGAACTGATTGCCAAGAAATGCCTCGAAAAAGGAATTCAAAAAGTGGTCTTTGATCGAAATGGGTATCTTTATCACGGCAGGATTAAGGCATTAGCCGAAGCTGCCAGAGCAAGTGGTTTGATTTTTTAATGGAGGGAAAGACATTGCCGAAAATTGATCCAAGTGCATTGGAATTAACCGACCGGGTGGTTCATATCAACCGGGTAGCCAAAGTGGTGAAGGGAGGGAGACGATTCAGCTTCAGCGCCTTGGTAGTGGTCGGAGATGGAAACGGCCATGTGGGAAGCGGGTTGGGCAAAGCCAATGAGGTCCCGGAGGCCATTCGAAAAGGGATTGAACATGCGAAACGGAACTTGATCAAGGTTCCCATCATCAATAAAACGATTCCCTATGAAGTGATGGGGAAATTTGGGGCAGCCAAGGTCTTACTCAAACCAGCCTCCGAGGGAACAGGGGTCATTGCGGGTGCATCGGTCAGGGCCATTGCCGAGTCTGCAGGGATCCAAAACATTTTGACGAAATCTCTCGGATCAAACAACCCATACAATCTGATCAAGGCCACCCTCCAAGCCATCAATCAATTGAGGGTTCCTGAAGAGGTTGTTGATAAAAGGCGTGAAACGGCAACAGAAAATTAAGGGGTCCGATATGGAGAAAACGATTACAATCAAATGGATTAAGAGTGTGATCGGTCGAACCGACGACCAGAAGAAGACCATTCGTGGCCTCGGGTTCAAACGACTCCATCAAACCCTCACCTTGCCGGACCGACCCGAGATTCGGGGAATGATTAATCGCGTCATCCATCTGCTAGAAGTGAAGGAATGATTTGAAGGGGAACAGGGATGAGATTAGATGAGCTGGCTCCTCCGAAAGGAGCAAGAAAAAAGAGGAAACGGGTGGGGAGGGGAATCGGATCCGGCCATGGTAAAACAGCCTGCCGAGGATCCAAGGGGCAGAATTCCCGTTCCGGGAGAGGAACCAAGGCGGGTTTTGAGGGAGGTCAGATGCCTCTCCAACGACGCCTTCCCAAAAGAGGATTTCGTTCACCTTTTAAAAAACGCTTTGCCATCATCCATGTGGGAGACCTCAATCGCTTCCCGAAAGATACGGTGGTGGAACCCGATCTCCTGCTTCAATCTGGCCTTCTAAAAAAAGAGGAACCGGTAAAGCTTCTCTCTGATGGGGAACTTCAGCATCCTTTGACCATCCGTGTCCATCAGGTCAGCAAGGCCGCCCTTAAAAAAGTTGAAAACGCTTCAGGGAGGGTGGAGGTCATCGGCTCATGATGTCAGGGGCCCAGAACATCTTTAAAATACCGGAGCTCAAAAGAAGGATACTGTGGAGCCTTGCTCTCCTGGCGATCTACCGTATCGGTGTCCATATTCCCACTCCTGGAATCAACGGAGACGCTTTAGCCTCCTTCTTTGCCCAGGCAAGGGGCACGCTCTTCAGTCTCATCGATATGTTTTCAGGAGGGGCACTGGAGAGACTCTCGGTCTTTGCCCTGGGCATTATGCCTTATATCAGCGCTTCGATCATTCTTCAGCTTCTCACCGTGGTCATTCCCTATCTCGCACAACTCCAAAAGGAAGGGGAGATTGGCCGAAAAAAGATCGTCCAATATACGCGTTATGGAACGGTCGTTCTCAGCATGATCCAGGGATTTGGGATCGCTGTCGGCTTGGAGAACATGCGAGGGGCAGCAGGCGAGATGATCGTCATGGTTCCAGGATGGTCCTTCCGGATCATGACCGTCATCACCCTGACCGCCGGTACCGCTTTCATCATGTGGCTGGGCGAACAAATTACAGAAAGGGGAATTGGGAACGGTATTTCCCTGATCATCTTTGCAGGAATTGTCGCCAGAATGCCCAATGCCGTGGTCAGCACCTACGAACTTTTCAGAGTGGGGCAGATGGGTATCATCACCGTCTTGTTTTTGATCCTCCTCATGATATTGGTGGTCGCGGTCATCATCTTTATTGAAACCGGACAACGGAGGCTGCCTGTCCAATACGCTAAGCGGATTGTCGGGAGAAAGGTCTATGGGGGCCAGAGCACCCATCTTCCCCTCAAATTAAATACATCGGGCGTTATCCCTCCTATCTTCGCCTCTTCAATCCTGATGTTTCCATTGACGATTGCCAATTTTATGCCCAAGCCTTGGTTGGAGGCACATCCCTGGGTTCAATCGATCCTTAACAGTTTAGGCCCTGGCGCACTCCTCTATAATCTTCTCTATGTGGGATTCATCATCTTCTTCTGCTATTTTTATACGGCTGTCACCTTTAACCCAAATGATGTCGCCGAAAATATGAAAAAATTTGGCGGCTATATCCCTGGCATCCGTCCGGGGCAGAAGACGGCTGAGTATATTGATAAGGTGCTCACTCGAATCACTCTCGGAGGAGCGATTTATGTCTCGGCCATCTGCGTCCTGCCTACGATCCTCTATAGAAAATTTAATGTCTCCTTCTATTTTGGGGGCACATCCCTCTTGATCGTCGTCGGTGTAGCCCTGGACACAGTCCAGCAGATTGAAGCTCACATGCTCTCAAGGCACTATGAAGGCTTGATGAAAAAAGGCAGATTGAAAGGGAGACGAGGGTAAATTCGATGAATCTCATTCTTCTTGGCCCTCCCGGGGCAGGGAAAGGCACTCAGGCTCAAAAGATGGTGGACCGTTACCACATCCCTCAGATCTCTACCGGAGATATTCTGAGGACAGCGGTGAAGGAGAGCACCCCTTTGGGAATGAAGGCAAAGGGATTTATGGATCAAGGGCAACTCGTCCCAGATGAAATCGTCATCGGGATCATCGAGGAGCGTCTGAAGGCAAAAGACTGCAACCCAGGTTTTATCCTGGATGGGTTTCCAAGAACGATTCCTCAAGCAGAAGCTCTCCAGCCCATCCTCACCAACACGGGAAAGAAGATTGACCATGTGATCACCATTGAAGTGGAACCCGAGGAACTGGTGCGACGGCTGACCGGAAGGAGGACCTGCAAAAACTGTGGGGCCATGTTCCACCTCCTTTTCCAACCACCGAAAAAAGAAGGGATTTGCGATCGGTGCGGAGGAACGCTTTACCAACGTGCAGACGACAAAGAAGAAACCATCCGGACGCGGTTGAAGGAATATGAGAAGCAAACCGCCCCCCTCATCCAGTATTATCAGGGCAAAAAAACACTTCGTTCAATCCAGGGGGTGGGTGGGCCCGGTCAAATTTTTGATCAAATTGTTCGTCTTTTAGACGCCACGCCCGTTTAAGGGTGCGGATGGAGACGCCATGCCCAAGGAGGATGCGATCCAAGTGGAAGGGAGGGTTCTGGAGACCCTTCCCAATGCGATGTTTCGGGTAGAATTGGAAAACGGCCACAAGGTGTTGGCCCATATTTCTGGAAAGATGAGAATGCATTTTATTAAAATCCTCCCTGGAGATAAGGTGACGGTGGAACTCTCTCCCTATGATCTTTCTCGGGGGAGAATTATTTTTCGGGAGAAATAGACCCTGAACCATGTAAGGTTCAGGGCAAAGCTTTATCAACTGACGAATTGAGGTAGAAGCGGTGAAAGTCAGGGCATCGGTCAAAAAAATCTGCGACAAGTGTAAAATTGTAAAACGAAAAGGGGTGATCCGGGTGATCTGTGAAAACCCCAAACACAAACAACGGCAAGGCTAAATGAACTTCAAAGTTTAAAATTCAAAGTTAAAAGTTTTGATTTTTTAATTTTGAGTTTTGAGTTTCCGAGTGGCAAGGAGGAACTATGGCACGTATTGCAGGAGTCGATCTTCCAAAGGATAAGCGCGTGGAGATCGCCCTCACCTATATCTATGGTATTGGAAGACCCTCTTCCAATAAAATTCTCGAAAAGGCGAACATCAATAAGGACGCCAAGGTCAACAAGCTCACCGAGACCGAGGTGGTTCGCATCCGAGATATTATCGAACAGGAATTCAAGGTGGAAGGAGATCTCAGACGGGATGTTGCCACTAACATCAAACGACTGATGGATATCGGCTCCTACCGGGGACTTCGGCATCGAAAATCTCTCCCCCTTCGAGGTCAAAGGACTCACACCAATGCCAGGACGCGAAAAGGACCCCGCCGGGCCATCATCGGAAAGAAAAAAGAGAAGGAAAAGTCCAGTAAACCCCGTTAGAAAACGTGAACGGGGCTTGGGTCTTGGAAAGACATTTTATGAAATTCATCCACTGTAAATGACGAGATTTATTTCTAACGGGGTAAAGGAGGAGTTATGCCCAAAGGGCAGGGAATAAAGAAAAAGAAGGTTAAGAAGAATATTCAGGTGGGAATTGCCCACATCCAGGCGACTTTCAACAATACGATCATCACCATTACCGATCCAGAGGGAAATGTAATCACCTGGTCCAGCGCCGGCACACAAGGTTTCAAGGGCTCCCGGAAAAGCACCCCTTTTGCCGCACAAATGGCTGCAGAGGATGCTGCTAAAAAGGCGATGGAGCATGGTGTTCGATCCATTGATGTCTATGTGAAGGGGCCAGGGGCCGGGAGGGAATCGGCCTTGCGATCGCTTCAGGCAGCCGGCTTAAAGGTCCATCTCATTAAAGACGTCACGCCCATTCCCCACAATGGATGTCGCCCTCCTAAACGGAGACGCGTCTAAGACCGCGTCTGATTACACAGATTCTTAAAGGAGATTACACAGATTTTTTGAGCAGATTACGCGGATGAAGAAAGAGTGGACCAATTAAGAGTGGATGGAAGAAACCGATTCGATTACAGAACGTAACATCGGATGTTGCTTTGAAGTTCATCGAGAAATAGGCCCTGGGTTTAATGAAAAGATTTACCATAATGCGTTAAGGTTATTATTTGAAGAAAAAGGTCTCCGATATGAAACAGAAAAAGAATTTGAAGTTTTTTACTTAAATAAAAAGATTGGAAGTTTCAGGACAGATTTAGTGGTAGAAGGCGAAATCATTCTTGAAATAAAGTCCCTGGCAGGAAATATTCCAACTATTTTTGAGCATCAGTTGATTTCATATTTGAGGGCGTCAGGTCTCCATGTGGGTTTATTAATAAACTTCGGTAATAAGAGCTGTCAGATCAAAAGAGTTGTTTTTTGATCTGTGTAATCAGTTTAACTTAGTTAAACAGGAGGATTAACGTTGGCAAGACATACGCAATCGGTTTGTCGGCTTTGTCGGAGGGAAAATCTCAAACTCTTTCTCAAAGGGGAGAGATGCTATACGGAGAAGTGCGCGTACGACCGGAGGAATTACCCTCCTGGACAACATGGTCAGGATCGGAAAAAGTTCTCGGCCTACGGAACTCAGCTTCGGGAAAAACAGAAAGTTAAAAGGATGTATGGGATTCTGGAAAACCAGTTCCGTAACATTTTTAAAGAAGCGGATCGACAAAAGGGCATTACCGGAGAAACCCTCCTTTCTCTTTTGGAAAGGAGATTAGACAACATCGTCTACCGATTCGGTTTTGCCAATTCAAGAAACGAAGCACGTCAGCTCGTTCGACATAACCATTTCTTGGTCAACCTGTCCAAAGTGAACATTCCTTCCTATCTCGTGAAGCCAGGGGATGTCATCGAACTCCGGGAGAAGAGCAAGAAAGTTGTCCGTATCTTAGAGGCTCTGGAAGGGGTGGCTCGGCGAGGTGTGCCTCAATGGCTGGAATTGGATAAAGATCTCATGAAGGGGAGTGTGAAAGGTCTGCCCACCCGAGAGGACATCACCATCCCCATCCAAGAGAAATTGATCGTCGAGTTGTTCTCGAAGTAATTTGGAGGCGATATGCAAAAAAGTTGGAAAGACCTGATTCGACCCAAACGGTTGGAAGTAGAAAAAGAAACACTGACACCCTTTTATGGAAAGTTCACGGCGGAGCCCTTTGAGAGGGGCTTAGGCATTACGATTGGAAATTCTCTTCGACGACTCCTCCTCTCTTCCTTGCAAGGGGCGGCGATCACATCCGTTAAAATT
>CAWGAV010000034.1:0-114896 GCA_963820625.1 uncultured delta proteobacterium
CATAATGATACCTGTTTTTGTCAAGTGAAATATTTAACTTATTCTTTCTTCATTTATTTTTCAAGACTTAGATTTTTCTTAATATGATATTAGTCATCTCGGACTTTTGAGAAACTTTTATGAAATTCTTACAATTTTCAAGGGCTTCCTTATTCCTCCCCATTTTTTCATAACACCGGCCCATCCCTAAATAGGCATTTGCCAGCTGAAAGCTTTCACCCACATCAACGACCTTTTGATAAGCATTCATTGCCTTTTCATAATCCTTTTTCCCTTCATAGGAATAACCGAGACCTTCCATGGAAAATGACCGGTAAAGTTTTTCCTTCCCTACTTTTTGGAGAAAGTTCTCATAAGCTTTAATGGCCTCATCAAATTCACCCAACCGGAGATGGATGTTTCCTTTATACAAGATAGCGAGTTTCCCGGACGACGTTTTTGGGAATTTTGTGATGACCTCATTAAACTTTTCTAAGACATTTTTATATTCTTGGAGAGATCCCTCCGGTATGGAGCGCTAACGATCTGGTAAGCTTCCGTGGCCAGACTAAATAGTTGATAACCATTTCCCTCATTTTTCTTCTCCCATCTTTGATAAAAGAAAATAGTCAAGAGGAGGATTAAGACAATCATCCCCCCTGTTGCGATAGACTTGGAATGGTGGGTGACAGAAAGATAGGCTCTTTCGGTAAGATTAATAAATTCATCAGGCTCTTTTAACTTCTTTTTTATAATCTTTTTTGCCCTGGTCATCTCAAACCACCTTTCATTTTAACTTTTATAATAACTTTTTTTGGGACTTTGAGAAGTGCCCCTCAGCACTCTCTTCTCCCCTAATCGAAGCGTCAATTTGATCTGATCAAAATACTCAATCAATGGGATGGCATATTTTCTTGAGGCCCTGGTCATCTCCTTAAATTGAGGGGTTGTAATCTCCTGATGGCTCTTTAAGTAGGTGATCAATTCCTCTTTTAAATTTTCAAAAGGGACTCGATGTAAATAGATTTCACTTTTGATCTTAACGAGTATCCCCTCATGAACCAGATGTTCAAAAATCGCTCGAACCTCTTCTTCTCTTTCAGACCATTCCTCTGACAATTCTTTTGGGGAGCGGGGTTGGAGTCCTCCCCTCAGGATAGCTGCCTCCACCCGCTTGAACAACCCCTTCTCATCGGCAGATGAGATTTGGTGACCGGAAAGCCTCAACTTATCTTTTTCCAGTACAACCTCTTTCGATTGGATCAGCTCATTAATGAGGATTTGAAAAAGTTTAACATCCACCTCTGGAGGGAGTTTTGTCCTCAACTCCTCTTTGGACAATCCAGATTTCATGGGTGATCTCTGATGGAAATCTCTCAATTGGGTCAATACCATTTCCTTCAACCCCTGATATTGTCCCCTTTCAATTACTTTTAATTTTTCAGGATCAATGAATAGGAGATCCCCTTTCCCCGCCATCTTTCGGAGTATCAACTGAATCTCACTGGATGGCATCTCAATGCGGTTCAATAGGTCTTCCAGGGTAATGCCTCCCATCCCTGAGTGATGAATGTGCTGTCGGAGGGCCTGTTCACTTGTGCCGTCTTTGAGGAGACTCAGATCAGCGATCACCGACGAAGAATACCTTCTATGTTTGTCCGGATGACTGTCCAGGATAATCCCTCCCCCTATGGTTTGGATGGCTGAAGAACCGCGGATGACAAAGCGGTCCTGCGGTAAAGCCACCACTGGTCGTTCCAATCTCAATTGGACAAACCCGCCTTTTCCTGGAGCCAACTCTTCCCGATCAAGGAGAAAGATGGATGCATTAGTGAGAGTGGTACCAATATGAAACCTCTGCTTGGTCCGGTGTTTTAAGGGTCGTGGGGCATCCGGTAAATATTCAAGATAAGCATCGATGAGCTGACTAGGCTTAAGGGTATTCAGCTTTGTGAGAACGTCTCCCCTCTCGATCGATGAAGTTTCTATCCCCTGAAGGTTAACCGCTGACCTTTCCCCTGCTACTGCCTTTTCAACACTTCGACTATAGACTTGGAGGTTCCTGACCTTCCCTTCTAAGCCGGAAGGAAGGACTTGAACCGTATCTCCCAGAGAAAGGCTTCCCGAAATCATGGTCCCTGTCACCACTGTTCCAAAACCTTTCATAACAAAGACACGGTCGATCGGCAAGCGGAATAGACCTTTCGATGACCTCTCCTCAATATCCTGCGAAAGAAGATCGAGTGTGGAAAGGAGCTGAGGGATCCCCTCCCCTGTCATGGAGGAAACAGCAAGGATCGGCGCCCCTTTTAAAAATGTATCCTGGACAATTTCCGACACTTCCTCTTTAACTAATTCTAATAATTCACGATCAATCAGGTCAATTTTGGTTAGAACGATTAATCCTTTTTTGACATTCAAAAGCTTACAAATATCCAAATGCTCTCTCGTCTGTGGCATGACCCCTTCATCCGCAGCGATGACTAAGGCAACGAGGTCGATTCCCCAAACACCCGCCACCATATGCTTAACAAACTTTTCGTGGCCTGGCACATCAATGATCCCCAATCGTATCCCGCTGGGGAGATCTAGGAAAGTGAACCCCAGTTCAATAGTGATCCCTCTTTCTTTTTCTTCTTTCAATCTATCGGTATCCACACCTGTGAGAGCTTTCACGAGAGAAGTTTTCCCATGGTCGATATGTCCGGCAGTCCCTAGAATGACATGTTTCATCAGCCTACCCTACAATGAATCCTTCCATTATTATCTAATAAGATAACAAAAAGCCCTACATCTTTCAATTCCATTCCTTTCTCTTCTCTAATATTCCGCCACATCGGACTTGAAGCTGAAAACGATAGGCAATCCTGCTCAAGAAAGACAGGCCTTTGAGAAAGATCTAGGGATAGGTCATTTCAAAGAAGCCCGGAGATATTGTATAGAAACAATATATTCTTCTCCACGATTGAATTTTCCTATCATTGCCATGCTGGACTCATTCTTTTGTCGATTCCGTCTTTGTCTCCGCGTGATGGGTGGGGCAATTGATTTAAGATCAAGGGAAAGAGGGCGGTGCTATCCCCGGATGCAGAAAAATCAATGCTTGGAAGAATAGCTTCTCCCGATGTGTAAATCCTGTGGAAAATAATGTTTCAACGTTACATACCTCTTCAATTCCCTTAAATAATTAAATTCAAGGATGGATTGATTTAAAAAAAAATCTTGATATTTCAATAGGTTACATTTTTGTGGTTTTTGGCTATAGCAACACAACATCTTGTGGTCTAAGAGATAACTTTCAAAACTTCAATGTTCATAACCTGTTTATATGCTATCTCTCAAATAGTAACTTTACGACCCCTTCATATAACAAAAGAGGGGAGGATTTTACCTTCCTCCCCTCTTTATCAAAACTTATAAAACAGGATTTAGTTTATCAAGGATTACTTTACCGACCTTTTTAGCAGATTGCCTGCTTTAAATTTTGCCACTCTGGTGGCAGGAATTTTAATCTCTTTTCCGGTTTGGGGATTCCTCCCTATTCTAGCCCTCCTCTTCGCCACAGAGAAAGTTCCAAATCCAGTCAGGGTCAACTTATCTCCCTTCTTTAACGCCTTCGTCACCGTATTGGTAAATGCATTGAGGGTTTTTTCAGCTGACGCTTTCGAGATCTTGGCCTCCTTCCCTATACTGACAATCAACTCCGCCTTCGTCATTTAAATCACCTCCTTTTTTGTGGGAAATATTTCCTTGGATGAAATGTTATTGAGCTACTTAAAATGATGCCCATCATAAACCATCGATATTTTAAAAGTCAAGTCTTTTATTTCAAAAATTTAATTCTTTTATTCCTCCATATTGAATCATATAAACGATTCCATGAAATCAGAAAGGGCCTTCTCAAGGCCTCCTGGTCTCTCTGATTCGATCTGTTGAAGGGCCCTTTCGACCTCGTTCCTGAGCTCCGGTTTGGAAAGGTCCTCCATCGAATGATAGATTCCTGCCCTCCTTCCTAATCGAAAGTTGTTCTTTTCTTCTTTGGGGAGAGCGAGATAGCGGTCAATGAGCTTCAGCATCTTTTTTTTCTCTTCCGGAAGTTTCCCTTCCACTTCTTGGAGGAGGTTCAAGACGTGATCGCTGACAAAGGTGCTTGTGATCCCTTCCAAATGCTCGATCAAAAGCCTTTCTTCTTCGACCATTTCCTCATCATTCAATAGGAGGAACTCACCTTTTTCGATTTTCTGGTAAAGGATCATTGTCTTTAAAACCTTCAATGTTCGAACCCGAATGAAGTCTGGGTTAATTTGATTGAGGACCTTTGCCGTTTCCATAGCATGGTCCCGCCACATCCCTTTTCCTCCCAACCCAAGGATCACATATTCCGAAAGGGAGATCCCGGACTCCTTTACCTTTTTCCCCGCTTCAATATGTTCCTGGGCTGTGACCCCCTTTTTGATATATTGAAGGAGAGGGTCATATCCCGTCTCTAAACCAATGTGAATTCGGGAAAGTCCAGCGCGGTTCAGGTTCTGAAGTTCTTCAACCCTCTTTTTTGAAACCGTTTTGGCCCGTGAATAAGTAGTAATCCTCTCGATGGAAGGGAAAGTTTCTTTCAAATATTTTAATATCTCGACTAATTGATTTGTTTTGAGTATCAAATTGTCCCCATCTTGAAGAAAGACGTTTTTGCCTCCTGTATAAAGCCATAAAGCAATTTGTCGGAATCCGTCTGAATAATGTTGCGGATCTTGTAAAATAAGATTGATGAGAGGGGCTGAGGTCTCCCCTCCGAGTCCAGTTCTCCAAGATAAGGACTTGATCTCTGAAACCATCTCCTGAATCGTGTCAATATCTTTTTTCACCTCCTCCACAGTCCTTAAACTGAACTTCTCATTCTTATAGGTATGACAGAACTCGCAGCGATTCCAAGGGCAGTTACGTGTAATCCGTAAGAGAAGGCTATAGGCTTCACTTGGAGGACGAATAGGACCTTGTTCAAATTGGACTCTTATCATGAATTGAAACTCCAAATCATTCCTTGTTTAAATTTTTTCGCTCCAATAAACTCGAAATCCTAAGCTCCTGCCTGCGGTAGGCAGGGTAGGCAGGCGAAATTCTAAACCTAATCAAAATCCATCTATCGAATGGTTAAAAAAGATAATTTATGTTTTGAATTTGGAGTTCTGATTATTCGGACTTGCTTAGAATTTCGAATTTAGATATTATCTTACTCAACCGTTCTCTCAAGCTGAAGATGCTGAAGGTCATTGGGGTCGACCTGTAAAATAAAAAAGATTTTGTTCTCGATTCCGTAGATCTCCTTTTGCAGTCGGTCTAAATAATCCATGGCCCTCTGATTTCCACCATATCTTTCTTTGAGGTCGTTAAACCTCTTCTCCAATGAAACAATCCGATCGTGCATCACTCGTTTATCCGCATAATTCACAATTTCCTCTTCATAGACGGACAAGGGGTCTCCCTCCTTCCCTATCCAGATATGTTGCGCCACGACCTCCCCTACCCTTTCATACCCCATTCCTTTTAAGAGCTGAGAGCCTGTCTGGGCATGGTCTTCCTTTGTCTTGAGGCACTCTGTTTTCGTAAGATCATGCAATAAAGAGGCTGCTTCCACTAAGCCGAGATCAACCCTTTGGCCTTTTTTATTCAATTCCACGGATAGATAAAGGGCTACTTTCGCCACCTCAAGGCTATGGGCGATAATGTTTTCTAACATTCCATATTGACCCATCATTCTCAAGCATTCTTCCCTGTTAGGGACCATCTATCTATTCCGCTCCTTGCTGACTACCTTCTCAAAAAAACTCTCTTCTCTACGGAGTCTCTTTCGCCACCGCCTGGTCTTTTTGCTGGGTGGCCGAATGCCACAACAGCCATCAACTCTAAACCCTTACCCGCTCCTAATAATTCCCCCACCTTCTCTTTATTCTTTAAAATCTCCCCCAACCATACCCCTCCTAATCCCAAGGAATGAATGGTGAGAAGCATATTTTGAATGCAGGCCCCTACTGCCTGGACATCCTTCGTTCTGTCATACACTCTGGAATGATCTAAAAAAACGACGATGCAAACCGGAGCCTCTTGAAGGATGGATCGAGAATGGGTGAAAGCGGCTAAGGACTCTTTCAATGCAGGGGCCTGGATGACGGCAAGCTTCCAGGGTTGGTTGTTCTTCCCAGAAGGTGCCCACAAACCTGATTCAAGAATTTGGTTCACCGCTTCATCCGAAACCGCTTCCTTGGCAAACTGCCGGATGGACCTCCTCGTTCTGATGACTTCGATGACCTGATCCTTCGCTTTCATCTTCCATCCTGTGCCTGAATCCTTAAAGAGCTCATGAATTTTTCAACTCCCCTTGTTTCTCCTTAAAGGGCAATGAAGGTTGGCTTTCAATCTGTTCCAATTTAAAACTGAATTTATCCAATCGTCTTCTTGCTTCCTCAAACTTATTCATCGCATTGCTGATATGTTTTCCCACCAGTTGAAAATCTTCTTGAAAGCCTCCGATGTCTTTTTTCAGACCAGACAGCAAGGCCTGTATCTTCTGAGCCTCTTTCTCAATCTGCAATCCCTTCAACCCCAGAACGATCACTTGGAGGTACGCATAGAAAGAGTTCGGGGAGACGGGGATCACTTTCTTGGTCAACGCATAATTTAAAACCCCTTTCTCCTCTCCAAACGACTCATCCTTGGTAATTATTTCATAATAGACATTTTCTGCAGGAATATAGAGCAAGGCGAAATCATAGGTCCCCTCTTGGGGGAGAATATATTTGCTGGCAATGTCATCAATATGTTTTTTAACATCTCTATAAAAAATCTTTTTGAATGACTTTTTTTCTTCTTCCGTCTTACACTCAATGATCCGCCTAAAATTATCAAGGGGAAATTTCGAATCGATTGGAACAAGTTTTTCTCCCAGCCTCACTACGGCATCGACCCTCTCTCCACTGGAAAATGGGTATTGAAGGCTGTAGAACTCTGGAGGAAGGATCTGGGATAACAATTCCCCTAAAAATTGCTCTCCCAGTCCCCCTCTCAATTTTGGAGGGCGGAGGATCTCTTGAAGGGTAGCAATGTTTTTACCTACTTCATGAATTTGTTCACTGGTCTTAGAGAGCTCTCCGAGCTTTTCTCTCACCTCGCCGATCACTTGTCTTGCGGTGTCGAGCCGCTGACCGATCTGTCCACTGGAGTTCTGAAGTTGCTGGTTCACCATCTGGAGTTGCTGATTTACCTGTTCATTGATCGCTCGCAACTGTTCGGTAAGGAGAGAAATATTTTTATTAAGTCCATCGCTCATTTGTCCTCTTAATTGTTCCATCTGCTGTTGCATCATTGTCCACATCATGGGTGAGGACTGATCTGCTTTGAGCTCTTCGAGAATTTTCCTTCCCTTTCGCTCTATCAGGAAGTAAAGGGCCCCGCCTGCGATAACGATTAAGCCTATCAGTAAATAAAATAGTTCCATCTTCATTCCCTGGGCCTATCCCTTATTCAAGGATGTTGAATGATGAGATGTCCTTCCACCTTCTTATCTATTAGGTTAGTAATTAAGACATTCCAAACACTCTCTTTATGGACCTCTTCAAAATAAATTGGAAATTCTACTTTGAGGGGGCTTTTCCCTGAGAGAGTGGGAATCCCCTTGATGGTTCCTGATTTTTTAAAAGAAAGCATGAGGGAGGAACTCCCCCCCTCCCATCTCGCCTCTGTCTTCACCTTTTCTGTTTGACCTTCCCCCTGAGGCCGGGGGGCAGAGAAAGAAAAGGAGAATTCTTCTCTTCCATGAGGCCCAATCTTGAACGGAAAGATAATGAATGTTCTTTCGAGGACATTATTTTCTAAACGGATATCATCGGAAGGTAATTTAGGAGAGATAGAAACTTTCACTTTTGAGATCCCAGCAATTCCAACGCGGTAAGGGGGGTCGATGTGATAACGGTTTCCAAAATTGGCCTTTAATGCCTCAGAAATGAAATGGTCGAATTCTGAAATCTTTCGGTCGTTCACAAGGATGCGAATTCGAAAGGTAACGCCCTTCCGGAGATCAACTTCACCTCCATTGGAGAGGATGATCATGAGTTCTAAATCTTCTGTCAAATCTAAATCTTTCACCAAAATGTCCGGTCCAAAAGGCGCTCCATCCAATATCTTCTTCAGGCTGTTATTCCCTTCATTGGACTCCTTCACCCCGGAAGTAAAGTCGACATGGGCATCAATTTCATGTCGGCCAATAAGGGTTAAAGGGGTCGTCAAAGTGATGCTTCCTTTCACAGGAAGAGAGGACTGATCAGAAAGGCTTCCTAAGGTATAACTTCCTTTTAGGGATCCATCAACAATGATCTTCAGATTTCCTCCTCCTAAAGGAAGTGGGCTGTCTCCGATATTGGCAATGGTTACTAATAGTTTCCTCTTGGGGTTGAGAAAAAGATCAGTAATGGTGAGGTCAGGAAGAAGAGGTTTGATCTCTAATTTTTCTTTCCCTAAAACTTTTATAAAGACATTGTTCGCTCCATTTTCTTCGACCATCTGGTCCTCATTATCCACAACGGCCCGGACCTCGTGCTTCCCGACCAACTTGACCGGGGTGGTATAGAGTACAAAACCTCCTGGCTGAAGAAAGGTTTGATCCGGGAGGTTTCCAAGAGAATCCCTCCATCTCAGATGACCATCTACATAAATCATCAAACTTCCAGTACGATAGGGAACGGGTCCTTTCCCAATATTCGAAATCACAACCTCAACCTCTCCTGTTTCACTCAAAGAGATATCCGAAATGATGAGGTCAGGGAGGAGAGCAGGTTGGGGTGGAGCGAGAGGAGGTTGAATAATGGCTTTCGTGGCGCAACTGAAGAGAAAGATAGAAAAGGCGAAGATCGCAATCGCCCCTTTGAACATGAATGAAATTGAGCCTCCTTTGGAACCAAAATAACGCATCACACACCGAAATGCAAGAGATTTTTCCCTTTCCAATCTTGACACCTATCATTTAAAATTGTATTTTTTGAGAGATTAAAGATGACTAAAATGGGGATAGATATTTATTTGTCCCCAAACTTTCAAGAGGTCTCCAAAAAAGCTTGAAATCTTTATCAGAGACCTCCGAGAGACCTGCATATTTTTAGATTTTTTCAGAGATCTCTTCAATGAGTCTTTCCCGGAGGAAACATGAAGGAGTTTATTGATCTGAGAAGCGATACGGTCACCCGACCCACTCCTGCCATGAGAAAAGCGATGGCAGAAGCAGAGGTGGGCGACGATGTCTTTGGAGAAGACCCGACCGTGAATGCCCTGCAGGAAAAGGTGGCCAAAATCCTTGGAAAAGAAGCTGCCCTCTTTGTCCCCTCAGGGACAATGGCCAATCAGTTATCCATTAAATCCCACACTCAACCCGGCGATGAGGTGATCATCGAAGCGTCTTCTCATCCCTATAATTTTGAGGGGGGAGCTGGAGCTGCCCTTTCAGGTATCCAATTTCAGTGCCTCAAAGGTGTACGAGGGATTCTCGACGCCTATCAGATTGAAGACGCTATCAGACCTGCTGATCACCATTTTCCTGTCACAAGACTGGTCTGTCTTGAAAACACTCACAACCGCGGGGGTGGATCTATCTACCCCCTTGAGAAAATGGCAGAAATCTATCGATTGATCAAATCAAAAGGTCTCCTACTCCATCTCGATGGAGCCAGGCTTTGGAACGCCTCTGTGGCCACAGGAATTAAACCCCATGAATACGCTCAATGGGCGGACTCCGTCTCGGTCTGTCTTTCCAAAGGATTGGGAGCTCCTATTGGCTCCCTGGTCGCAAGCTCTAAACCATTTATTGATTGCGTTCACCGTTTTCGGAAAATGTTTGGAGGTGGTATGCGACAGGTAGGAATCATTGCTGCTGCCGGAATTTATGCATTAGGCCATCACCTCGAACGTTTGAAGGAAGACCATCAGAATGCAAAGCGTCTGGCAGTGGGTTTGAAAGAATTTAAAGGAGTCTCCGTTGATCCTAAGCATGTAGAAACGAATATTATCATCTTTGATGTGGCCGATACGGGGATGACAGGTTCCCAAGTGGCCGAAGCAATGAAGAAGGAAGGAGTCCTCATCCACCCCTTTGGCAAGACCCAAATCCGCCTGGTCACCCATTTGGATGTAGACGCTGAGGACATTGAGAAAGCACTGAAAACTTTTGAAAAGGTATTAGGTAGAAAATAAACCACTAAATATCAATTGTAGGGGAGTCCCTCTGTGGACTCCCAACCAGGCGGCCACGGAGGACCGCCTCTACTAACTTTTAAGAAGGTATTTCCTGGAAAATAATTCATAATCCCTCCCAACCTCCCTTTAAAAAAGGGAGGAGGAATAATTCCCCCTTTTCTAAAGCCTGCCTGCCGGCAGGCAGGGGAGACGGGGGGGGGATTATCAATCTTAGTAGTTTTTAAAAGGAGAAAAACATGACTTGGAAGCTGGCTGTCGTTGCTGAACGATGTTCCGGATGCAAGATTTGCGAACTGGTCTGTTCCATTCACCGTTTCGGGGTGAACAACCCCAAGAAGAGTGCGATTCGGGTGATGGTGGTTTACCCTCACCCTATTATACGGATGCCCATTGTCTGCCGACAATGCAAGGTAGCCAAATGCATGGAGAACTGTCCTACCGGAGCCATCACAACAAAGGATGGTATCTATGATATTGACAGTGAAAAGTGCATCTCCTGTCAACAATGCGTGATCTCCTGTCCTTTTGGTGCTGTCTTTCTCCACGAGGAGATCGAAACACCTTTTAAATGTAATCTCTGTAACGGGAATCCACGCTGTGTGGAGGCCTGCCCCAAAAATGCGCTTCTCTTCTTACCTGAGCATGTATTGGGTCAGGCTCAGAGGATGACCAGCGTTTTAAAATATGTGCACATGAAAGAAGTGGAATATGTGGAAAAGGGAGAAAGGAAGGTTCTGAGATATGCCGACATCGAAAAGGGAAAAACGGAAGATTAAGGGCGGATATTTCTGGAAGATTCTCTGGGTGGATCTTGATCGCGCCGAGGCAAAGCCGTTGGAATTTGACGAAGCATTTGCCTCTAAATATATTGGTGGAAGGGGATTCGGAGCAAAACTGCTTTGGAATCATCTCCAGAAGGAACCGATCGATCCCCTCGGTTCAGGAAATCTTTTGGTGATCTCTCCTGGACCTCTGGCGGGTCTTTACCTTCCTGCATCTGGAAAAACATCCTTTGTCTCCATCTCTCCGGAAACAGGGATTTATGGCGATTCGAGCATGGGCGGCTCTTTTGGCGCAGAACTTCGACAGGCTGGTATAGATGCCCTCGCCATTACTGGAAAGGCCAGAACCCTCTCCTACCTCTGGATCGATAATGGAGAAGTAAAAATCATTCCCAATGAGAAATTGAAAGGAAAAGGAAGTCTGGAGAGCGAAGGGATGATTAAGGAGGATCTGAAGGATGAACATATTAAAGTAGCCACCATTGGTCCTGCAGGAGAGAATCGAGTCCGATTTGCCTGTGTCACTTCGGATTGGGGAAGAAATTCTGGAAGGACTGGCATCGGGGCCGTCATGGGATCTAAAAATATCAAGGCCATCGCTGTCCGTGGTTCTAAAGATCTCCCTGTCTTCGATCTTCCAAGACTGCAAAAAGCTTCTGAGACCTCCTTTCAAAGTCTGAGGGAGAATAAGAATTTTACCTTCTGGCAGGAACAGGGCCTCATGTCCGTCATCGATTATGTCAATGAGGCAGGGGTGATGCCTACTTATAATTTCAGGGAAGGCGTCTTCGAGCATGCCAAGAAGGTCAATGGCTATGAAATGCTCTCAAAATATAAGATCGGTGATACCTCTTGCTTCGCTTGCCCCATGGCCTGTGGGAATGTCTGCTTGGTGAAAGAAGGAAAATATCGAGGGACGGTGGTGGAAGGACCGGAGTATGAAACGGCTTGTATGTTTGGCCCCAATATTGGAGTTCAAAACTTTGCTGCCATTCTCAAGGCCAATCAACTCTGTGATGAACTCGGAATCGACACGATCACGGCTGGAAATCTTATCGGCGTCCTGATGGAGGCACAGGAGACAGGACTTCTCTCTGAAAAGGATCTGGATGGTCTCAACTTTAAATGGGGAGATGAAGAGGTCATCTTAGAAACCGTCCATCGGATCGCCCATCGAAAAGGAATAGGGAATATTCTCGCTGAAGGCAGCTACGGGGTGATCAAACAGTGGCCTCAATTAAAACCTATCATCTCGCAGGTGAAAGGACTGGAACAATCTGCCTACGACGCACGGATTGCCATCTCCATGGCATTGGGATATGCCACCTCGGATATTGGAGCCCATCATGCACGGGCGTGGACAATCGCCAAGGAGTTGGAGATGGGAATGGATTGGCCACTGGAGAAGAAGGCGGATCTGGTGATCTATCACCAGACACTTCGGCCCCTGTTTGACATGTTGGGAGTCTGCCGGTTGCCCTGGATTGAACTGGGTTTTGATGAACATCAGTATGCTGAATTCTATTCAGCGGTCACAGGCGTTGAGACGACATTTGAATGAACTTCTCCAACGTTCTATGGACCTCTATGATCTCACCCGGGCCATCAATATGAAATTTGGCATCTCTCGGAAAGATGATTATCCTCCTGAAAGGGTTTTCAATTTGCCGATGACCGAAGGACCCCATGCAGGAAAGATCTTGAAACGGGATGATTACGAGGCGATCCTCGATATCTATTACCAGAAAAGGAGTTGGACCAAAGACGGTCTGGTGGATGGAAAAAAAATAGGAAGTTTTAACGATCCACTGATCACCCCATAACTTTGTGAATTGTACCGGGAGCCACGTAGGGGAGCCCCTCTGTGCCTGCCTGCCGGTAGGCAGGGGCTCCCGAATCAGGCGGCCACTGAGAGCCGCCCCTGCAAGCTAAAAAAACATGAACGAATTTATCGTTGTATTGATTACCTGTGGTTCTGAAGAGGAGGCAATGAAGATTGCCAATGCCTTGGTAGAGGAGCATCTGGCTGCCTGTGTCAACCTTGTCTCTCCAATCCGTTCTATCTATCGATGGAAGGGAAAGATCTGGGACGAAAAGGAGTGGCTGTTGATCATCAAGACACAAAAGCAAAGGTTTGAGGAGCTAGAGAAAAAAGTCAAATTCCTTCACTCCTATTCTGTCCCTGAAATCATCAGCCTCCCCATTGTGGAGGGGTCTTCATCCTATCTCAACTGGTTGGAAGAAATGACCAGAAAATAGAATGACCAATGTCAAAGCTCAAATGCCAAATTAAATCTAACTTTAAATGCCATTTTATTTTGATTTTAGAATTTGACATTAATTTGACATTTGCCTGCTTACTGCAGGCAAGAACTTAGGCATTTGGCATTTTAATAGATCAGGAGGAAATATTTTATGCCGACCGTATTAATCTTATACCATTCTAAAAGCGGAAACACGGAGGAGATGGCAAAAGCGGTTGAAGAAGGTGTGAAATCCGAGGGCGTCAAGGTGGTCAGAAAAAAAGTGATTCGAGCCACTTTGAAAGACCTTCTCAATGCAGACGGAATCATCTTAGGTTCACCAACTTATTATGGCACAATGGCCGCTGAGATAAAGTCCTTTCTTGATAGGAGCGTCCAAATTCACGGCAAGTTAGAGGGGAAAGTCGGGGCAGCCTTTTCATCCTGTGGCGGATTGGGAGGGGGCGCTGAAACCACAGTCCTCGATATGACGAAGGCCCTCCTCATCCATGGAATGATTATTCAGGGAGATCCCTGGGGCTCCCATTATGGAACGATCTCCATTGGTAAACCCAACGTAGCTGCCAAGAAGGAATGTAAAAAGCTTGGGGAAAAAGTCGCCCGCCTGGTCAAGCAATTGAAGGCGGTTTCTTAAGATAAAAGTTTGTGCTCTGCTCAAAAGTGTAGGCCACTCTTAAGAGCATTCCTTCATCGAAGTGCCTCCCCATGATCTGAAGGCCTATGGGGAGTCCTTCGTGGCTGAACCCGCAGGGGATGGAGACCGCAGGAATTCCTGCTAGGTTCACTGGAATGGTATGGATATCGGATAAGTACATCTGGAGGGGGTCTTCTGTCTTCTCACCAATTCGGAAGGCCGGTGTGGGTGCAGTCGGCGCCACAATGACATCAACCTTCTGGAAGGCCTCCTCAAAATCCTTTCTCATCAAGGTTCTTACCTGTGAAGCCTTTCGGTAGTAGGCTTCATAATATCCCGCAGATAAGACATACGTCCCCAGAATGATTCGTCGTTTTACTTCCTTTCCAAATCCCTTTGCACGGGTCTGAGTGTACATCTCCATCAGATCCCGATACCCTTTCGAACGGAGACCGTACTTCACCCCATCATATCGAGCTAGATTAGAACTGGCCTCTGCTGTCGCAATGATGTAATAAACGGCCACTGCATATTCCGTATGGGGTAAAGAGATCCTCTGGATTTCTGCTCCCCACTTTCTAAAGGAATCGATCGCCTCTTTGACGGATTTATCCACTTCCGGATCCATTCCCTCTACAAAATATTCTTCAGGGATCCCAATTCGAATCCCTTTAACATCCCTTTTAAGCGACTGCTTATAATCTGGGACTTCCACATTGACAGAAGTTGAGTCATTGGGGTCATAACCGCTGATCGCATTCATCAGGATAGCACAGTCTTCTACATCTTTTGTGATCGGGCCGATCTGATCCAAAGAGGAGGCAAAAGCCACCAACCCATATCTGGATACTCTGCCATAAGTCGGTTTCAATCCGACCACTCCGCAACAGGCGGCTGGCTGTCGGATCGAGCCTCCTGTATCCGTGCCCAGAGCAGCCATACATTCACCAGCGGCCACCGCGGCTGCCGAACCACCGCTGGAGCCCCCTGGGATCCGTTGAAGGTCCCAGGGATTATGAGTGGTTTGAAATCCTGAGTTTTCTGTAGAGGACCCCATAGCAAACTCGTCCATGTTGAGCTTTCCCAAAAAAACAGCTTTCCTCTCTTTAAGTTTTTTAATCACTGTCCCGTCATAAAACGGAATATATCCTTCTAAAATCTTTGAGGCACAAGTGGTTCGAATTCCTTTCGTGCAAAGAATATCTTTCAGCCCGATGGGGACTCCTGCAAGGTCTCCAATTTCTTCTCCTTTAGTTATTTTCTGGTCCACTTGACCGGCCTGACGGAAGGCCTCTTCTTCTGTCAATAAGAGATAGGCTTTAATCTTCCCCTCCATCTCATGAATCCGCCTGTAGAGGGCTTCTGTGGCCTCTCTGGAGGTGACCTCCTTCTTAACCAAAAGGTCATGTAGTTCGTGGATGGTCAATGAGTGTAATTCCATAATTATCCCAAAATTGGAATATTGGAATGATGGAATGTTGGAATGATGGGTATGGAAAATTTAATAACTTCTTCAGGGTTTTATCTCTTGTTGTACCATTATTCCATTATTCCACTATTCCATTTGTTTTCGTCCTACTCGATGATCCTCGGGACCTTAAAATGTCCATCCTCTTCATCGGGTGCAATAGCCAACACCTCTTCCTGCGGGAACGAGGGTTTGACTTCATCTTCTCTAAAGACATTGTGAATGGGGATAGCGTGAGAAGTAGGCTCCACCCCAGTGGTATCGAGCCTGTTCAATTGTTCCATATAGGTTAGGATTTGGTCCATTTGGTCCCCGAAAATTCCCTTTTCTTCTTCGGACAACTCAAGGCGAGCCAGTCTTGCTACCTTTTCAATATCGATTTTCATCTTTCTTTCTCCACAAGCAGGTTACCCGATCATCTCTTTTATTTTGTTTAAGCTCTCTTCTAATTTATCCCGCTGAGATCGAAACTCCAATGCTTTCTCTTTCACTTCTTGAACGATCTCTGAAGGGGCTTTAGAAAGAAATTGCTCGTTGGAAAGCTTCTTCATGACAAAAGCACTCTCTTTCTCGATCTTCAACATCTCTTTCTGAAGCCTTTTCGCCTCTTCTTCCATTCGAGATCGCTCCATGGGAACGAAGATTTCAACATCCCGAACAACCGTAAAAGCGCTGTAGAGCGGTTTTTCAAGATTCTGACCGTATTTAAACTTTTGGACCAGGGCAAGAAACTGAATGAAGGATTGATTTTCTCGAAGCCTCTTCTCCAGCCCTTCACTCTTTGTTCGGAAGAAGGCAATGATCTGTTCCCCTGGTGGAAGGTTCATCTCTCCACGGATGTTTCGCAGGGCATTGATCACTTCAATGATCAGCGCCATCTCATTCGCCACCTCTTCATCCTCATACCGCTCGTCGGGTTTTGGAAATTCGGCAATCATGATCGATTCATTTTCTTTTCGTTGGGGAAGTTGTTGCCAGATCTCTTCAGTGATAAATGGCATGAAGGGGTGAAGCAATCTGAGGATGGCATCGAGAATCTCCAAAAGCGTCCGCTGGGTGAGGTTCTGTCTCTTCTTGTCCCCTTCTTTATAGAGGTAGAGTTTGATCAATTCCAGATACCAATCGCAGAATTCATGCCAGATAAATTGGTAGAGGACATGGGAGGCTTCATTGAATTTGTAATCCTCCAATGATTTCCGAACTTCCCGTATCACCTGGTTTAACCTTCCCCGGATCCACCGATCTGGAAGACTAAATTCCTCCGGGGAAACCTCCTGGGTCATCTCCTCGACATTAAATTTCTCAAGATTCATCAGGGCGAAACGGGAGGCATTCCAGATCTTATTGGCAAAGTGACGGTAACCCTCTGTCCTCGACTCGGAGAGTTTTAAGTCGCTTCCTGGCATCGTCAACGCCGCGAGGGTAAAACGAAGGGCATCGGCACCGAAACGATCGATGAGGTCAAGAGGATCAACCACGTTTCCACGGGTCTTCGAATATTTTTCACCTCTCTCGTCCCTCACCAGACCGTGGATATAAACATCCCTGAAAGGAACGTCACCCATAAACTTCAAACCCATCATCATCATCCTGGCCACCCAGAAGAAGAGGATATCGAAGCCGGTCACCAGAACAGAAGTGGGATAGAATCGTTTTAATTCTTTCGTCTCTTTCGGCCATCCCATGGTGGAGAAAGGCCAGAGGGCCGAACTGAACCATGTATCTAAGACATCTGTCTCAGGAGTCAAATGATCTGAACCGCATTTTGAACAAGAGTTGGGCGTCTCCTTGGACACAATGACCTCTCCGCATTGCCCACAATACCACGCAGGAATACGATGGCCCCACCAGATCTGTCGAGAGATGCACCAATCCCTGATATTTTCCATCCACTCGAAATAGGTCTTCTCCCAGACCTCAGGGATGATTCGAGTCCGGCCATCTCGAACTGCCTCGATGGCTGTCTTGGCCAACAGTTTGGTTTTGACAAACCATTGGAGGGAAAGATTTGGCTCAACGATCGTCCTACAACGATAACAATGACCCACCACGTGGTGGTAGTCCTCGATTTTTATCAGCACCCCATCCCGCTCAAAATCCTTGACAATCTGTTCCCGACATTCAAAACGATCCATCCCTTGATAAGGGCCTGCGTTTTCATTCATTCGACCCGCTTCATTGATCACCTTGATCTGTTCAAGACCATGATTCAATCCAATTTCAAAATCATTGAAATCGTGAGCCGGGGTGATCTTCAGGCAGCCCGTCCCAAACTCGATATCCACATAGGGGTCGGCAATGACAGGGATCTCCCGATGGACAACAGGAAGGATGACCTTCTTCCCGATCTCCGCTTGATAGCGTTCATCCTCAGGGTTTACCGCCACCGCCGTATCCCCAAGCATGGTTTCCGGCCGGGTGGTCGCCACGACGACGAAGCGATCACTTTCTTTGAAGGGATATTTAAGATGATAGAGTTTCCCCAAGACCTCTTGATGTTCCACTTCAAGATCGGATAAGGCGGTTTGGCATCGGGGACACCAATTGATGATGTAATGGCTGCGGTAGATCATGCCTTCCTGATAGAGACGGATGAAAACTTCTTTGACCGCTTCGGAGAGGCCTTCATCCATGGTAAACCGTTCACGGTCCCAGTCACAGGAAGCCCCCAGTTTCTTCAACTGGCTGATGATCGTTCCACCGGATTGTTCTTTCCACTTCCAAATCCTCTCGATAAATTTTTCTCTTCCCAGGGCATGGCGGTCAAGCCCTTCCTCCAAAAGCTGTTTCTCAACGACGTTCTGAGTCGCAATGCCCGCATGGTCCGTCCCCGGCATCCAGAGGACATTGTAGCCCTCACTCCTTTTAAATCGAATCAAAATGTCTTGCAGGGTATTATTCAGTGCGTGTCCGATGTGAAGGACACCGGTTACATTTGGAGGTGGGATGACAATGGAATAGGCTTTCCGCTCTGAATCTTCATCGGCCCTGAAATAGCCATGTTCCTCCCAATAGCGATACCACTTTCCCTCCACCTGGTGGGGATCATAAGATTTGTCCAAGACCTTTGAGGCCATCGATGCACCCTTTGCCCTCCCTATTCCTTTTCTCCCTTCTGAAGCCGTTTGATCTCCTCCTGAATGGCTTTCTCTGCCAAATCCGGAACAACCTCTCTCACCATCTTCTCAATCCGTTCAAGGGTAAGACCGACGACATTCTGGGTCATCTCCGGGACGAGTTTGGTGATGATTTCTTCCATCATCTCCTGAATCCTTTGCGAGATGACTTCTTGCATCTTTTTATCCACGGGCCTCACCAAGGGAGGGACCTCTTCCAGAGGGATTTTCGGGGCTTCCATCTCTTCGAGTCTATCCATCCCTATCTCTTCTGCCCTCCTCTCCTTGGGCCTCACCTCTTCAGGCTTTAACTCTTTCGGCTCCTCAATAACACTAATCTCCTCTTCTCCCAATATCTCTTCCAAAAGTTCATCCGGAAATTCCTCTTCAGACAGTTCCTTAAGTTCCTCCTCCTCCACGGATTCTTCTATGGGGATAGCTTCTTCTGAGATCTTTTTCTCAGGCTCCTCCATAAAAAAGGGCTGCAGATCTTCCTCTGGCAACTCAGCTTTTACTCCCTTCTGAAGGGCCGCTTCGAATTCTTCGAGATCTAAACCTTTTTCAACAGGCTCCTCCATCTTGAGGGACCTTTCTTCACTATCCCTTACCTCTTTTTCAGAAGGCCATTCCTTCTCCAAAGAAGGCTTGAGTTGTTCCACCTTTTCGAGGATCTCCTCCAATTCGATCTTCTCAAAAAGTTCCTCTTCGGGTGAGGCTCCTTTCGGAGGCATCTCCCTTTTCAATTGAAGATCCATCTCTCTGATGACTTCCTCTTCCTTGTCTGGTTGTAGCACAAATTCTTTTTCCTCTGGTTTTTCTTCAAGCTCCAGTTTTTCCCAGGGTTCCAGAGGAGTGATTTCCCCAAAGGGTTCTTCTTTCCCTGAAGCGATAAAATTATCAATGCTCATTCTGGGTTCGGGTTCTTCCACGACATCCACCAGTTCGATGATCTCCTCTTCGCTTTCCCCCTCCCCTACTTCATCCAATAAAAACCCCTCCTGTTTTTCAGAAACCATTTCTTCTCTCTTTCCAAACGCCTCCTCTTCCATCAGGTGGTCCACCAAATTGAGAATCTCATCTTCGTTGAGAGGTCTTGAGATCACCCCATCCGCCTGGACGCGTTTACGATCCTTTTCCGAAATCTCATCAAAAATACTTGAAATGAGGATGAACGGGATATGTTTAGACTCCGGATCCCCTTTGATGGCTTCACATAATTCCAAACCGCCCATCTCTCGAAAACCCGTTCCTGAAGCAATGATCATTTCCGGTTTGAAAAGTTTTGCCCGGAGAAGGGCATCCTCTCCGCTTTCTGAAAAGATGAGGTGATAATCAGTGGTTTCAAAAATTTTTTGAAACTCTTCCTGATCAGCCTTATCCGAATCAGCAATTAAAATTTCCTTTGCCATTCTCAGGTCTCCTTTTGGCGGTTAGAGAGAACGGATCCTAATTCTTTGAATTGTAATTTTCTATCACAAGGGATAGGGAATGTCAACCTTTCGACTCGCCAGTGTCATTTAAGAATTAAAAGTGCACACCTTTTGATGGATTTAAAGTTTAAAATTGCACACCTGGTTTTTTGGATTCTTCGAGTTATCCATAGAGGGGGCAGAGAGCCGAACTCTCGTAGCACTCTGTGGATAACTCTCTTTCGGCTCTCTTGGATTTGAGGGATATAGTCCAAAACTCAAAAGGAGGTTTTAGGCTATGTCCCAAATCCATAAACGATTTACTTCAGATCAAGTCAAAGAGCTTTTTGACCGTTATTCCAAGAATGAAATCGAACGAAAGTATATTCAGGAGATCCTGGGGGTGAGGAAAAGGCGGTTCTTCATGCTTCTGAAGCAATACAAAGAGAATCCTCAGCATTTCACGATTCGATACCAAAGAACGACCCCTCCACGCATCATCTCTCCCGAGATTGAGCACAATATCCTCAAAGAATTAACCATTGAAAAGAAAATCATTCAGAACAAAGAGATTCCTTTAAAATCTTACAATTACAGCTATATCCGAGATCGTTTAAAAGGAAGATGCCATCAGAAGGTCTCCCTACCCACGATCATCGATCGGGCCAAAAAACATGGCTTCTATCTGAAGAAACCCAAAAGAACCCTCCATGACCGAGAGGTCTTAACCCGTTATGTCGGAGAACTGATTCAGCATGACTCCTCCTTTCATCTCTGGGCACCCGCCGCTCAAGAGAAATGGTATCTGATCACTTCCCTGGATGATCATAGCCGCTTCATCCTTTATGCTGCCCTGGTCAAGAAAGAGACCAGTTGGTCCCACATCCAGGCTCTCCAAACCGTCATCCTTCGATACGGCCCTCCTTTCGCCTACTATGTCGATTCTCATTCCATCTTCCGATTTGTCCAGGGAAGAGACTCCTTCTGGCGAAAACACCATCTTCTGACCGATGAGGTCACCCCTCAGTGGAAACAGGTCCTGGAGGACTGCAATGTCAAAGTCACTTACGCCCTTTCTCCCCAAGCCAAAGGCAAGATCGAACGACCTTACGGTTGGCTCCAAGACCATTTGATTCGAACCTGTGTCCGTGAAGATATCGCCGACATCAAACCGGCCCAGCAGATCCTTCGACAGGAAGTCCACCGATATAACTACCGTCAGGTTCACTCGACCACTCAGGAGATTCCCTATTTTCGTTTTCAAAGAGCTTTGAAACAGAGGCGCTCTCTCTTTAGAGAATTCAAAATCAACCCTCCTTTCCAATCCGTGAAAGATATCTTCTGCCTCAGAATGGATCGAACCGTAGACTCCTATAGACAAATCTCTATTAGCCCTCTACAGTTCAAAGTCCACGCCGATCCAAGAAAAGAAGTCAATCTGCGTATTCACCCCCTCAACGATGAGATCTCTGAAATCCGATTCTGGTGCGAGGGAAAGTTGATCGACGTCCAAAAAGTCAAAATCTCCGACTTGAAAGGTGTGCACTTTTAAAGCTTAAAGTGTGCACTTTTAAACTTTAGCTAACACCTTTCGACTCGCCAGCATAAAGGCTAAGGCTTGCCCAGTCCTCCGATGTAGCTCAGGACCGGATTTTGAGTATTGCCCAATGGCTCAGGGTTGACCCTGAGCGGCGCTATAAACAGTGCCCTAAGGCGTAGCTTGTCGCTGCCGAATGGGTCAAGAAAATCACAGTTTACTGCCCACAAATTGATCGATGAGGGGTTGGAGATCAACGTTGAAATCATAATGGACTCTCACCGTGGGCTGATCGATTCTGATCTTCCTTCTCAAATCCGTTGGTGTCGCAATGGCCACCGCATCACAAACGCAGCGCCGGATGGTGTTTTCAAGATCTTTGATCTGCTCCTCTGAATAACCCATGGCCGGAAGGACCTGACCAATATGCGGGTATTTCTCATAGACCCCTTTCAGCGAACCCACCACATAAGGCCTTGGATCCACCAATTCTCTGGCGAGTTTTCTGCAAGCCGCCGCACCTGCTCCATCAGGCATCCCTCCGTGGGTGATGGTTGGCCCATCCTCAACGACCAATACCTTTTTGCCCACGATTCTCTCTGGATGATCCAAATGAGTGATAGAGGGGGCCTCCAGAACTTTCGCCCCAGGATTCATCAGAGAGATATTCTTCCTTATCTTTTTTAAAGACTCTTCACTCCCTTCATTCACCTTTGTAATGATGAGAAGATCTGCCCTCCTCAAGTTCACCTCTCCGGGATAATAGAGTTTTTCATGGTCAGGCCTCAGAGCATCTACAAGAACAATCTCCCAATCGGGCTTGATAAATGGAAAATCATTGTTTCCTCCATCCCAGACAATGACTTGAGACTCTTGTTCAGCCGCCTTCAATACCTGTTCATAATCCACCCCTGCGTAAACGGTAATGCCTATCTCCACGAGGGGTTCGAATTCCTCCCTCTCTTCAATGGTGCAGGATTCTTCGTCCACATCCCTCATATTGGAAAACCGTATCAACGGTTTGAACTCGCAATAAGCCATCGGGTGCCGGATCACCGAAACCTTAAGACCTTTCCTTTTCAAAAGGGAAGCTAACTTTCGAGTGATGGCCGACTTCCCGCAACCTGTCCTGACCGCACAAACAGAAATGACGGGGACCCGGCTTTCAATCATCGTCTCCTTAGGCCCCAGGAAGACAAAATCTTGGCCTTTTGAAAGGACCCATGAGGCCTTATCCATGACCTCTTCGTGGGAAACATCACTGTAGGAAAAGATGACCTGATCGACCTGATATTCTGAGAGCAACTGAGGAAGTTCCTCTTCTGCGTAGATGGGGATGCCTTGGGGATAATGGGGTCCGCCAAGTTCTGGGGGATAGATTCGATCGGTAATGAAAGGAATTTGTGTGGCGGTGAAAGCCACCACATGGTAGGAGGGGCGGTCTCTGAAAAAGGTATTGAAATTATGGAAATCCCTACCTCCGGCCCCGAGGAGTATGACCTGGATGGGTTCCCCTTTTGAACGACCTCTTTTCAACTTGTTCTCAAAACCTCTCTTTTTCACAGAACGACCCAAGGAAGAGGAAGAAAAATTTTTTCATAAAGATTGAAGGCGTAACGGTCTGTCATGCCAGCCAGAAAGTCACAGACACATCGCTCCAAGGAATCATAAAGCGATTCCATTTTGATCAGCGTTAAAAAATAATCCGGATGGTCGACCAGATATTGATAGAGCTCCCGCAAAATCTTTGTCGCCTTATGGAAATCGGAATGAACGGCTTCACTCTCGTAAACATGCTCCCATAGGAATTCCCGAAGGTCCCAGATCCCTGAGAGAACCTCTTTTGAAATGAAAAGTTTCCCGCCCCCGGATCGGAGGGTTTCTTGGATCAGATCATTGACCATCGTATTAATTCGTTTCGAATGGGTATCGCCCAGACATTTCAGACAATCACCAGGAATATCGTTTGGGGAAATCACCCCTCCTCGAATCGCATCATCGATATCATGGTTGATATAAGCAATGATATCTGCAATGCGCACCACCTGACCTTCAGGCGTAAAGGCCATCGCTTCGGGATCCTCACAGAGGATCTCCCCTTTCCCTTTGGTATGTTTCAAAATGCCATCTCTCACCTCAGATGTCAGATTCAATCCTTTCCCATCCTTCTCTAAAAGATCAACCACTCTCAGGCTTTGATCGGCATGGTTAAATCCGCCTGGAACGATCTCATTCAGGGTATCCTCTCCGGCATGGCCGAATGGGGTGTGACCCAAATCGTGTCCCAATGAGATGGCTTCTGTTAAATCCTCATTGAGACGGAGGGCTTTGGCAATCGTCCGTGCAATCTGAGAAACCTCAAGGGTATGAGTCAATCGGGTCCGGTAATGATCACCCATTGGAATGAGAAAAACCTGGGTTTTATGTTTCAACCTCCGAAAAGATTTGGAATGGATGATTCGATCCCGGTCGTGTTGGAAGGCAGGCCGGAGCGGACATTCCTCCTCAAAGAATTGACGGCCTTTCGTCTTTGAACTAAATGTTGCAAAAGGAGAGAGAATTTCTCTCTCCCGCTCTTCTAATTCCTCCCTGATCGTTCTTGTCAATTGACAGGCTCCATTTGATCGAATATGCTTTAAAAGCTAACTTATCATAAAAAAAAGGCTTTATCAAACTGAACCTAAAATGGACGCGAATCAATTGAAAGAAGAAATCCATAAGGATTTGATCCTCTCTAAACTGTCGAGACTGGCAAAGGAGAAGAAGATACCTTTTTTTTTGGTAGGAGGTTACCTCAGGGATCTCTTGCTTGGAACACCGGGAAAGGACTATGACTTTGCCTTGTCGAAAAATGCCTCCTTATTTATCGAAACCATTGAGGAAGCCTTTCGTCTTCACTTCTTTAAAGTGGGAAAAGAGGAAATGAACACCATCACTTATCGAATTATCAAGGAGAATATGTCCATTGATCTCACTTTTTTACAAGGGGAAACGATTGAAGAGGATCTTCGAAGAAGAGACTTCACCATCAACGCCATTGCCTTCTCCCTCCAAGAAGAATCTTTCCATTTTGTGGGAGGAAGTCTGGAGGATATTGGGAAAAAGGTGATCCGTACTGTCTCAAACCACTCCATTGATCAGGATCCATTAAGGATGCTACGGGCGATCCGTTACCTTTGCACCCTTGATGGTTTTGTCATGGATAAGGAATTGAGGGAGGAGATTTCCTTAAAAAAAGAAAAGATCCTTAGCCTCCCCGGAGAGCGGATCAAAACAGAACTGGATCAGATTCTTCTCTCTCCTTGGCCAGTCATTGGAATAAAATCCCTTCATGAATCCAATTTACTCTTCACCCTCATTCCGGAGTTTAAGGGTTTGGAAAACCTCGGCCAAAATGAACATCACCATCTGGACGTCTTTTCTCATACCCTTCTCATGGTTGAAAAAATATCATGGGCTTCTGAATGGGTCGCTCGAAATCATCAAGAGATCTTCCTAAATCAAGAAGATCAGCTCTCTTTATATTATGCCGCCCTATTCCACGATATCGGCAAACAAGACACCTATTCAAAGGATGAAAAAGGAAGAGTTCATTTCTATTACCATGAGGCTTTCTCTGTTCGAGCAGCGGAGAGGATCATGGAAAGGCTCCGTTTTTCCAACTTGATGAAAAATAAAATTCTCCGTCTCATTAAAAATCATATGAGAATCCTCAACCTATCCCAGGAGACAAAAGAGACAGCCCTTAAAAGATTGGTCAATCAGATTGGGGATGAAACTCCTCTCCTCGTCCTCCTCACCCTTGCGGATAAGGAGGGGAGTCGCGGAATCTTATCGATCCAGATTGACGAAGTGGTCGAGGGCCATTGTCTCCGGATCTTGGAATTGTTTAATGAAAAAGATATTGTCCACCCTCCCCCTTTTATTACAGGACACGATGTGATGGCATTGGGCTATTCCTCTGGACCGAGAGTGGGGCAAATCCTGAACTTCATCCGCCAGAAGCAGGTTGAGGGCGAGATCAAAAATAGGGAAGAGGCTTTAAGGTTGTTAAGAGAAAAATTCGGGATCGAAGGGTTGAAGGGTTAAATTTGGAGCAATATTCAAGTAGATATTTCGACTGTCAGTTGCTATAATCCAAATAAAGTCCGTGGACGTAATGGAGAAAGGAGTTATCCAATGATTATTCGAATGCTTACGATCGTTATAGTCGTTTTACTGACCGCCTTACCTGCTTCGGCCCAACTTGATCGAATTTTCAAGGGACTAGGCGTTGGCCAGCAGAGCGGGCTTAGCGATGCAAAGATCGGATCCGGTTTGAAGGAAGCCTTAAAGGTTGGTACAGAAAATACCGTCAATTTGACCGGTCGACTCGATGGTTATTTTCTTAACCAGGCCATAAAGATCCTGATGCCTGAGAAACTCCGAAACTTGGAAAAAGGATTGAGAACGGTTGGCTATGGTCCGCAAGTAGACGAATTTGAGCTGAGTATGAACCGTGCTGCCGAGCAAGTAGCTCCTTTTGCCAAAGAGATCTTTTGGGATGCCATTGGAGAGATAACCTTCGAAGATGCAAGGAAAATCCTTTCAGGCCATGAAACTGCTGCAACAGATTATTTCAAGTCCAAGACGACTGATAAACTTACAGCCGCTTTCCGGCCAGTGGTCGATAAGGCAATGAATGAGGTGGGTGTGACCCGTCAATATAAGGAATTGGTCGGACGCTTTCAATCCATCCCCTTCGTCAAGAGCGAGTCCTTTGACATCGACCACTATGTCGTCACCAAGGCACTCGATGGCTTGTTTCATGTATTGGGGGAAGAAGAACGAAAGATTCGCACAAACCCTACCGCCCGAGTTACGGATCTTCTGAAAGAGGTATTTGGAAAGTGAAGCTATGTGAGAGGAAACCAATGCGCCGATTAAAGAAAATCCTCATTGGGTTAGTTTCATTCTTTGTATTATTTACCATCGTCGGTTTTTTTGTATTACCACCTATTCTTAAATCCATATTGGTAAAAAAACTTTCTGAAAATCTTCATCGTGAGGTAACGATCAGTCAGATCAAGGTTAATCCTTACACCCTATCCATAACGGCGAGAGGCCTTTTGGTGAAAGACCGGGGTAGCTCAGAAACTTTCGTATCTTGTGAGGAAATCTATTTGAATTTCCAGAGTTTTTCAGCCCTTAGATTGGCCCTTATTCTTAGTGAAATCAGGTTAAAGGAACCCTTCATAAAAATTACTCTCAATCAAGACATGTCCTATAATTTTTCTGATTTGATTGAAAAGAAGGAAGCTAAACCCCCAGAGAAGGAAAAGTCGAAACCCTTAAGGTTTTCATTGAATAACATCAGAATAGAAAACGGGAGCATAGATTTTTGGGATGGACCTAAACAGACAAAGCATACGGTCAGAGAACTGAATATCGCTGTTCCATTTTTATCCAATATCCTTTACTACATCGATACTGACGTTCAACCCGTGTTTTCAGCAAAAATTAACGAGACTCCTTATACCCTTCAAGGAAAGATAAAACCGTATGCAGATTCCCTCGAAACCTCTTTTGACATCAATATTAGCGATCTGGATATTCCCTATTACCTTGCTTATTTCCCCATCAAAATGAATTTAAAGATTGTCTCGGCATATCTTGATACACAGGCAAAGATTTCTTTTATTCAATCTAAGGGCAGGAAGCCTTCCCTCATAGTCACAGGAAATGTCTCCCTAAAAAAAATAGCCGTTGACGACCAACAGAATAAACCCTTATTACGGCTTCCCCTGTTCGATATCTCCTTTGCTGAGTCAGAACTGCTTTCTAAAATCATTCATCTATCAAAAATCTCCATTCAATCGCCTGAATTGGAAATACGACGTGATGAAAAAGGAGCTCTCAATGTTCAATCCCTTTTACCAGAAAAGAAAGAGACGAAACCTACCCCTAAAAAAGAAGAGGACTCCGCACCCTTATTTTTAGACATAGATGAGGTGCAACTGGCAGGTGGAAAAATCTCTTTCTCTGACTTTTCCAGAAGTAAACCCTTCAAGACGATCTTAGATCCGGTAGAACTGAAGGTTGAACATTTCAGCAACGGCAAAGATAAGAAATCGGCCTATGCTCTGTCACTCAAAACGGAAGCCAAAGAAACCATCCAGCTTGGGGGTGAATTTTCCATGGAACCTCTTTGGGGAGAGGGAGCCTTGGAGCTCAAATCTGTCCCGTTAAAGAAATATGCACCCTATTATCGCGATAACGTCCTATTTGACATCGAGGATGGCCGCCTTGACCTATCAACCCGCTACAAATATGCAAAAGGAGAAAAGGAACCGGATGTCAATCTTTCAGGGATTTCCATTTCCATCAATGCCCTCCGTCTTAAAAAAGCTGAAGAAAATGAGGACTTCCTCAAAATCCCTAACTTTTTAATCAAAGAGACTGAACTCGATCTTACAAAAAAGGAACTTAAAATTGGAGGATTCTCCATACAGAAAGGTGAACTTCTTATCAGGCGTTTAAAGAACGGGGATATGAATGTCCTTAAGCTGGTCGCCCCTCCGTCGGTTCCGAAAGAAACAGTTCCTAAGGAACGATCCGATGAAACCAAAAGCAAACCTCCTGAAAAACCATGGCTTGTATCACTGAAACAAGTGTCCGTTGATAATTATATGATCCGAGTCGAAGACCGAACCCCTTCCCAACCCGTCACCATTGCTGCAGAAAACATGAAGTTAAGGGGAGAGAATATCTCGACAGCTAAAAATAGCAAGGGCAAACTCTCCCTTTCTCTTCTTTTAGATAAGAAAGGAACCATTTCCACAACGGGGATGATCGGCATTGATCCCCTTACCGCTGATTTAAAGATGGATTTGAAAGGCATTGAGATTGGCCCACTCCAATCCTACTTCACGGATAAAATAAAGATTACGGTAACAGAGGGCACCATTTCAACAGCGGGCAACTTTTCATTAGGGACTACCGACAAAAAAGAGCTGAAAGCCGCCTACAGAGGTGAAGCCTCTCTATCCAATTTCTCTTCGATCGACAAACTGAATGCGGAGGATTTCCTGAAATGGGAATCTCTCTCTTTCAGTGGTCTCAACGTGGGGTACAACCCTCTCTTGATTGATATTAAAGGAATCTCACTTACCAATTTCTATTCTCGGGTGATCATGAACCCTGGTGGAACTCTTAACCTTCAGGAGATCATTGAAAAGGGTGAGCTAAAGCAAGAAACCACCCAACCTCCTGTAACACAAGGAAAGACTCCCCCTCCGACTCAGGAGAAGGCAACCCCTTCGCAAAAAGAAAAAGAGTCTACAAAAGACATCAAAATTGGCACGGTCACCCTTCAGGGAGGAACAATTGACTTCTCAGACAGATCCGTTAAACCAGATTACTCAGCAAAACTGACTGAGATAGGTGGAAGAATCTCAGGGCTTTCCTCTGAAGAAACCACCATGGCAGATGTGGAACTCCGCGGGAAACTCGATGATTACGCCCCACTCGAAATCACGGGTAAAATCAATCCTCTGAAAGAGGACCTTTATGTAGACATAAAAGCCAGATTTAAGGATATGGAACTCAGTCCGACGACCCCCTATGCGGGGAAATACGTCGGATACACCGTCGAGAAAGGAAAACTCTCCTTTGACCTTAAATATCTCATCGTCAAGAAGAAACTTGAATCTCAGAATCAAATCTTCATGGATCAGCTCACCTTGGGAGAAAAAGTGGAAAGTCCTCATGCGACGAAGCTCCCTGTCAAGCTTGCCATTGCTCTTCTTAAGGATCGGAAGGGGGAAATCAAACTGGACATCCCTGTGACAGGGAGCCTGGATGACCCTAAATTCAGTGTTTGGGGAATCATCCTGAAGATACTCATTAATTTGATCGCGAGGGCTGCCACCTCACCTTTTTCACTTCTTGGAGCTGTGTTCGGCGGTGGAGAAGAACTGAGTTACGTAGAGTTTGATTACGGAAGCACAATCATATCAGAAGCGAATGTAAAAAAACTCGATACTATAGTAAAGGCTCTCCATGATCGACCTTCCCTCAAAATGGATATTGAGGGCCATGTGGATATGGAGAAAGACAGGGAGGGATTAAAGCAGTACCTCTTCAACAGAAAGGTGAAAGCACAGAAACTCAATGAAATGGTCAAGAAAGGACAACCAAGCGTTCCCGTCGATGAGGTTAAAATCGAACCTAACGAGTACGAAAAATATCTAAAAATGGCTTATAAAGAAGAAAAATTCCCAAAGCCAAGAAATATTCTCGGCATGGCCAAAGACCTTCCAGTCCCTGAAATGGAAAAGTTGATGCTGACCCATCTAGAGATAAAGGAGAGCGACCTGAGAAACCTTGCCTCTCAGCGGGCCATGAAGGTAAAAGACGCCATCCTGAAATCGAGGCAGGTTGAACCAGAAAGAGTATTTATCCTTGAACCAAAATCTCTTGCGCCGGAAAAGAAGGGAAAGGTCAAAGATAGCCGTGTTGATTTTAAACTTAAATAAGTAGCAGGTTACTGAAAAAGTCCTCCCTATCATTAGAATGCCATTCCTGCAGAAGCAGGAATCCAGTTTTTTCATGCCTTTCTAGACTCCCGCTTTTGCGGGAGTGACAATGAAATGGCATTTTTCAGCACCCTGTTTGAAAACAGTCCATCAAACTCTCATTTTAAGAGGAGGGGCCATTGATGTTAAAGGAATTTAAAGAATTTGCAATGCGGGGGAATGTGTTGGATATGGCTATTGGAATTATCATTGGGGCTGCCTTTGGTACCATCGTCAATTCATTTGTTCAAGATGTAATCATGCCACCTATTGGTCTGCTTCTCGGAAATGTCGATTTTGCCAATATCTTTGTTGTCCTCAAAGAAGGCAAGGTAGCCGGGCCTTACGCCTCAGTGGCCGCTGCGAAATCGGCGGGTGCAGTGACCATCAACTTTGGAGTGTTCGTGAACACCCTCATCAGCTTTATCATTGTTGCCTTCGCCGTATTTCTTCTTGTTCGGACCATAAATAAACTAAGACGCCAAGAGGAAGCACCACCCCCCGTACCAACAACAAAAGAGTGCGCTTACTGTTTCTCAAAGATCCCCGTTAAGGCAACACGTTGTCCAAGCTGTACTTCTGAGTTGAAGGCAGGTTAAAGGTAGGTCTAACAGATTGCTGAAGAAATCATTTCCGGCCTTTCAGTCATTCCTTCGGAAGCAGGGGCGGGAGTGACAGTTCGTTGGGGTTTTTCAGCAGCCTGCCAAAATAGAGCGGAGAGTAGCAATGGTATCACGGATCATCTACTTCTTCAGGACAGGTATTTGGGAAATCCGATTGAAAGATCTTTCTCCCCTAAAGGCCTTTTTCATTAAATACCTACGCATTATTCTTTTAGCATCGCGAGGATTTATCAGGGATAATTGTCAGAAGACCACTTCGGTTTTGACCTATTATTCTCTACTTAACATTGTTCCCGTAGTAGCCGTAGCCTTTGCCATAGCCAAAGGTTTCGGCCTTGAAAAACTCATCGAAAAACAAATTCTCCAAATGGCAGATAAAGCCAATTGGCAGGCGGATGTAACCAATCAGATTATTTCGTTTTCTCATAAGCTCCTTGAACAGGCAAAGGGTGGTTTAATTGCTGGCATCGGCGTGGTGTTGCTGTTCTGGACGGTGATATCAATATTAGGGAAAATTGAAGAATCGTTAAATGACATCTGGGAAGTGGGGAAATCAAGGACACTGGTAAGAAAATTTAGCGATTATATTGCCATGATGGTCTTTACCCCCGTTCTCTTTATCATTTCCAGCAGTACGACCGTCCTCGTGGCAAGCCAGGTGAAAGTGATCGTTAATAAAATCGCCCTTCTTGGGGTATTCAGTTCGGTGATCTTTTTCCTGTTAAATCTACTGCCTTATGTCTCCATCTGGGTTCTCTTAACAATGCTCTACATCTTGATGCCAAATACTCGAATTCCGCTCAAGTCAGCCATTTTGGGAGGGATCGCTGCAGGGACGATTACCCAAATCGTTCAGTGGTTATATATTAAATTCCAGATAGGAGCAGCGAGTTATGGTGCCATTTACGGGAGTTTCGCGGCCCTGCCCCTTTTCTTAGCAATGCTTCAAATGAGTTGGATGATCTTTCTTTTCGGTGCAGAAATCGCTTATGCCAATGAGCATTACGAAACGTTCGGCTTTCATCCAGACTATTCCGGGATGAGCGTTTCATCGAAAAAACTTCTCATGCTTAGGATCTTCCACCTTCTCACTAAGAAGTTTTCTCTGGGAGAAAAGCCCTCAAGTGTCAGCCAGATTGCCCATGCCTTGGAGATTCCGGTTCGCCTGGTACGGCAATTTCTTCATGAATTAAGCGATGTGGGTCTGGTGGTGGAGACGGCAAAAGGAATCAAGGGCGAAGTCGCCTTTCAACCAGGACGGACGATTGAAAACATTACAGTCAAATTCGCTCTCGATGAGTATGAGAAATATGGAACCACAAAGATCCCTGATTATCAATCTGATGAAGCGGTAAAGATTTCAAACTATCTGAAAGATATTTCGGAAACCATCGAGAAATCCCCTGCAAATGTCCGCTTAAAAGAGATCTGAGATTCCTGAAAAATCCTAGTAATCTCTGATTACACCGATTAGGAAACGATTACACAGATTAGAAACGTATTGAAAATAAAGCAAAATCCGTGTAATCATTTTTTGAGATCTGTGTAATCAAGAGAGTGTGAAATAGTTTCTATAGCTCTCGACTTGTTTCATTGACAAATATGCCGGGAATCCCTTATAAAAGATTAGATGCCAATAATTCTTATCACAGGTGGGGCAGGATACATAGGAAGTCATGTGGTTAAAGAACTTCTCCGCCAAGGCGACAAGCCCATCGTCTTTGATAATCTTCAGACCGGCCATCGAAAAGCCGTTAAGAAGCCCCTCTTCATAGAAGGAGACCTATCTGATCAACAAAAACTTAAAGAGACTTTTCAAACCAACTCCATTGACGCTGTAATGCATTTTGCAGCCGATTGCTCGGTGGGAGAGTCTGTTCAGAATCCGGTAAAATATTTCAACAATAATGTGAAAAATAGCCTGAAACTTATCGAAATGATAGAAGAATTTAAAGTTAAGAAAATTGTATTTTCCTCCTCTGCCGCGGTCTACGGCGAGCCTAAAGAAATTCCTATTTCCGAGGAACATCCATGTGCTCCAACGAATCCATATGGTGAGACCAAATGGATATTTGAAAAGGTTCTCAAGGCCTTTCATGATGCCGGCAAATTAAACTACATCTCTCTCAGGTACTTCAATGCAGCAGGAGCCGATCCAGAGGGTGAACTCGGAGAGGATCACTCTCCAGAAACCCATTTGATACCTTTGGTGATCAAAGCAGCTTTGGATGGAACTTCCGTTCCTGTTTATGGTACGAACTATAATACACCCCATGGAACTTGCATCCGTGACTATATTCATGTAACCGATCTCGCCAATGCACATATTTTAGCACTCCGGAAATTAGAACAAGGGAAAATTTCTGCAATTTATAATCTGGGAAATGGTAATGGATATTCAGTGCGAGAGGTGATTGAAACGGTTGAAAAGGTAACAGGGAGAAAGGTGACTGCTGTGGATTCGCCAAGGAGGCCTGGGGATCCTGCCCGGCTGGTGGCCAGTTCAGAAAAGATTAAAGAAGAGTTGGGATGGATTCCCAAATATCCTGATCTGGAAACGATCGTTGAAACCGCCTATCAATGGCATAGAAACCATCCCAAGGGATACGGAGACTAAAACTAATGTCAGTAAGTCATTGGGTCATTGAGTCATCAAGACACTATGATGCCATGACACTAAGGCGCAAAGACGATTTGGAGAAAAACCATGTGCGGTATCTTTGGTATCTACAATCATCTTGAAGCATCAAATCTCGCCTATTTAGGTCTCTATGCCCTTCAGCATCGTGGTCAGGAGAGTGCTGGAATTGTCTCATCAGACAATAGACAACTCCATCATTACCGACAGATGGGACTGGTCTCCGAAGTCTTCACTAAGGATATCCTGAAGAGACTCTCTGGGAAAAGTGCTGTGGGTCATGTCCGATATTCCACGGCTGGATCAAGTGAGCTCAAGAATGCTCAGCCTTTTGTCGCGGATTACTACAAGGGAAACCTGGCCATTGCCCACAACGGCAATCTAACCAATGCCTTTCTGATTAAAAGCGAACTCGAATTTAAGGGATCCCTTTTCCAATCGAACATGGATACCGAAGTGATCGTTCACCTCATCGCACGGTCTAAGGAGAAAAACTCCATTGAGCGGATAGTCCACGCCCTTAAACAGGTTGAAGGGGCCTACTCTTTGCTCATCCTGACGGAAAAGGAAATGGTTGCCGCGAGAGATCCTTTTGGCTTCAGACCCCTGGTGCTTGGCCAGCTTAAGGAGGCACCTGTGGTTGCCTCCGAGACCTGCGCTTTTGACCTCATCGGAGCCAAGTTTGTGAGGGAGATCGAACCAGGAGAAATTCTCCTCATTAATGAGGAAGGAATCAAATCTTTCAAGCCTTTTCCTCAGAAACAACATCATCAGTGCATCTTCGAGTTCATTTACTTCGCTCGGCCGGATAGTTTCCTTTTCAAAAGAAGTGTCTATGAGGTCAGAAAATCATTTGGAGTCCAACTCGCCAGGGAAGCGCCTGTGGATGTAGATATGATTGTCCCCATCCCGGATTCCGGATTCCCTGCCACGTTGGGCTATGCGGCTGAATCGAAAATCCCTCTGGAGCTTGGGATGATAAGAAATCATTATATAGGACGGACATTCATCGAGCCTGAGCAGCGAATCCGCCATTTCGGCGTCAAGATCAAACTGAATCCAGTAAAAGAATTGCTGAAAGATAAAAAGATTGTCACTGTGGATGATTCCATCGTTCGGGCGACCACCAGCCGAAAGATCAACAAGATGTTTCGAAATGCCGGCGCCAAAGAGGTTCATGTCAGGATCAGCTCTCCACCGATCACCCATTCTTGTTTCTTCGGCATTGATACGCCAAAAAGATCTGAGTTGATTGCCTCCTCTCATAAATTAAAGGAGATTCAGAAATTTATTAATGCAAACTCTTTACATTATTTAAGTTTAGAGGGCTTGAAGAAATGCGTGAGGGAGGATGCCGAACATTTCTGTTACGCTTGTTTTACAGGGGATTACCCTATTCCGTTCCAGATGGATTTAGAGTAAAATATTTCCTGTTAAATTCTGATCCCCCATGGACTCCCGGATTCTCTGACCCTTAAAGATAAATCGATATACCAGTTCTCTCCTCTCTTGTAGACTGCCATTCAACTCGCCTCCCTTTTTGGCCATTGGCCGGTTAAGTTTAATTGGGTTCACCTCCTTCCATAACTTTTATTCTTCATCCTTAATAGATGCTATTCGTGCATACAGGTGTTTGACTTCTTCCGGTTTAATTCTTTCCCAAAAGAAAAAAGTTTGGATGTCTATCCTCATCTCGGCAACGGTTTCCTGTAAAGCCTTTGTGATGTCACCTCTTGAAGGTTTAACCATTATTGAAACGGCATAATCCATCTTCTTGGCTACATTTTTGCTGCCATACAGCCATAATTTACTTAGTGCTTTGTTTAGCCCTTCTTCGTCTTTGCTTGCTGGGTCATACGCAGCCTTCAAGATGATTGGAAGTATTTCTTCATACACTCTTTGTTTCCCTTCTAAAAATGTCTTGGCACGCCCGAAAACATATCCAACGAATGCCATTAATAGCGCTACCAGAATTGCAACCATAAAAACTCCTTTCCTCAGAAACTAAAAACGCCCTAACCCCAGGGTGTTGGTGAGAAGCGTGGCTCTTTATTTCTTCTCTTTCTCTTCATGCTTCTCCAACCATTCATCCAATGCTCTCCGAATCAGCTCCGCCATCGAATAGCCTGTTTTCTTTGACAACCCCTTGAACTTCTTAGATTGAATCTCAGTTAGATAGATATTGGTCCTCTTCATCATTTTACACTCCTAAATTCGGAATACACCATATATACACCATCATCATTTCTTTGTCAAGCTTTTTCTCCCGTGGATAGAGAATCCGGGGGACCGTGGTGGTCTGATTTTAGGGTTTGACGCTATTGACTTGCCTTTACAATTTATATATTATCCCCTTGAAATCGCACCTTTCAAAAATCCATTAACCTTTGACTCATAGGGGGTGTGGTCTTGAGTTATGAAGCCTCTTTCTTGGGCAACAGGGATCGATTTTTCTATATGGGCTAATTTTCCCCGAGGAAATAAATTACAATTAAGGAACTAAATAAATGCTTTATCTAAAAGTATTAGCGGTTCTTTTAACATCAGCAATTGGTTTTATGCAGGCGCTCGATAAGAAAAAACACCTCAAAATTTTCCTAATTGTCGGTGTTTTATTTTTATTTGGAACGACCGTGACATCGGAATTCGTAACAATCCGAGAAAAAAAGAACCAGGATGGAAAATTAGATGAGCTTTTGACTACAAATAAGGAGCTTAAAGGCCAAGTGACAGGATTGGAAAAAAAACTCGATCCCTTCATAAAAACTGCTGAAAAACGTTATCCGGATTTAACAAAGGAAGAGGCTCTCAAAAAACTTCAGACTGACATCGAAAAAATTGAGGTTCGTGCTAAAATCCTTGAAGAGAAAGTTACCGACCAAAAGGAACAACTGTCAAATTATTTCACGTATGCTGAGGTCGCAACATGGAATGTCCATGGAGATAAATCTGTCGGTTCGGGTGTTGCGGTAAGTAGTCCGGTTTCTGGTGGATGAAAAATTACATTGAAGATAAAGACGGTCAGCTTAAATGGAAGTGTGATCCTTCTGCCATCGCTTACTACAAGAGCAAAATTAAAGAACAACCTTATTATCCTTTTCCATACTATTTTCTTGCCATTTGTCTCAAACGAATGGGAGATGACAGCTGGCAGAAATACGCAAAAGATGGAATACAGATTCTTGAAAAAACGATCACAATCCCTGGTCATGATCCTGGACATGACGACGCTCTTAAAAGGATGAAAGATCTTTTTAAAAATTAAATAATGTCCCCGGTGTAGTCTTCAAAAAAAAACAGTATTCAATTTTCAAAGAGCGTGCAGGGTCAGAAATGGCTCTGCTTTTTTTATCCCATCAAGAATAAAGCCTTCTGAGACCAAAATCCCTGTGGTCTCCCGGAAGACCCCTTCCTCTTAATTTTTAGATCTTGCTTCACAATCCAACATTTCAAATCGAAATCGCTTATGGTCTATCAAGCTGATGATGAGTCAATAAATATTTATTCTTTGAGACAAAAAAGGTCACAATTCCCCCTTTATTAAAATTTCAATTTTCAAACAAATCTTTAAAAATCAATGGGTTTAAGCCTCCAATCCCTTTTGGCATTGAAATTGCTCTTAAAACAATAGGAGAAAACTAAAACCAACATTGCCGATAAAGCCAAACCACGAGTAATCGTGGGACGGAAAGCCACGGGTCCCGAGTTTTCGGGATAGCCGGGTTGCCGAAGCAAAAGGAATTTTGCGGGGCCCGTGGTCTATATAACCATGGGCCTTTTTTTGGAGTTTCGAGAGGAATTATGAGGTCAACCACAACAAGATGTATTTTTTATCGAGATTCGAAAGGTATTGGCATGGGTAAGGGCCTCGGTTACTGCGATTTCGATGGATGCCAATCAGTTTGTGATGGAGATATCCAGTTCTGTGAAAAGCCAGATGTTATGAGGAAATATCTTTTGGATCAAAAGGGTAAGGAAGAAGGGGGTGGAATAAAAGAGGAATTACTAAATTTGAATAAATTAGAAAGCTTAAATATAAAATCTTCTAATTACCAAGTTCTTGTAGTGGATGATGAGGAACCAATGAGAAAGCTAATTGTGACTTTATTGTCCCAAAAGGGACATCAATGCGTAACCGTAAGTAATGGTCTTGAGGCGTTAGATAAAATTAGGGAAAACAAATTTGATGCCGTAATTGCTGACATTGTCATGCCCGAAATGGATGGGGTTGCCCTTACAAAAGAACTCTCTAAACATTATCAAAGCCTTCCCGTGATGATAATGACAGGGCATACTGATGAATATTCAGCAGAAACTGCCATTGCTTCAGGTGCACGAGAATTTATTAATAAGCCATTCTCAATTGAAGAATTTATCATACGATTTCATAAAATGATGCATGAACATGAAATCCTCTGCCAGATAGAGGCTAAAACTAAAGACATAGTTTTCAATTTACAAAGAGATTCAAATGAGAAGATCGAAAAACTCAAAGGGGAGATAGAGAATCTAAAAAACAAATTAACCTCTCTTTATGAATTAGGAGGAGCAGTTGGTTCTAAGAATCATCTCAGGTAGTGGTTAGGAGGATTCGATGGAGAATTTAAATTATAATAAAGACAGAAGAAGATTTCCTCGGGTATTCATGGACTTACCCTTGGAATATCAAATTATGGATACCCCCAATGCTCATGGAGGACTGGTTGTTAATGTGAGTGAGAATGGCCTTCTAATTCATTCTTTAAAAGACATGCCGATAGGAGCAAAACTAAATATTGCAGTTTTGTTCTCCAAGGCATTCGAATTGACCAACTTTGAAGTCTCAGCCGAAATTGTTTGGAAAGACATCCATTTGGATGGAGATTGGGAGGGATATGAATATGGATTAAAATATATTCAGATCGGTAAGGATGACCATTGGAAGCTAAGACAACTTCTTAACCATGGAATCATGAAGGGGTGACCCGGTTTCATTTTTAAGGAGAGTCGCTTGAGCACATCAGTAAGATTCCAAATTAAACTCACTAGCAAAAAGGGAAGGCGATGCGAATCAAAATATTGAAAATGACATTGTTAGGAGTTGTTATTATCGCTTCCATTACTTTGATCCTTAAGCACCAGATAATTCAAGATTATTTCTTTACTCTGGGATGTCGTATCGTTGATATAATTAACTTGGTGATAAAAAACAGATAGTAAAGCTGGGGAAAAAGGTTTTGAACGTTGGCTGATCTAGATAGGAGGGGGGTGGAAAGAAGTTTAAAAAATATCTGTATTCAGTTTTCAAAGAGCAAAGGTAGGATCAGAAATGGCTCTGCTTTTTTATTTTTCAGCAGTGGGAAACCTTTATCCATCTTCACCCTCAACGCAGCACAACATGAAAACCTGTCAACACGAAGTTCAAATTGCATTTTTGTGAAAATGTCCATATGCAAACCAGGCATATCAAGATCTTTCCTTTCATTGACGAGAAATCAATATATGTCTACATTTTTCTACAAGTTAGGACTTTAAGAATTGGAAGGGTGGTTGCCTCTAAATTCCTGCACTGAACATTGAGAGTCTGGAATTTCCCTTACGTTAGGAGAGTCAGATAGGCATTTTTGACATGTATTTCTAATGGATTGACTTTCTTATTATTTTTACCCTCCTACGCAGAAAGCCACGGATCTTTAGACCGTGGATGAATACGAGGAGGTTACCCTTCGAAGCTCCTAAGGAGCGTAGTGGAGTATGCTTCGGAGGGTTCCGCCCGACGAAGCATGTGGAGAAGCCATGGGCTTTAGCCCGTGGGGCTCCACTTTTCAGATTATCCATAAAAACAATATATCGCATCAGTTTTCTGAATAACGAAGAAAACTCCCTCTTATTCGGTATCATCAATTTTAACAATTTATCGTGTTTAATGAGGTAATCTACTAAGCAATAAAAATCCCCATCTCCAGTCACAATTAAAGCTTTGTTGTAATTCGGATATTTCTTGCTGTTTTTTCGTTTCAGATGGATTTAGAGTAGGTTCAGTTTTTTAGGAGGGTTTTGGCTTAGATTTCTTTTTCGCTTTGCCCGCTGTAATTTTTTTCATTTCCGCCATACCCGCGATCAATTTTTGCCATTCAGATTTGATCTGCTCTCTTTCCTTTTCAACTTTTAAAATTTGGCGATAGACAGAAAGCACCCGCAAGGCAATCTTAGCTTTCTCGTCATTCACCTGTTTCCCATCACAATAAGCCCTGAGATACTTTTCCGCTGTGTCCACCAACGGTTTAAAGAGGTCTGAATCCTTTTTCTTCATTTTCTCCATCCTTTATTCTTTTTACTTTACTTCATGCGGAAAGTTTAACAAGAAATGTAAGCAGATGCAATTAATAATATTCTTTATACTCCCAAGCCCTCTGACTGAATTTTTCAGTCAAGTCTGATACAGGAGGATAAGGCCCGAGGAGAGGCGACAGAAGTGATGAGACTCAAATCAAAGTTCTCTGTTGAACATTTTGTCAGGGCGATTTCCCAGAAGAATCAAACTTAAATAGATCGTGTAACTTACGGCCTGCGCAAGGTGGGCCTGAAGTGAGGAGGTCCTTCGGATCAGCTGGAAAATCTGTCATACACCACTTACTCCAAAAGACTTTTCTTTACTTCTTCGGATATCTGGGATGGGTCACTCCTTCGGTAGGTTTTCCAAAAGAAGCTGTATCCAGATTACGTAGAGGATGATTTTTCTCGTACATCGGCTTGAGTCTTTTCGCTCTTACTCCTTCTGGGTAGAACTTTGCAATAGCTGCCTGACTCCGGTCGAGAGATACATTTTCAATGACATAGTCAACCCTACCCAGACCATTTTCCACTCCTCCATAGACCTGTTGCTCAATATCTTTACCTTTGATGAGGTTTAACTTTTTCGAACCCGGAGCAAGGGCATTAAATTCTTCTGCTTCAGAGTTAATCAGTCCTGGTGCTTCATTCATCAGGTCAATGCAAGCCTTATCCACAGCCACCGGGTCCAATGAGGCCAATACCCCAATACCATTCACAAAAGGTGTATCCGTCCATCCATAGCAGTCACAGGCAGGAGTGATATCCATAGCATAGTTAATGAAGAACATCCCCCCTGGTTCCTTCGTCATCATCGTGGCCAAAGCTGAGTCAGCAATTCGCCTACCCAGAGCTGGTAAATAATCGAACCGCTGAATACCATTAACGCCTGCCATATTCACACATAAGTTAGCACAAGCAAAGCAATAGACGCATGAATCCAAATCAATCTCTAATCCTTTTTCTGTCACCTTGATTGACCCTTCCGGACAACATTCCTCACAGGTTTGCCACCACTCGCACTTTTGGCCAGGACAGAGCTCGGCTTTAATGACCGGCTTATCACCAGCCAGAGCACCGTGAAGGTTCATTTTGCCCCGTTTGCTCGCACAGCCGACACCTATATTCTTGATCGCTGCTCCATAACCTCCAGCAGGGTGGCCTTTGAAATGAGCTACTGATAACAGAGCATCTGCATCCGCAATGGCCCGAGCAACAAACTGCTTGTTTAAATAGTTCCCTCGGCCTTTGAGATCAACAATCACATCGTCTGTCCCCAGCCAACCATCCGCAATGATAATCGGACAGCCCATCGAGGCATGGTTAAAACCATTGCGGTTAGCAGTCTCCAAATGGTCCAAAGCAAGGGTTCTACTGATCCATGGGTGGTAAGGCATTGTGGTCGTGTCAGTAACAAACGGCTTGCATCCTCGTTCTTTCAGGGCATCCACAAATGTCCGAACAATGATTGGTCTTAGGTAACCGACATTGTAGGCCTCCCCCATGTGAGTTTTAACAGCCACGATGTCACCGGGCTTAAGGTTGTCCATCCAACCCGAATGCTCAAGGATCTGGAGACCTTTAATGGCAGTGGATTCTAAAAACCTTCTTGACCGGGCATCCATAAACCAAACTGTTGTTTTGCTCATAAATCCTCCTCCCTTTTTTCAGTGATCATTACTTCGTCTTTTAAGTGAATGGCCTGAATTCCCGTACGCTCGACTTTCGTGGTGGGTAAAACCCCAAAGGCCTCTCCCGCAGGGGGGATCCCTGCCTGCGGCAGGCAGGAATGGGCACAATATGAATGAGGTCTCTTTTCCGGAATTTCAACTCTTTTAATTCATATTTTTTAAAACAAACTCTGAGATATCCATCACAGTAATAGGGATCTTCTTTTTCCGGGCGTTGGAAAAAATAGTGCGGACGCACTGCTGGCAGGCAGTGATTACCATGTCAGCTCCTGTGGCTTTGATCTCCTCGATCTTCGCTTGGGCTATTGCTGCCGAGAGGTCTGGACGCACCATCTCAAGATTACCACCCCCTCCGCAACATTTGCACTCTTCCCTACTTCCATTCATCTCCACCAATTCCACACCTGGAATGGCTTGTAGGATTTCTCGCGGGGCTTCATAAACTCCACTGGCCCTCCCGAGGTCGCAGGGGTCATGATAGGTAACCTTCGTCTTCTTCTCTTTGAAGGTGATTTTGCCTTCTTCAATCAACCTCTTGATGAATTGGGTAGAATGAAAGATCTCGATTTCATTCTTACACCCCTCCATCCAGGTGTGGTAACAGGAGGGGCAAGCGAAGACAATCCTTTCTGCCCCCTTTTCTCTAACTTTTTGCAAGTTGTGTTGCATCAAAGCTTCAGCCTTTTCTTTCATCCCTGCGGCTATCAGAGGAAACCCGCAACACCACTCCTCTCCTCCCAGAAGGGTAAAATCGACCCCAGCTTTTTCCAAAATCTGGACCAAGGATTGAGGAATTCTCTTCGTCATTGGGAAATAGGCAGCCACACATCCAGTGAAGTAGACCACCTTCGCCTTTTCCCTTTCAAACCTATCCTTGGGGGCTTCGCCCAATGCCTGCACCCACATCGCCCTATCCTCGCTTGGCTCACCGATGATGTTATGCACCCTTTCCAAAGTCTCTGCCAAACGATCCATGCTCGGGGGGTATTCCCCTTTCTCAACCATGAACCTTCGAGCCGCAATCCTCGTATCTTTTGTATCGATAAACGAGGGACATACGATCGAACACCTTCCGCATAATGTGCAGAGGTACGGGTACTCAGAATACTCTTTCAGCGTCTCCCCGGTTTTGGTGGGTCCGAAGAACATCCTGGTTAATCCGTATGCCTTCCTGATGAAAGATTTAAGGTTAGTATATAATCCTCCCATCGTGGTCTCTAATTGCTGGGTCTGTGCGTATACCGGACAGACATCCACGCAGCTGCCACATTTCACGCAGGAATCGAGCGCGATGAGATCCTTAATAGATAGAGGAAGGGGAGTCTTTCTGGTTCCGGGCTTAAACGCCTCTTCGGGCATCAAGTTGATAAACATGACAACGGGTATGGTGATAATATGCCATAGCTTCTTATTATAAGGAATAAAACCAACCAGGGTACCAAGGAACAACCCGGCTACAGACCAAAGGGGATAGTTGATCGAGGACCACGGCAGCCCTAAAGGGGAAATGGCTTTACTCAGACCAAAGGATACGAACCAATATTGGGCCACAGAGTTTCGGAGGGAATAGGTTAGGATGCTTGTTGCCTCACAGAAAAAACGAAGGATGAACCAACCTCCTAACAGGTTCACTGCAACGATATCTCCCGTCGATGTTTTAAACGTTACCGTTTTTGCCACGAATCTTCGGTAGATAGCGATGAACTCTCCCATCAAGATCATGGCTCCGAAAAGATCGAAGGAAATTGCGAAAAAGGCGTCGGAGGTGTTTAAGGACGGGGTAACCACATCACGAAAAAAATAAAAGTCGCAAAAAGGTGCATAGAAAATTCTAAGAAGGAATGATAGATGCTCTAATTGGGGCATCACATCCGCTTTGAGATGGCCTGCGATGAGGATCCCGGGATAACCGATCATGATCAAAACCTTCATCAACCATCTCAATTTATCCTGGCCGAAAAGTCTCCTCTGGAGAATACCGTCCAAAAACATTATCTCTATCAGCTTAACAATCTTGCCGCTGAAAACAGTTGAAAAGACACCCTTCACAAGCGCCCAAAAATCCCACTGCCCTCTCCAGTAAAGGAATAGTCTCGTGGCGAGACCCGTGAAAAAGACTACTGCCCCCAACATAAAAAAGATCACAAAGAGTGGATAACCAGTCACCATATAGCTCCTCCCTCAGGTTGTTCGTTTCACATGCTTACAGCTACGGTCGCTGACATTTGCTTTGGGCGAAATCTCAAAAGGCCGATCAAACTCTTCTCCCCTTTCGAGGGCTGTAACTCCTTTAAATACCTTTCTCCTCGACAAAGACTACTCCCCCTTTTAGGAGGATTTATAAAATTTATCGAATATTATTTAACATAGGAAGAAAATTTTTGTCTATAGTAAGCTATCGATTTCTAATTGTGATTTTAACACTTATTTCAAACTCTATCCATGAGGATTACACGAAGAAACTAATGTTATATACCTGCCTTCCCGAGTGCTTCATAAGATGACACACCGCTAATATTAATTCTTTACTCTTGTCCTGAGAATTTGAAGGATGATTGCCTCTACCTTTTTGCTGAAGTCTGAACAAATCAGAAAAGAGACTTTGATCCCTCTCTTGTCGGATTTTTTATTCCGTGTTATCTTTCTATAAAAAGCTATCAACCATCAAAAAGAGATGAATTTATCCATTCTAAAAGCTATTTTCGCCTCCATGGAACAGGGGGTCGTTTTTATCGATAATCAAAATCGGATCACCTACTGCAACCCGGCAGCAGAGAAGATTCGAAACATTATGTTGGATCAAGTGTTGGATCAATCCATCTTGGATTGCCATCCTCAAAAGGCCCATCCAAAAGTCCTTCAAATTATTGAAGACTTGAAATCCGGTCAAGTCAAAGGACGCCACCGGATGAATATCCAGATGGTGCAGGGGAAATTCTATGATAATACCTATTCTGCCGTCTGGGGTACAAAAAACAAATATCTGGGCGTCATCGTTATCACCCAGGAAGTCACACGACGAAAAAAGGCAGAGGATGAACTCAAAGAGGCATTGAGAAAATTAGAGATCGCTAATGAAGAATTAAGACGGATCGATCAAATGAAAGATGATTTTCTCTCCAACATCAGCCATGAATTGAAAACCCCTATGATCTCGGTGATGGGCTATATCGGAATGATCCTCAAGGAGAAGATTGGCTCATTGACCGAGCAGCAAAGAAAGTTTTTAGAGATATCCTATAAGAACCTCCGGAAACTTGGAAAGAACATTGACGACTTATTGGATTTGGCCGCACTGGGGATACAAAAAGAGTCCTGGATATTCGAACCGATCGATCTCGTTAAAGTAATCGAATTCTCATGCTCCACCGTTGAACCTTTGGCTCAGGAACACCAAATCCAACTGGATGCTCAGCTCCCTTCCGGACAGGTAAATATCACCGGGGTCGAGGATAAGCTCAACCAGCTCTTCGATAATCTTCTCACCAATGCCATCAAATACAACCGTCAGGGAGGGAAGATCTGTGTAAGCCTTGATCATGATTCTGAATTTGTCTTCACCCGCATCACCGATACAGGGGTTGGAATCTCCCATCAATCTCTGAAGGAAGTTTTCACACGCCATTTCCAAGAAAAAACAAAACCCCTTGGAAATGCCAAGGGGTTAGGAATTGGGCTCTCCCTCGTTCAGGAAATTGTTAAACTCCATCGAGGAGAGATCCAGATCGAGAGCGAGTTGGGCAAAGGAACCACCTTCACGGTGATGCTTCCCAAAAAATAACTCACGTTATCTTACTCTTAACTCATAACTTTTAACTATTATTTTTTTCCTCCCCCTAACAATCCCTCTGGTTTTCCTAGATCAATGAGGGGGATCCCACCTCCAGAAACCTGCGGTAAAATTCCATTCCACTTCTCGATGCTCTTATACTGAACCAGGATAGGACTGAGGGAACGGGAAAGGGCTTCATTGGCCTTGGCCTGTCCCTGAGCCACGACCAAGATCGATTCGGCCTCTCCTTTAGCCGTGGCAACCTTTTGTTGAGCTTCGATCTCTCGTTGGGCTAATACCTGTCTCTGTGTTTCCACTTGCTGTTGAGCAACCTGTTTGGCTTCAACTGCCTTCTCGTATTCCGGTGAGAAGCGGATGTTGGCAAAGTAGATGTCATCGACGATGATGTGATACCTGGCCAAGTTTTCCCCCAATTTTGCCATCGCCTTCTTCCGGATATCTTCTCTTTTCGGAAGGATCTCGGTGATCTGATAGATGGGGACGACTTCCTTGACAAAGTCGTTAAAGGCCGGATCGATGACTTTGTTGGCAAAATCAAGGCCTACCTTCTGATAGAGATCATTGACATAGGAGGGATCGATATGGAAGTTCATCATTCCAGTCAGCTTCACCATTTGGTATTCCTTGGATGCGGCATCAATCTCTCTGAATGGATGGGGCTGAACCCTAACATCGACCTTGATGACCCTTTCCGTAATGGGGACTTTGAAATTGAGTCCTTCTCCCATGATTCTCTTTTCTACACTTCCCCACCAGAGGACGACCCCTCTATGGCCTGCAGGAACAATGGCAAAGGAACCCCAGAAAAAGATGAAGAGGATGAGAAGAATAACAAGGATTCCAATGGTTCGGGGTTTCGGTCCTTTGAATTCAAAAGCCTCCAAGGTTCTTTCTGACATAGTTCACCTCCCATAAACGATTTGCCTTTAAACTTTTAAATTTTCAATTTCATCTCTCCCACATCCGATAAAATGATGAGGCATATCCATGTTCCAATCTCGCCACCCCTGTTTGAATGGCTGCCTCCCTCACGTTATTAGCGACCCTCTCTGGAACTTTCCGGTTTAAAACACTTGGAATGATGTAATCCTCGCTCAATTCCTCCTCTAAAATGATGTAGGCAATCGCATTGGCCGCAGCGAAAAGCATCTCGTCGTTGATATTTCGTGCCTGGCAGTCCAGCACGCCCCTGAAGAGACCTGGGAAACAGAGGACATTATTAATCTGATTAGGATAATCTGAGCGTCCTGTGGCAATAATCCTCGCTGATCGGCCTACTTCCTCAGGCATGATCTCAGGATCGGGATTCGCCATGGCGAAGACAATCGGGTTTTTTGCCATTTTCTTGATATCGTTCACATGAATGACGCCAGGTTGAGAAAGGCCAATAAAAAGATCAGCACCCTTTAGGGCCTTTGATATGGGCCCACGAATCCTCTCTGGGTTTGTATTTTCTGCGATGAGTGTCTTTATTGGGTTCATGTTTTCCTTTCGACCTTTATAGAGAATACCACTTCGGTCGCATCCAATAATTTGCTTCACTCCTGCAGAAAGGAGAAGTCGTATGGAAGCAATTCCGGCGGCGCCCAGACCGCTGAACACAACTCGGATATTTTCCAATCTCTTGTTAACAACCTTCAAGGCATTGATCAATCCTGCCAAAATCACTACGGCTGTTCCATGTTGATCATCATGAAAGACAGGAATATCCAATTCATTTCTCAATCGTCTTTCGATCTCAAAACAACGGGGAGCAGAGATATCCTCCAGATTCACTCCACCAAATCCAGGGGATATAGATTTAATCACTGTGACAATTTGTTTTGGATCTTTAGTTTTTAAACAAATGGGAATGGCATCGACACCTCCAAATTCTTTAAATAGCATGGCTTTGCCTTCCATGACCGGCATCGCTGCCTCGGGGCCAATATCCCCCAGTCCGAGAACAGCAGTCCCATCTGTTACCACCGCTATGGTATTCTTTTTAATGGTAAGATCATACACCCTCTCTCGTTTTTCTTGGATGGCCTTGCAGATCCTTGCCACTCCTGGAGTGTAGGCCATGGAAAGATCCTCTCGGGTGTTCAGGGGAATCTTATTTTTAATTTCGATCTTTCCTCCCTGATGAACCATAAAGGTTCGATCTGTGACATTGAGGACATTGACTCCTTTCACCTGCTTCACCCGGTCCACCACCTTCTGCCCCATCGGGATATCTGCCACATTTACGATGATATCTCTGATGGTGGTGTTCTTCTTAAATCCCGCAATATCGATAGCACCAATATCCCCTCCTGCTTTGCCGATGGCAGAGGTAACTCTCCCCAGCATTCCTGGTTTAGAGAGTATCTCGACTCGAATTTGGATGCTATAGCTTGCACTGGGCGTCCTGATCATAAAATTAGCCTCCTGACTTCATCTTTTGCTTGTCATTTCGTATACCTTATGGCTTCAATGACAAAAATCTTTAAACCAGTTTCTTCTCTACCAAAAAAATCATCGCCTTTTGGCACGATGTGGTGGCCAGGGAGATGGCTTCTGAAAAAGACCATTGAGCCTCTTCAATTTGAGACATGTGAATTCTTCCAATCACTTCCATCACTTTTCTTTCTAAGTCAGCATAATGGCCCGATCCTAAGACATTCTCTGCAATTCGAATCTCGCGTAGCAATCCCTCTAAGTACCATACCAACACCTTTTTGCCCCCGGAGAGTTCTTCATCTCTTTTGAGCGATACCAGTTGATCCAGGAGGGTTGTTCCTATAATCAATCCGGACTTCATCTTCTCCGAATATTGAAAATCCAAAATCGCCTCTCTCGTCTCCATTCCCCCTCCCCTTCTTCATCCATTATTTTACCATCTCTCCTATCCCAAGGTGTATTAAAATTAATTAGGATGAAAATAATCAGTCGCTGGAGAATTATCAGAAAAAGGAGGAAAAATCAAGCCCCTTTCCAGTCTGCTATGGTCTTGACATTTTTAAGGATGATGGACAGGTCGGTGAAAGGTGGAAACTGAGATAGAGTTTAACGATAGGGTTTAAGCCGTTCTAACAATTTAGGATCCACGACCATCCCCAATTTTCCAGCCTGATCGAAATGTTCAATCGCTAACTTAAACTCCTGTTTCTCATAATAAATCACAGCGAGACTATAATGAGCTTCTGCAAATTTAGGATTGATTTCCAATGCTTTTTGGAAGGAAGCGATCGCCTCTTCTATTTTCCCCTTTCCGCGATAGACACCGCCGATATTATAATAACCTTTGGCATAATCCGGCTTGATGCCGATCGTCTTCTGATACTCAGCCAGGGCCTGATCGAGCATTCCTTTTCTGAAGTAAAGAATCCCCAGATTGGTATGAGCTTCGACATAATTCGGATAGAGTTGAAGCGTCTTTTGATATTGAGCCGTCGCCTCTTTGAGGTTTCCTCTTCCTTGGTAGGCGACCCCAAGATTAAAATGGGCCTCAGCGAAATTGGGGTCAATACGGATGGCTTTCTCATACTCCGAAATCTCTTTTTTCCACTTCTCCTGTCTTCCATAGACGATGCCGAGATTGAGGTGAGCTTTTGCATTCTTGGGATCCAATTTCAGCACTATTTGATATTCCGTGCCAGCCTCCTCCAGATTCCCTCTCTCTGCAGCGCTATAAGCCGATTGAAAATGTTCCTCAATGGTGACGGCTTTATCTTTCTTTTCGGTCTTGCTTCCTCCTGCACAGGAGATCAACAGAAGGGTCATGATAAAAACAAGGAAATATTTCGGCATCGTTTTCAAGGGTCTCCTCCTCAGTTAAAATCTCCTGAATCATTAACAAAAAAATAAAAGTAAATCAAGAAATATTATTACTTGATAATGGAGGCCACCCATTATTTTCATGCTTCCATCTCTGCAAAGCTACCCATAAGCTCAAAAAATATGTTATGATGATTGGCAAATCTGATGAGAGTTAATACAAACGTATTTAGTATTGTTACATGTTCATTGAAAACATTGAGATTCCGAAACAAGTTCGGAATGACCCCCTCTATGTCATGCTGAACTGGTTTCTGCATCTATTTTGATTTTGGCCCATGTAATTTTATTTATTGCGTTTGTATTAGAAACCCTGATGGTTTCAAAGTCTGTAATTTTCCATATTCCTTTCATGGTCTAACTGACTTTGTAATGACAAGGATTGAGGAGAATCCGTATGCCGAAATTTAGCGCTGATCTCACCATGATGTTTAATGAAGTTGATTTCCTGGATCGCTTTGAGCGGGCAGCCAGGGTTGGTTTCAAAGCGGTTGAATACCTGTTCCCTTTTGGATTGAATAAGGATCAACTGGTGAACCAGTTAGGGAAATACGGACTGGAGCAGATTTTACACAATCTGCCAGCCGGTAATTGGCAGGCTGGAGAGCGGGGGATTGCATGCCTGCCAGGACGAGAGGGGGAATTCCAAGAGGGTGTGGGGCTGGCTATTGAGTACGCCAAAGCCCTGAAATGTTCTCGTCTCAACTGTCTTGTAGGAAAAACTCCTCAGGGGATGCCTTCAGAAAACACTCGTCAAACACTGGTGGATAACTTGCGATTTGCCGCAAGGGCTTTGGAAAAAGAAGGCATTGAGTTACTCATTGAGCCTTTGAATGATCAGGACATTCCTGGCTTTTATTTGGTACACACGAGGGATGCAATTCAGTTGTTTGAGGATGTCCATCATCCCAACCTTTGGCTTCAATACGACATCTACCACATGCAAATCATGGAAGGGAATTTAACAAAAACGATTCTTCATCACCTGCCCCGCATCGCACATATTCAATTGGCGGATCATCCAGGGCGACACGAACCAGGAACCGGAGAGATCAATTTTACCAATCTATTTCGTTCCATTGACGAGGCAGGCTATAAGGGATGGATCGGCTGTGAATACATTCCTGTAGGTAAAACCGAAGAAGGCCTTGAATGGATCAAACCTTATCTGAAGGAAGGAGGAAGATAATGGCAGAACTTGGATTTATTGGTCTGGGGATCATGGGTAAACCGATGGCGAAGCATTTGGTGGCCGCAGGTCACACCGTCCATGTTTGTGACCTGGTGGAAGAATCCGTAGCCCATCTATGTGCCATAGGTGGCAAGGCATGCAGTTGCTGCAGAGAGGTCGCCCAAAAGGCAGAGATCATCTTCATTATGGTGCCGGATACGCCTGATGTGGAGGCTGCTTTGTTCGGCCCAGATGGAGTAGCAGATGGGCTTAAGAAAGGGGCCATTGTTGTGGACATGAGTTCGATCTCTCCCATTGCCACCAAGGAATTTGCAAAAAGATTAGCAGCTATGGGTGTGGAGATGTTGGACGCGCCAGTTTCAGGAGGCCAAGTGGGAGCTGAGAATGCGACCCTATCGATTATGGTGGGTGGACCCGTTGAAGTGTTCAACAAGATCAAACCTTATTTTGAACGGATGGGTAAGAACATCGTCCATATTGGGGATCATGGAGATGGTCAAACTTGTAAGGTCGCCAACCAGATTGTTGTGGCCTTGACGATTGAAGCGGTTGCAGAGGCCCTTTTATTTGCCTCCAAAGCTGGGGCGGATCCATCAAAGGTTAGGGCCGCATTGCTCGGAGGGTTTGCCCAGAGTCGGATCTTGGAACTCCATGGTGAAAGAATGATCAACCGTAAGTTCGATCCTGGATTTCGTATTCGATTACATCAAAAAGATTTAAACTTGGCCTTGCAATCAGCGCGTAGTTTGGGATTGAGTTTGCCGAATACGGCCACGGCGCAGGAACTCTTCAATGCCGTGGCGGCACAAGGAGGGAGTGAATTAGATCATTCTGCAATGTTGCTCGCTCTCGAGAGGCTTGCTAATTACACCGTCTGTGGATAGGTAGCTTCCAGGTCTGGAGCACGAACTCATGGAGATGGAGAGGGAATCTTGACAAAATGGAAGCAAAGTCCAGACCCTAATCACTGAGTTCGCGGTGCTGTGAACGGACGAGCTCATCCAAAATTTTCTTCGACTTTTTAAAAACATGAAGGAGGTTGACAGACGAAATCCATTCTAATTATTGAAGATGAAAAAGATATTGTTGATCTGATAGAGTACCATCTGAAGCAGTCTGGTTTTTCTGTCCTCACCGCCAGGGAGGGTGCTTCGGGCCTGGAAAGGGCAAAAAAGGAACATCCCGGTCTCATTATCTTAGACTTGATGCTTCCGGGGATGGACGGAAAAGATGTCTGCAGAGCACTCAAAGCAAATCCCCTCACTCAATCGATCCCTATCCTCATGTTGACCGCAAAGGTGGAAGAGATGGACCGAGTGATCGGGTTTGAGTTAGGGGCGGATGACTATGTCACCAAACCCTTCAGTCCGAGGGAATTGGTTTTAAGGGTGAAGGCCATTCTTCGAAGGAAGGAAGCCCCTTCTGAAGGGGAGAAAAAGATTCAAATAGGCGACCTTTTGATTGATGTTGACAGGCATCAAGTTTTCATCAAAAAAAATTCCGTTCAATTAACCTCTACAGAATTTAAACTCCTTTTAGAACTTGCCTCTAAAAGAGGGCGAGTCCAAACCCGAGAACAACTTCTGGATAAAGTTTGGGGATACACTTATGAAGGGTATGCCCGGACAGTGGATACACATATCCGCCGCTTAAGGGAAAAGCTTGGGCCTTTGGGAAATTCCATCGAGACCCTCCGAGGAGTGGGGTATCGATTCCGAGAGGAAGAAGAATGAAACTCAGATTTCAATGGAAATTGATGATTCTCTTTCTCCTCCTCCTCCTGCTCCTCCTTATCGTTCAGGGATATTCTCATTACTTTCTTAAAAATCCCCTCTTTTTCTCCTCTCTCATCGGCCTTGTGATCGTCATCCCTTTTGCCTACCTATTGGCAAGGTCTCTCGCTCAGCCGATTTACGACCTAACCCAGAAGGCGATCCAGTTGGTTTCCAGTCATTTAGACCAAAGAGTGACGATCGATTCCCGTGAAGAACTGCGAACGTTATCGAAAGCTATTGATGAGATTGGAATTCAACTCAGAAATAAGATTGATGAAATTTCTACAGAGAGGGATTATTTTCAAACGATTCTTAAAGGTATGGCGGAAGGGGTATTGGTCGTAGATGAGAGGGGAAGGATCCTTGTGGCGAACGATGCCCTTCGTCAGCTCCTGTTCCTTCCCAGGAATGTGGCGAACCGAACACCTTTGGAGATCATCCGAAATGCAGAATTAGAGGAAGCCATTCGAAAAGTCATCCAGGAAGGGAATAGCACCTCCTTCGAACTAAACCTTCCCTTGCCTTTAGGAAAAACCTTCGAGGTCAATGTGGTGGGAATTCTCCCCTCTCTTGAAGAGAGGGAGAGAGGGGACGAAGGGATTCGAGGAGCCATTGCGGTCTTTCATGATATCACTCGTTTGAAAGAGTTAGAAAAGGTCCGGCAGGATTTTGTGGCCAATGTCTCTCATGAATTGAGAACTCCATTGACGACCATCAAGGGTTATACGGAAACCCTTTTAGATGGGGCCCTCAAGGAAGAAGTGGCACCTCAATTTCTCCAGGTCATCCAGAAACATGCCGATCGGTTGACAAAAATTGTTGAAGACCTTTTGACGCTTTCAAAGATCGAATCCAAAGAGTTTTATCTGAAATGGGAACGTCTTCCCCTTTCAGAGCTGATCGATGACGTTTTGGATTTTGTCAAAGAGGCGGCAGAGAAGAAGAAAATATCCATCTCACGAAGCATCATTCCCCCTTCTCTTGAAGTGATGGGGGACCGAAGTTATTTAGAACAGGTGTTCATCAATCTTCTGGATAATGGCATCAAATATAGCCATGAGACAGGAGAGATTTCGATCTCTGCCCTTGAAGAAGGTCAAAGAGAGATTCGAGTTGTGATTAAAGACAATGCCATTGGAATTCCAAAAGAAGACCTTTCCAGAATTTTTGAACGTTTTTACAGGGTGGATAAAGGGAGGTCCCAAGAATTAGGGGGAACGGGTCTCGGGCTATCCATTGTCAAACATATTATTCAAGCCCATGGTGGAAGGGTGTGGGCAGAGAGTAAGCTCGGGGAAGGTTCAACCTTCTATTTCACCCTGCCGATACATATAAAATAACGTGACCATGCCCCTGCCTTCCGGCAGGCGTGCCAAGTTTCCGTCACCTGAGCCGCTTTGATCCATTATTCCATTATCCCATGAAGTTTAAAGGTCCTTAAAAGAACTCTCGATTCGACCCAAATCGGATTCTGCAATATGAACAACGAAAATGGATTCCTTGGCATCTTCCATAGCAGAACCGTAGATATAGTCAATATTCACATTGGCTTCACCTAATTTTTTTGCCACTCTTCCGAGCATTCCCGGCTGATTTACCAACCTAAATACTAACACCTGTTCGTTTTCCACCAGATGGTTGGCTTTCATCAATGCCTTCTCCGCTTCGGGAGCTTTGTCTACCAGTAGTCGGATCAGGGAATAATCCGAAGAGTCTTTTAAGATACCCCGATAACTCTCAGCCAGGGCAATCCTCCTCCCAGTCTTTTCTCTCATGTTATAAAGCTCTTTGACCGAATCCTTTGCATTTTGAATGCTCATAGCTAGGATATTGACATTTGCCGCTTTGAGCACATCGCAGAGTTTCGAAAGTTCCCCAGGTGCATTCGTTAAGATCACTGAAAGTTGAGTTTTTTTCTCCATCGTCCCCCTCCCTCTTCTTAACCCAGAATTAACGAAATGGTGAACGAAAGTTAACAAATTGACGGCAGAAGGTCAAGCTTTAAAAGGATTAAATGTCACATAATTTTCGTTTTTTTGACATTTTCCTGTCACATTAAGGGGTTAATCTAAAACTATGAAAAAATGGTTGCTGGCTGATTTGCACATTCATTCAACCTTCAGCGATGGGTCCATGCCAGTGGAGGAGATTGTAGAGATTTATGGGGAAGCAGGTTTCGATGCGATCGCCATCACCGACCATCTTTTTGATACCCAATCCCCGAGGAGTCTCGAAATCTGTGAAGAAGGCAAGTCAATTCAGGATGTGGAAACCTATTTTCGCAAGATCGAAGAGGTTTCGAGTTGGGCCAAGGCGGCCTATGATCTCTTGGTCATCCCAGGCATGGAGATTTGCAATCTGCTTGAAGATTACCATATCCTTGGTATTGATTTGAAGGAAGGCGTAAATCCAAATCAAGATGCAGAGGGCGTGATCAAAGAGATTCATCGTCAGGGCGGCCTTGCGATTGCTTCTCATCCCCATTTGAAGCTTTCCTACTTCTTACAAGGGGACACCGTATCTATTCAGAGGCATCCTCTCCATCTATGGAAATATCGGGAGAGATATGTAGGTAAAATTGATGCATGGGAGATTGCCAACCGCGAAGACCTCTTTCCCATTATCGGATTGGAACGTTTCCCTTTCTTGGCCAGTTCCGATTTTCATGAACGCCATCACCTCACCTCTTGGAAGTCACTCATCCTTGCCGAAAAGGATAAGGAAGATGTCAAGAAAGCTATTATTGAGAAGAGTGTTAGCCTCTTCTTCTTTAGAGATGGGATAGAAAGTAGTATTCCGCCTCAGATCGAGAATCGTGAAGCATTTGGAGAAACGATTATGGACGACGAAAAGGATTGGGAGGGTCCCGGAAAAGCTAAGATCTTAATCGCCGATGACGAAAGAGATCTTGTGGAGATGCTCTCTTATAACTTTCAGAAAAAAGGATATAAAACGATCAACGCCTACGATGGATTTGAGGCCTGGGAGAGAATCGAATCAGAAAACCCTGACCTCCTCATCCTCGACCTGATGATGCCAGGTATTGATGGCTGGGAACTCTGTCGCCTGATCCGTCGTAGTCAAAAAAAAGAGATCAATGAGATGGGAATATTGATGCTCACCGCCAGAGCCATGCCAGAAGACAAGGTCTATGGCCTTGAGCTTGGGGCCGACGATTATCTCACCAAGCCTTTTTCTCTTCATGAATTGATCCTTCGAGTTGAAAAGCTGGTCGAAAAGAAAAGGGCCGTGTGTCAACTAAAAGAAGAAATGGATTCTCTTCATTCCTCGATCCAGAAGAAGGAAACGGACCTCAAAAGAGTCGTGCATGATCTAAAGAATCCCCTTCTCTCCATGGGGGCTTCCGCAAAAAGAATGCTCAGAAGGAGTCAGAACGAAGAGGAAGTCAAGATTCTCAAAAACATCTATGACAGCAGTATCCATCTGACCCGATGGATAGACGATACATTGCTCTCTTCTGATCATTTGTCACAGAAAAATAAAGGGGAGATGAAAGAAATCGAAATACAGCCAATAGTTCAGCAAGCGATCGATTTACTAAAAGAGGCGAGCAGGGATAAGAATATCGAGATTCATTTTGAGGCTTCACCTCCTATCCCTCCTGTTTACTGTCAAGACCAATTATTGTTACGAGCCATCGAAAACCTTTTAAGTAATGCTCTGAAGTTCACACCGCGAGGTGGAAAGATAGAGGTAGCAGTAACACCCTACATCGGATGGAAAGATGGAGGGATCGTTGAAATTTCCATTAAAGATACAGGAATCGGAATTGGGGAAGATGAAATCGAAAGGATTTTTGAGCCTTTTTATAGGGGAAGGAATAGTTCTGTGGAGGCCGGCACTGGTTTGGGCCTTTCGTTCGTCAAAGAAGTAGTGGATTTACATGGAGGCAGGATATTGGTTCAGAGCGAGCCTCAAAAGGGGAGCACGTTTTCCATCCTGTTGCCCATTGGGAAATGTTCAAATTATGAAAGTAATGTGCATTCGACATTCTTAAAGGGATCTTTGTAAAATCCTTGCCCGCCCTTAACAAGAATTTCATATTAATGTCATCAAATCGTGACATTTATTTGTTTCAATAAGGATACTAAAATCATTTAGGAGGTTCAGATGAATTGTCATCGCTGTGGTGGTACCATGATTTCCAAGAAGTTCTGTGACTATGGAGGATATTCTTGGGGATGGAAATGCATCTTTTGTGGAGAGATTATTGATCAGATCCAAGAAAATCTTCAATCACTCAAGGTAGCCGGGCACCCAAAACAAGATAGGGAGGGGGCACTTTGTGACGACATGAAGGAAGGTGATTTTCCCATCACAAGACAAATTAGTTAAGTTATGGGGTGATAAGAGGCACTGAAATCATTCTTGGAAAATCAAGGAGGAGACAACCATGGATAAGAAATTTGCCCCGGAAAAATATGGGATGGTGATCTGTCCACTTTGCAGCGGAAAAGGGTTTTTACTCAAAGGCTCTGACCAGATTAACATTAGGTTAAGAAGGGTTTGCACAGAATATGGGGGATTTGGTGCTATTAAGAAGGAAGAGGGAACTTTTGGAAGCTTGGGAAATGAGAATTTGATAGAGAAAAGGAAACTGACTTGAACTGGCAGGAACAGATTTCGAGAGGAGGTCTTCAGGTGATGATGCGGAGGAAAGTAAATTCCTTTTTATTAAGATTTCGATACTTAAAACTTTTGATAAAAATAAATAGCCTAATTGGCCTTAATGAAGTCAGAAGAAAGTTCGATTTTAGTTAGGCAAAATAACAATACCCCGAGAGGGCAACACGTTTTCTAACCTCTTATCCGTTAAGGGCAATTTTAGAGCAAAAGGGACGGAAAGAGCTCATGAAGTCATTTGAATCAAAAGGAAGAACAGTAATGAATTATGAATTTAAAGAAGAGGGGAATATCCTAGTCATCAAATTATCCGGCACTGCTGAAGTGAACGACCGTCTGCTTACAAAGGAGTCCGTCACTCCTTATCTTCAAAAATCATACCCAAAAGTGATCGTTGATTTGGAAGAGGTAGGGGAAAAGGAGGCCGTTTCCATCTTGGGGGTCTTGAATGTGATCAAGAAAGAATTTCAACTCATGGGTGGAGAGGTTAAACTCTGCTCCTTGAGGCCGAGTCTTTATCGTTATTTTAAGGAAAATCGTTTGGATCGGATTTTCGATATTGTGCAGCCGGCAGAACAAGCCAAACGAAGTTTTAAGGGGAAAAGCAATGGGAGCTAAAACAGAAGAGATCCAGCAAGATATCTATCTTTTAAAAGGGGAAGGAAAAGGTAGTCACAATTATCTGGTCCGTGCAGCTTATCGAAATGTTTTGATCGATTCAGGCCTGGACCAAAATTTTCTTTATCTTCAGGAACAACTCCTCAGTTTGGGCCTGAAGGTTAGGGACATCGACGTGGTGATCAATACCCATGAGCATTTGGATCACATCGGTTCCAACCGGTATTTCCAGGAATCTTCTTTGATCGCTGCACACCGTTTCGCGGCAACCAAGATTACTCTCGAAGATCACTATGTGACCCTCTACCGTTCTGGAGACCTGAACGAGGTGCCGCTCCGCGTACATCTCTGGTTGGAGAATAGATCACTTTTCGACCTCGGAAGTCATACTCTTGAAGTAATCCATACGCCGGGACATACGTCAGGCTCCATATGCATCTATGAGTTCAAAACAAAGGTTCTTTTCTCAGGAGATACGGTGTTTGCGGGAGGCACCCTTTCCTATATTGCCGAATCTGGAAGCGTGGGAGATTACATCAATTCCATCACACGACTGGAGGCTCGGAAGATATCAAAGATCTTTCCAGGTCATGGAGACATTTCTCAAAATCCCGAGCAGGATTTATCCGAGGCAATTATCAATGCAAAGAAACTATTGCGAGGAGAACGAAGTATTTCAACCAGCCCTTATCGACCTCCGGTTTTCGGGAGTGCCCCTTAAAGACCCCGTGGTGGGGCAAATTCGCAGACCCTGGTTTCTCCGCAGGAATCTTGGAAGGGAGGTGAGAAAAAGCACTGAAAAATATGTCTAAAACGAGGGCGAAAGAAGTTTAACCAAAATGTTAAAAAACCGTAACAGAAATGTAACAAACAACAATTATGCTAAAGAATAAACCTAAAGGAGGTATAGAATGGAAAGAGTTTTGAAACTTCTCACTATTTTATTTGTTTCGTTAATTTTTTGCAGTACGGGTCTTGCGAAAGAGACGGAGCTCATCGGAGCAGGTGCCACGTTTCCATATCCACTGTACTCAAAAATGTTTGATGTCTATAACAAAGAGTACGGAGTGAAGGTGAACTATCAGTCTATAGGTTCAGGTGGAGGGATACGGCAACTGATCAATAAGACTGTCGATTTCGGGGGTTCTGATGCAATTATGAGCGACAAAGACATGCAAGAGGCAGTCGCCCCAATCTTACATATACCCATATGTGCGGGTGCAGATGTTATTACCTACAACTTAACCGGGGACCCAGAATTGAAATTTACACCGGATATTATCGCCGACATTTTCCTTGGGAAAATAAAGAAATGGAACGACCCTCGCATTTCTGCGCTTAATCCCGGAATAAAGGTTCCTGATATGGCTGTTACAGTGATACATAGGTCGGACGGAAGTGGAACGACCTTCATATTCAGCGACTATTTGTGCAAGGTCAGCTCTGAATGGAAAGAAAAGGTTGGAAGGGGTACTTCCTTAAATTGGCCAACCGGGTTGGGCGGAAAGGGCAATGAAGGTGTTGCAGGCTTGGTAAAGCAGACGCCCGGAAGCATTGGCTATGTCGAGCTCATCTATGCTCTCCAGAACAAGATGCTTTATGGAACTGTAAAGAACAAGAAAGGTAAGTTTGTGACTTCAACTATCGCTTCTATAAGCCTGGCTGCAGATACCGATTTGCCGGATGACATGAGAGTAAGCCTGACTGATACGGGGGCTGCAGATGGTTACCCCATAAGCGGCTTTACCTGGGTTTTAGTCTACAAAGAGCAGAATTACGCAGACAGGTCCGAGGAGAAGGCAAGGCAACTCGTTAAAATGCTCTGGTGGATGACCCATGAGGGACAAAAGCAAGCTGAGCCCCTCCATTATTCTCCGCTTTCAAAGAAGGCTGCGGAAAAGGCGGAGAAATTGATTAGATCGATTTCCTACAAAGGAAACCCGTTAATGAAGTAGAGTCGCAGGAGGCAGGGTGGAATTTGTTCCCACCCTGTTTTTTCCCGACGTTTTCAACAACAACTCCGAAATAGAAGAGCAACCTTTAACGGGATTAAAATCAAAAAGGACGGAGAAAGTGTTTCATTTCAGGACTAATTCGATAGGTGGATCTAATGGCCGATCATAGTAACGCAGATGTTCTGGCTTTAAAGGTCGATGCAAAAACGGTGAATCAGTATAAATTCGTTATGTCAGAATCTTCCTTTCGCAAAATACTCTATCTTGCAGCAATCTGTGTGCTGATTCTCCTTGTGGCTATCTTCTTTTCGCTACTGCTTTCTTCTCTTCCAGCCATTCGACATTTTGGTCTGGGATTTCTCGCTGGAATAACATGGGACCCGGTCAAGAGCGAGTTCGGAGCTCTTCCTTTTCTCATCGGCACTCTTGCTACTTCCTTTTTAGCCCTTATCCTTTCGCTCATCTTCTCCTTACCCATCTCCATCTTTTTGGGCGAGTATTTCAGACATGGTACTGCATCAATGTTTATAAAAAGTATGATTGAACTGTTGGCAGGCATTCCTTCGGTCATTTATGGATTCTGTGGACTATTCCTTCTGACTCCCGTCATAAGGGGGCTGGAGACCAAAGTGGGTGTATCGCCTTATGGGGTGGGGATATTTACCGCATCTCTGGTCCTTTCAATCATGATCATTCCATATTCAGCATCCATCGGCAGAGAAGTGATCAGCCTAGTCCCTTCCGATCTCAAGGAAGCGGCCCTTTCGCTCGGGGCAACCAGATTCGAGGTTATACGGAAAGTAACCCTTCCTTACGCCTATTCCGGCATATTTGCAGGTATCCTTCTCGCACTGGGAAGAGCTCTCGGAGAGACAATGGCCGTTACAATGGTCATTGGCAATTCAAATTTTATTCCGACTAATATTTTTAGCCCTGGCAATACTTTGGCGAGCGTCATTGCCAATGAATTCACAGAAGCTACAGGAAGTCTATACCTCGCGAGTCTGATTGAGTTGGGACTCGTCCTCTTCATCGTCACCACTATTATAAACGTCATTGGCAAAATCATCATCCGCCGCATGGGGGCAGGGGTATAACATGAGAGAATTCCCGATTCGAAGAAGAATTTTGGCGGATAAAACATTCAAAATCATCATTATCCTCCTCTCTTTCGCCTGCATACTCCCTATGTTCTTTATCATTTTTTTCATAACCAGTAAGGGAATTTCTGCTATCAACTGGAAATTCCTTACCCAGCTTCCCAAACCTGTAGGTGAGACCGGTGGAGGAATTCTGAACGCGATCATAGGAACGTTTATTCTGGTTATTATCTCAATTCTCTTTTCTGTTCCTCTGGGTGTCTTCGCCGGCATTTTCCTTTCAGAATACAGAAAGGGAAGGTTCGTATACTTTACGAGATTGTCCATCGAGATATTGCAGGGAATCCCCTCCATTGTCATTGGTATCATCGCATATACATGGGTGGTCGTACCTATGGGCTCCTTTTCGGCTCTTTCGGGTGCGGTGGCCCTTGGGTTGATGATGCTGCCGGTTATTGTCACGGCAACAGGAGAAACCTTAAAACTCATTCCGGATTCCCTAAGAGAAGCTTCCTTGGCTTTAGGGGTCTCATATCCTAGAACGATTATAAAAGTGATCCTGCCGGCAGGCCTAAGCGGCATAGTGACAGGGGTGCTGCTGAGCATAGCGAGGGTTGCCGGGGAGACGGCTCCACTGCTTTTTACCGCCTTTGGCAGTCCGTTCATGAACCTTAACATTCTTAAGCCTGTCAATAGTCTCCCTTTGATGATATTCAATTATGCCACGAGCCCCTATTCTGAGTGGCATACGCTTGCCTGGGGGGCTTCTTTTGTTTTGGTCGCACTTGTTTTAGGGCTGAATCTCCTTACCAAGTTTGTGACAAGAAAATGGAAAGTACAGTTTTGAGGATTGAAAAATTCAGCGCCTTTTTTGGCGAAAATGCGGTCTTGAAGGACATCGACCTTTCGATTCCCAGGAATAAGATCACGGCTATTATGGGGCCATCGGGTTGTGGCAAGACGACACTCATTCGCTGCATCAACCGGATGCACGAGTTAACCCCCGATGCCAAGGTCTCTGGTAAGATTTTTCTGGATAATGAAGACATCTATGCCACGGATCCCATCATTGTGCGAAGGCAAATTGGGATGGTTTTCCAAAAGCCCAATCCATTTCCCACGATGAGTATTTATGACAATGTGATTGCAGGATACAATCTGAACGGGATCCGATTAGCCAAGGATGAGAAGGAAAGAGTCGTTGAAGAGTCGTTGCGGAAGGCGGCTCTTTGGGAAGAGGTCAATGGGACCCTTCACAGAAGGGGAACCTTTCTCTCCGGCGGGCAGCAGCAGCGACTCTGTATCGCCCGTGCCCTTGCTATGGGGCCTGCAGTACTTCTCCTCGATGAGCCCACTTCTGCCCTGGATCCGAAAGCGACCTCCCATATCGAGGAGTTAATTTTGCGGCTAAAGGATACAGTTACGATCATTCTCGTCACTCACAACATCGCTCAGGCGGCCCGTGTTTCGGATTTCACTGCCTTTCTTTACTTGGGTGAGCTCGTCGAGTTCGGACTAAGCGAAAAGATGTTTACCGCCCCCAAGGATAAGAAAACGGAAGAATATCTCTCCGGGAAATTTGGCTAAGCACGAAAGATCGCCAGTGGAGGTAATTGGACGCAAAACATGATTTGTGGCCTCGGGATCTTCATTCGGGGCCAGAAGCCCAAGGAGATTAAGCTATGAGCAAAGCTAAAGTCTTATTTCTATGCACAAGCAATTCTGCCCGGAGTCAAATGGCTGAGGCCCTTCTAAGAAAGCATGGGGGAGATCAATTTGAGGCATACAGCGCTGGACTTGAACCCAAAGGTGTCAACCCTTATGCCGAGCGCGTCATGAAGGAAGTTGGCATAGACCTCAGCCGGCAGTATTCGAAACATGTCAAGGAGTATATGGGAAAAGTCCATTTCGCATATTTGATCACTGTTTGTGACGAAGCGGAAGAAAAATGTCCAACGACTTTTCCTGGATTTGGGAAGAGGATACATTGGCCGATTGAAGATCCTGCAGCTTTCGTTGGTTCGGATGATGAAAAGTTGGCCAAATTTCGGAAAGTGAGAAACCAATTGGAGCAAGGTATCAGGGCTTGGCTAAAGGAACAGCGAGATGGGAAATAACCCAGCCGCCCAAAAGGCTGAAGAACTCATCCAGGAGTTGAAAAAGAAGTATACCATCGTCATCGTCACCCACAACATGCAGCAGGCTGCTCGGGTCTCTGATTATACAGCCTTTTTCTATTTGGGGGAGCTCATCGAAGTGGACCATACAGAGAAGATTTTCACGCGCCCGGGCCTCAAGAAGACAGAGGATTACATCACCGGACGCTTTGGTTAGATAGAAGGAAAGAGAAGAAAGAGATCATGATGGTTACGGAAACCCATTTTCAAAAAGAATTAGAGGAATTGAAAGAGAATCTCCTAAAGATGGCGGCGATGGTAGAAGAGGCCATCCGTGATGCGGTACAATCTCTCGTTAAAAGAGATTCTGATCTTGCCCAGAGGACGTTTGAGTTTGAAGATCGAATTAACAAATTGGAAATCGCCATCGATGATGTGTGCTTGAAACTTCTCGCTTTAAGGCAACCGATGGCAGCTGATCTCCGCTTCATTACCTCGGCGATGAAGATCATCACCGACCTGGAAAGAATGGGTGATCAGGCAGTGAATATTGCCGAGCGCGCCATCTCCTTAAACCAGGAGCCTCAACTCAAACCATATATCGATATTCCTCGAATGGCTGAGATTGCCAAATCGATGGTCAAGGATGTCTTGGATGCTTTTGTAAACCGGGACTCCAAACTGGCTCGTTCCGTTTGCGAGAGGGATGATGTGGTCGATGGGTTAAACGATCAGGTGGTGAGAGAACTACTTACCTATATGATGTCTGATCCAAAGACCATTACCCGGGCAGTCCACCTGATAATCGTTGCCCGATGCCTGGAGAGAATTGCAGACCATGCCACGAATATCGCTGAAGATGTGATCTTTATGGTTGATGCCCTCGTCATTAAACATCATGCTGACGTTAAAGAAGAGGGATAAAGGAGATGGCCGATGAGCAAAATCAAAGTTCTTTTTATATGCACAGGCAATTCGGCCCGAAGTCAAATGGCCGAGGCCTTCCTAAGGAAATATGGGGGAGCCGATTTTGAGGCGTACAGCGCAGGAACAGAGCCGAAGGGTATCCACCCATATGCTGAGCGTGTCATGGAAGAAGTTGGAATAAGTCTCAGCAGTCATTACTCTAAACACCTCAAAGAATATATGGGGAAAATACACTTCGCCTATATGATTATTCTGTGCGAAGAAGGTGAGAAACAGTGCCCCACGACATTTCCTGGAATCGTTCAGAGATTGCACTGGTCTTTTGAAGACCCTTCAACAATGGTGGGATCCGATGACGAAAAGTTGATGAAGTTTCGAGAAGTGAGGGACAAGATAGAAGAACACATCAAAGATTGGTTAGTTAAAAAAAAGGCGGTATGACTACTATTCATCCCACTTAATTTTTGCCTCGAATAATAAATAGACATCAGTCAACCTTCCCCTATCCTTCCAATAGAAATTACTTGATCAGAAGATCATAATCTGGTAATTTCAAACGGAATCGAAACATTTCACTCTCCATGAAAGTGTTCCAATGACAGAATCGAATCCCATCGTAAAGATGGAGACACAAGGGCTTCATTTCTATTACGGGTCTAACCATGCCCTCAAAAATATCAACATTGTTATCAGAGAGCGCCAGATCACTGCCTTGATCGGTCCTTCTGGATGTGGGAAATCGACTTTTCTCCGAACCCTCAACCGGCTAAACGAACTCATCCCTAACACACGTATTGAAGGAACCGTTACACTCGACGCAGAGGATATCTATCACTCGGATATGGATGTCGTTTCCCTCCGGCAGAGGGTTGGGATGGTCTTTCAACGCCCCAACCCATTTCCAAAGAGTATTTTTGAAAATGTGGCCTTTGGTCCCAGAGTATTAGGAGTCCTCCCGAGAAGGAAGATTGAAGAGAAGGTTGAGCGGAGTCTTAAGGCCTCAGCTCTCTGGTCCGAAGTATCGGATCGCCTCCATATGGATGCATTGGAACTCACTCTGGGACAACAACAACGTCTCTGCATCGCAAGGGTTTTGGCCGTTGAGCCCGAAGTCATCCTGATGGATGAACCCTGTTCTGCCCTCGATCCTCTGGCAACCCTTAAGATTGAAGAGTTGATGCAGGAGTTAAAAAAGAACTATACTATTGTCATTGTCACCCATAACATGCAGCAGGCAGCCCGAACTTCTGATTGGACTGGTTTTTTTCTGCTTGGGGAATTACTGGAATATGGCCTAACTGGAGATATCTTTACACGGCCCAATGACCAGAGGACTGAGAACTACGTCACAGGAAGATATGGATAGCTAAAAGGCGAGGGTCAAATGTCAAAACCCAAATGCCAAATCAAACCCAAATCTCCTGCCTACCGCAGGCAGGCAAATTTCAAACATATTTTAGATTTTGAACTTTGACATTCGTTTGGCATTGGAGCTTTGAAATTTGGATTTAAAATGATGAAGAGGGACCTCGAAAAAAACTTTTTATTGTGCTTCCTTTATTTTCTTTTGACCATTTCACTCTGTTTGGGTTGCCAGAGATCTAAGGCCGGGTTCACTGTAGCGGGTTCTACTTCTGTTGAGCCTTTTGCCGGATTATTGGCTGAAGAATATATGTCTCGCCATCCGGGGTCACACATCTATGTTCAGGGGGGTGGGTCCACTGCTGGAATCGAGGCAGTCAGAACCCATGCAGCGCACATCGGTATGTCTTCCCGTTCTCTCATGCCAGAAGAGAGAAACCTCTACGCCGTGACCATTGCCAAGGATGCCATTGCTGTCATCGTGAACCCCAAAAATCCTGTTAACGATCTGACGTTAGCCCAGATTGTACAGGTGTTCTCTGGAAAGATAAGAAATTGGAAGGAAGTGGGTAATCCTACCCATCCCATCGTTTTGGTCACTCGTGAGGAAGGATCAGGGACACGGGAGGCCTTTCAAAAGATGGTCATGGGAAAAGAGGAAATCAGTCTTGAATCTCTGGTTCAAGATTCGAATGGTGCCATTCGCCAGGTTGTTGCAAGCGATCCCAATGCCATTGGCTATATCTCTTTAGGCCTGGTCAACGAGAAGGTGAAGCCTTTGAAAATTTCAGGAATTGAACCGAACTTAAGCAATATTAAAAAAGGGAGATATACACTGGTTAGGCCTTTCCTTTTCGTTTTCGATGGTGAACCTGCAGAAGAAGCAAAGGCTTTTTTAGATTTCGTATTAAGCCCAGATGCACAGAATTTGCTTGCTAAAGAGGGGCTGGTCAGCATCCTCTCCAAATCCTCTAAGAAGTGAACATGGAAATCAAAGAGAAGATCATCGAAAGAATTTTCTTACTGATCGCCCTTTCCTCGATTTCAATCTTGGCCCTGATCGCCTTCTTCATTTTCGAGCAGGGAGTTCCCTTGATCTGGAAGATCGGTCCTGGAGCTTTCATTTTAGGTGAACGATGGGTTCCAAGCCAGGGGTCCTTTGGCATTCTCCCCATGATTGTCGGTTCATTCTGGGTCACGATAGGAGCTCTGGTCCTTGGCATCCCATTGGGTTTAGCTTGCGCCATCTTCCTATGTGAATGGGTTTCACCCGCAGCCGGAATGATCTTGAGGCCAACCATTCAACTCTTGGCTGCCATCCCGTCGGTCATCTATGGGTTCTGGGGCCTGATCGTCCTTGTGCCTCTCGTTCGAAACTATTTGGGAGGTCCTGGCCTGAGCATTCTCTCCGGATCTCTGATCCTCGGATTCATGATCCTTCCCACGATCATCAGCATATCAGAAGACTCTCTAAGGGCTCTTCCACCCTCCTACAAGGCAGGAGCCCTCGCTTTAGGAGCAACCCACTGGCAGACCATATGGCGAGTGCTGATCCCTGCAGCCAGGTCCGGGATTGTGGCCAGTATCATCTTAGGGATGGGTCGAGCCATCGGAGAGACCATGGCCATGATCATGATTTTAGGAAATGCAGTCAAGATGCCCACCTCCTTCCTCGATTCAGCCAGGACACTCACCACCAATATTGGGATTGAAATGGGTTATGCCTCGGGGGACCATCGGCAGGCCCTTTTTGCTACTGGAGTGGTTCTCTTCTTCATCATTATGATCCTCAACTCCCTGGCCATCTTCCTATCAAGGAGGAGGGCCCATTGACGATTAACCGAACGAGATATCTGACCCAGAGCATCGCAAAGATCCTTATCTGGATAGCTGCCCTATTGACCATTGGAGTGATGGTCTTAATCCTCTTCCAGATTTTAAAGGAGGGACTGCCTATCCTTCACCTCCGCTTCTTTCTCGATGCTCCTAAAAATATGGGGCGAGAGGGCGGCATCTTCTCCACGATCATCGGAACCATTGCCCTGACTGTAGTGGCTGTCTTAGTTGCTACGCCATTGGGTGTGGGGACAGCCATTTTTTTAAGAGAATATACAAGAGAGGGCCGCATCAGTCGTATCATCCGTTTTGGAACGGATTGTTTGTCAGGGGTTCCCTCCATTATCTTTGGACTCTTTGGATTTGTCTTTTTCGTTATCACACTCAACATGGGATGGTCTATCCTTTCAGGAGGTTTGACTTTGGCTGCCATGATCTTGCCCACCATCATCTGCACAGCCGAAGAAGCGGTCAAGACGGTTCCCAATACTTATCGGGAAGTAAGTTTTTCTTTGGGTGGGACGAAATGGCAAACAGTAACTCGCGCTATCTTACCGAATGCATTACCCGGGATCTTCACGGGGATCATCCTGAGCATCGGTCGGAGCATTGGGGAGACGGCCGCGATCATCCTGACGGCTGGGTCCTCTCTGGTGATGCCCACTTCCCTTTTTTCACCCATCCGGACGATGGCCGTCCATTTCTACATCCTTGCTCGCGAAGGCATTTCGATGGAGATGGCCTATGGCACTGGAGCCGTTTTAATCCTGCTCGTTCTTTTTATCAATATTGTAGCCAATTGGTTACTCAACCATTATATTCGTCATCGAAGCTAAGAGAGAAGCGATGCTCCAAGAGAACAAGATCCTGATTAAAGATTTCAACTTCTTTTACGATTCTTTTCAAGCTCTCCGAGATATCAACCTCGATATTAAACCCAAAGAGATTTTTACTATTTTTGGCCCGGCCCGAAGTGGAAAGACCACACTCCTCAAAAGTCTCAACCGTTTGACAGACCTGATCTTTGGAGCAAAACATACCGGAACCATTCTGTTGGACGGGAAAGATATCTATGATCCGAAACAGAGTGTCACTCAATTGAGGAGACGAATCGGCATGGTCTTCGACCTTCCCACCGCACTTCCCATGTCCATCTTTGACAATATTGCCTATGGTCCTAAGCTGAGCGGGACAAATCGAAAGAGCCTATTGAATGAAATTGTCGAAAAAGCACTTCGATCTGCTGTCCTTTGGGAAGAGGTTAAGGACCGCCTTCACACCTCTGCCCTCAGACTCTCAGGCGGACAACAGCAACGCCTCTGTATTGCCCGTATCTTGGCTTTGGAACCAGAGGTCCTTCTGCTCGACGAGCCCTGTTCGGGATTGGATCCCATTTCTACAGCGAGCATTGAGGAAACGCTCATCCAATTAAAAAAAGAGTTGACGGTCATCTTGGTTCCCCACAACATCCAGCAAGCATCCCGGGTGGCTGACCGGGCAGGATTTTTTTTGAATGGTGAGTTGGTTGAGGAAGGAACGGCTTATCAAATTTTTACCAAACCCAGAGACAAGCAAACTGAAGATTATGTCACTGGACGTTTCGGTTAAAAAAATAACAAATAAAGTAGAAGAAGGAGCGAAGGATGATTACAGAAACGCATTTTCAAAAAGAATTAGAGGAATTGAAGGAGAATCTTCTCAAGATGGCAGCGATGGTAGAAGAGGCAATCCGTGATGCGGTACAATCTCTAGTCAAGAGAGATTCTGATCATGCCCAGAAGACGTTTGAGTTTGAAGATCGAATTAACAAAATGGAAATTACCATCGATGATATGTGTTTAAAGCTTCTCGCTTTAAGGCAACCGATGGCGACTGACCTCCGCTTCATCACCTCGGCGATGAAGATCATCACCGACCTGGAAAGGATGGGTGACCAGGCAGTGAATATTTCCGAACGTGCCATCTCATTAAACCAGGAACCTCAGCTCAAACCTTATATCGATATTCCCCGGATGGCTGAGATTGCCCAATCGATGGTCAAGGATGTTTTAGATGCGTTTGTAAATCGAGACTCCAAACTGGCCCGATCCGTTTGTGAAAGGGACGATCTGGTCGACGGGTTAAATGATCAGGTGGTAAGAGAACTCCTCACCTATATGATGTCAGACCCAAAGACCATTACTCGAGCCGTCCACCTGATGATCGTAGCCCGATGCTTGGAGAGAATTGCAGACCATGCGACGAACATCGCTGAAGATGTGATTTTTATGGTAGATGCTCTGGTCATCAAACACCATGCGGATGTCGAGACGAAAGACGCATAGGGCATGGCGCTGAGAGCATAGAGTTATAAGCTCCAAATCTCAAGCACCAAATTACAAATAATTTCCCCTGCCTGCCGGCAGGCAGGAATGACTAAAATTCAAAATTTCAAATAATTGTTTGGGTCATTAGAAATTGGAATTTTGGATTACGTAGAAAATAAAAAGTACCATTTTTGTCATTCCTGCGAAAGCAGGAATCCACTTCTTTGATATTATCCTGGATTCCCGCCTGCGCGGGAATGACACCTTTATTTTCAATGTTCGTGGGTGGCCAATTGGCCATGACTAATTTGTTTGGGATTTGGAATTTGTAATTTGGAATTTAAAGGAGATCAAACCCATGCAACAGCGGTTTGACGCGGATCATCGAGTTCTTAAAAAGCAGGTGGTAATTGAAACGTACCGATCGAGTGGGCCGGGTGGTCAGAGGAAAAATAAGGTTGAAACCGCTGTCCGCTTAAAGCATCTACCTTCCGGGATCACAGTGATCGCTACGGAACATCGATCCCAGGCAGAAAATCGAAAACTTGCCCTGGAAAGGCTTCGTGAGCGCCTCATTAAATTGAATAGGCCGAGGAGGCGCCGGATACCCACCTCGGTCCCATTGAGCTCCATCGAAAAGAGAGTGAAAGGAAAGAAGTTCCACTCCAAAAAGAAACGCCTGAGGCAAGAAACCCCAAAAAAGTTGGAGGAGTGGGATTAGAAAAAGCATACCACTTTGGCGGTTTGAAAATCCATGAAAATATCATAGCCTAAAAAGGCTTGTCGCTCCTGCGAAAGCAGGAGCCCAGATTTTTCTGTCGATTCTGGATTCCCGCTTTCGCGGGAATGACGCTATCATGGTTAAACATAAGGTTCTTTCAAAAGGCTAAAGTATTACGGAAAATATTCTTTTCCCGCTTAACTCTTCTGATAGGTTGTGATCACCCGCTGAGCTTTGAACAGGACGCGCCCGATACTTCCTTTGGGAACGAGTTCAACATCGCTCTCAACTCCAAGTCCATTGTGAATGGCCTCTTCGACCTTTTTGACCAATGGACGAGCATCTTTGACCTCAGGTTTATATTCCACTTTTAGCTTGAGCCTCTCTAACTTGGGTTTATCAAAAATAATTTGGTAGTCAAATCCCAGCTCAGGGACAGTGCCAAGAGCCTCCTCAACATCAATGGGAAAGAGTTTCTTTCCTTTGATATCTATGATCTGAACCATCCTCCCCCTTACCTTGGACATCTTGGGATGTGTCCTTCCACATGGACAAATCTTATCGGGGAGGACGCTGGCTACGTCACTGATCCTAATTCTGATCCTGGGGATCGCTCTGCGGATAAGGTTGGTGACAACTAACTCCCCCTCTTCCCCCGGTCCGAGCATTTGTTGGGTATCTGGATTGACCGTCTCCATGATAATCCTATCCGCGCTGATATGAAGCCCCCCACCAAAATCACATTCAGAGGCAAGTTCACCGGCTGTGGAAGCAGCGTAATAATCCCGAAAGACAATACCATAGTCATCCTTCGCCTTCTTCTTGTAGGATTCTGCTATGCCTTCACCGATTCCGACGATCAACCGTATATCTGTCTCTCGGATATCAATGCCCAACTCCTTGGCTCGTTCAAAGTATTGGAAAGCCATGCTCGGCATTGTCTCCAGGACGGTGACATGCATCATCTTCCCCAATACGATCTGATTTTCCAGCCTGCCTCTCCCTGCCTGTTCGCCCACAGTCGCTGCCCCCAATACCCTGCTGACCATGCTCAAACAAGGCAGACCCATGGTATGTTGAACGATATCTTTGGGCCTGACTCCTATTGTCCATTCCAGTCTCGCTGCAGAATCAATACACGCGATATCAAAATCGCTTCGGGTCATCGCAAGAGGTTCTGGAAAACCCGTGGTTCCAGAACTCGAACAACACTGATTCACCTCGCTCCAGGGGACAGAGAGCTTGTCCTCTAATGGGGCATTCCGAATCTCATCATCCTCAATGAGTGGCAATTTTCTTAAATCATCGATGGTGTGAATATCGCTTGGCGTGATACCTGCCTCATCATACTTTCTTTTATAAAACTTCGTCTTCTCATAGGCATAGGCGACCAGCTCCTGAAGCCGTTCTCCCTGGAGCTTTTTTAGTTTATCGATGGGCATCGTTTCTGTTTCGGCGTCCCAATATTTTTTCTCCCCAGCCATGGCGATCTCCTTTCTTAAAAATCTTTTTGGATAGGTTACAAAAAAATGGAATGAATCCCCCGCCCTGACGGAATGATCCGTTTGCTTCAATTGGATGGCATCATATCACAGAAATTGAAAAATCGGAACAATTCCCTTGACCCGTTCGACGGCGCTAAGCCCCGTTTTTGAAGGCGGGGTAGAAAAGCGCCGCTTCCTTCGGCAGACTCAGGACACTGAGTTTATCGAAGTGCAGGGTCAACCCTGAGCGTTCGACTGAGCTCACGCCGAAGTCAAACCCCTCCTTTAGGCTTCGACGTCGAAGTGTTGACCTTTTACTTTGAAATGAATAGATTTTAATAAAAATTAAGCTCTGTATGAGAAGGGTCTTATGGACGAGAAGGTAAAGGAAGCCATCTTCAAAAAAGTAGAAAGGGAACCTTTTGCTCAAAAGTTCGGGATCAAGCTTTTAGACCTAGATGAAGGATATTCCAGGGTTGAAATGAAATTCACTCCAGATATGGAGAACTTCTTAGGCATGGCCCATGGTGGGGCATTATTTGCCCTGATGGATGAGGCTTTTGAAACCGCTTCCAACTCCCATGGGACTGTGGCCGTGGCCTTGAACATGAATATCACCTATATCTCCCCCCTGCTCCAAAGAGCAGGCTCATTGCCGAGGCGCGAGAATTCAGCCGGACCCAAAGGACGGCTGTCTATGAAATCAAGTTGTTTGATGACCAAAACAATCTGATCGCCTCCTGTGAAGCCCTTGTTTATCGAAAGGGAACACCCCTACCCTTTCTCAAGGAGTAAAAAGTCAACCCTTCGACTCCCCGCCATAAATGCCGGGGCTTGCTCAGGGTTAACCCTGAGCGGCGCTCTCCTCACCGCCCTGAAGGGCGGAGCTTAGCGCCGCCGAATGGGTTAATTAGGTTTGAGGAAAAAATGACGGAGGTTATACCTTGATGGTTTCGCCGTCTCTTAACAATTTAAGATTTTTGATATGAAGTCTTTGGAGTTCTATTTGGATGGTTTTGAGATATTGAGGCTTTATATGAATGATAAAGATTCTCTCTGGATCTGGTTTTATTTTTAAAAGTTCCTCTTGTAATAACTGGGGTGTTAAATGTCCTGTTTCCAAAGCAATTTTTTGCATTCGATTCGGAAAAGAAACTTCTATGATGAGGCAATGAATCTTCCTCTCCCCTATTTTTTCCCATGTGCTATCCGTGGGACCTGTATCCCCTGTGTAAAAAAATCTCCTCCTTCTATTGTCCTCTACCAGATATCCTGTTGCAGGAACGGAATGATTGACCTCATAAGGAGTGATCGTGAAATTTTTTATCTTCATGGAATGACCTGATTCCAATTCCCTCAGGTTCAGTATACCCTCATGTCTATTGGGAATGACCGTAAAATCAGGCCAAATAGAACCATCCAGAAGATTCCTCCTGATCGCCCGAATCACAGGAGGGATGCTGATAATATTTACTCTATGCCTTTTTTTTCTAAAAATGAGATTGTCAGCAAGAAACGGAATACCCAACAAATGGTCAAGATGGGAATGAGTAATGAAAATATGTTCTATCTTCAATTGACCTTTGATATCAAGAATATTGGTCAGACTTCCCGTATCAAATAATATCTTCCCACTCAATAAAAAGCTCGGAGGACGATGTCCAGGGAACTCCGCCCCGGAACAACCCAAAACTTTGATTTTCATATCCCGCTCTCGATAGAAGGTATATGAAAGAAGGCGATTCTCATTTCAATATTCCTAAAATAACTCTTTCATTTTTTGATTTGAGTTGCTTTTTCGTCAAATTCTTTCCAAAACTTCTCTTCTGGCTTCTTCCAATATTGCCCCCAGCGCTCATTAAAAAATCCTTCCAGCTTCTCCAAAAGACGTTTCCACCCTGGTAAATACTCATACTTCAATACATCTTCGAGGAAAGGAACAATTTCCCCCAACTTCTCCTTGGGGAGGTAAGCCCGGGCTCCCATTTCATAGGACCGTTTCAGAGCATCAGGAGTGAGGGCATGGGCCGTAAGCATCACAACCGGAAAGTTCCGGCTCACCGCCAATTCCAATAGGTCGAACCCACGAACCCCCATGATGTCAAGAATGACCACATCATAGGTCAAAAGGATCATCCTCTCAACAGCCTGTTCATAGTTCGTGGCCTTATCAAATCTGCTTTGTGGACCAGCAGACTTAATTTCTTCTTCCAGGAGCGCCAAAACATCCGGCTCATCATCCACAGCCAGTATCATCTTTCCATTAAGAATTGATTCCGCCATAATTCATCCCCCTTTCGTCCATGCCCTGTTTTCCATGCTTCAAAAGGTAGTCCCTTCACCATTTAATATGAGCGCTTTTCTCACCAAACTCTTTCCAGAATTTCTCCTCGGCCTTCTGCCAGTATTCTCCCCAGCGGGAATTGAAATATCCTTCTAATTTTTTCATCTGGTGCGCCCACCCGGATAAATTATCAGATTCCTGTAAAATATCTTCTAAGAAAGGAACGATCTCTCCAAGTTTTTCCTTTGGGAGGTAGGCCCGGGCTTTCATGTCAATGGAACGTTTCAGGGACTCCGGATTGAGGGAATGGACTGTCAGCATGGCCACCTGAAAGTTGCGCTTCACTGCCTGGTCCAAGAGATCGAACCCACGGACCCCCATGATATCGAGGATGACGACATCATAATTCTGAGAATCCAACTTCTTCGCAGCATCTTGATAGGCAGTCGCTTTTTCGAATCTACATTTCGGAGCAGCTGCCAGAATTTCCTCCTCCAGGACTGCCAAAACATCCGGCTCGTCATCCACAGCCAAAATCCTCTTATCGTTTAGAATCGATCCCCCCATAAGGTTGCCTCTTTTCATCAAGAATAAATTACGCATACCGCAAAGCGATCCTTTGGACGGAATACCGGAATATTGAAATATTGGAAGGATGAAATCCTATAACCCATTATTCCACTCTTCCAACATTCCATCATTCCATCGGCCTCTGCTATTCCCACTTATGCCATTCCTGCCATTGCAAACCTGTTTTCTTCTCCCAGTCTGATTCAAATTTGCTGTCAAAAAATCCTTTCAATTTTTCTAAGAGCCTTTTCCATCCGGGTAAATACTCATACTTGAGAACATCTTCCAGGAAAGGGACGACTTCTCCCAGCTTCTCCTTGGGAAGATAGGCCCGCGCCTTCAATTCGAAAGAACGCTTTAAGGCTTCGGGATTGAGAGCATGGGCCGTGAGCATGGCCACCCGGAAATTCCGGCTCACTGCCAATTCCAACAGGTCAAAACCACGAACACCCATGATGTCGAGGATGACCACATCATAGGTTTGGGACTTTAACTTATTGACCGCTTCCGCATAGGTGGTGGCTTTTTCGAATTTACATTTCGGGACGGCTCCCAGAATTTCGTCCTCTAAAACGGCTAAGACATCTGGTTCGTCGTCAACAGCTAAGATCCTCTTACCGTTTAGAATAGATTCCGTCATAATATCTCCTCCTTTATTCCAATGGGATCAAAGATTGAACAGGAGGAATTCGGACCATAAATTGTGTCCCAACTCCTTCTCGACTCTCCAATGTAATTTCTCCTCCCATTGCCTCCACCAGGGTCTTGACGCCTGTGAGGCCTAACCCGAGTCCTGGCACAGAGGTACGTTTTTTATCATTCAGCCGAACGAAACGCTCAAAAATGATGTCTTGCTCATCCAGAGGGATCCCAATACCATCATCCTCAACCAAAACGAGCAGATCCACCTCCCCGCTGATCTTCACCCCCATTCGCGCCCGGCGATACTTCATGGCATTGTTCATCAGATTCCTCAGGATCTGCTGAATCTTCTTTTGATCATGGCAGAAAGGAGCCTTGCAATACTTCCCAGTAATTTCAATAAAAATACCATAATCCTTAAGACAACTTTGGAACTCTTCATGGTCTTCGACCAAACAGAGCTTTTCCACGGCATGAGGCGTAGTCATCTCCAATGCATCAAGCAGTGAGTCCCGAACCGTCTTTTCTATTGAAAAAAAATCTTTTTGGAATAATCCTTCTTCTGAGCGGAGAACCTCGACCATCTCTTGAAGCAGATTCTGGGCTTTCTGAACGTTCCTTAAAATACGCTCCAGGACGCGTTTTTGGGATTCTGAAGCTGAACCATACCGGTCCGGTTTGTGCAGAAGATTGGCAGTGCTCGTGGAAGCAATGGACAAAGGACCTGTGAGGTCGTGAATGAGGAGATCAAACAAACGCTCCTTCTCATTCACCTTTTTAGGAGCCAGAGGTTTCTCCCTCTCGGTAATGTTTTTCTTACTATGAAACTCTTTCAGAAAATTTCCTCTTTCCTATAGGAAAGGATATGGAAAATGTACTACCCCCGGAGGAGAGACAGTCCTCGGGCTTTTTACAATGAGGACAGGCGGAAATTCTCCCCGGACAGAGATCCCGATCCGTCGGGAGATAGGTACATCTTTTGCTTCCTATTGTAATATCGAAACCAAAGCGATGTCCATAGACCTTCATCCGAAGGAGATCAAGACCCTTCCCGCCGGCACCAAAATCATAAGGCTTTTTAGAAGTGTAGAGTTCCGTCTCCTGGGTATGAAAAAGACCATCAAAGATGTACCGTTGATTCTCTTCGGTGATTCCGATGCCGAAATCCTGAACCTTGAGGAGAGGCCGTTGATCCTGCTTTTCCAAGAGAATTCGAATCACTCCCTCATCTGGAGTGTTCTCCACGGCATTCTTCAGGAGCCCTTCCAACATATCCTCAAGGATTCTTGGGTCGACAGGGGCATAAAGATCCTCCATGTTTTCTAAAAGAAAATGGAGGTCACGATGGGCGGCATGCACTTTGACCTGTTCCAGTGTTTTCGTTGTAATGGGACATAGAGGGACGGGTTCAACGGAAGTAAATTCGTGGCAAACATCTTTGGTCATCCATTTTCTTATGGCTTCCCAATGAATTTTTATATCTGGAGGTATCTCTGAAATACCTTCCAGTTTTCTCCAGATGCGATCCAACTCATCAAGTCCCCCACTTCCCTCTAACTGATGATTCGACTGGACAATCTTATCCGTCTCCTTTTGAATTTCAAAGAGTCGGTTCAGATGTCTCTCCAGAGTTTCAAAAAATTTCTCCCCCTCCACAGAAGAGGTTTGCATCTCGAGTTTTCGCTTTAAGAGGCGGAGGTTCCCTTGGATCACGGACAAGGGTGTCCTGAGCTCATGGGAAAGATGGTCCAGTGCTTTGCTCTTCACTCTGCTCAGTTGCTCAAGTTCCTTCCGTGATTGTTCCAGGGCATCAATGCGGGCCTTTTGGAGCTGTGCCATCTCGATAAAAACCGAGGCATTGTTTCCAAAGGTCTGGAGGAAGGCCTCATCTTCGTTCGTAAAAACCCCATCTTTCTTATTGAGGAGCTGGATGACTCCCAATCTCGAGCCTTCCCGGTTGTAAAAGGTCATGCAAAGCACACTTCTTGTGCGGTACCCCGTATGAGAATCCACCTCTTTATTGAACCGTCTGTCGGTGTAAGCATCTTCTAAATTTATGGTCTCCCCGGTTTGGAAGCAATGTCCTGCTAAACCGATGCCGGATGGAATTCTGATTACTTCCCCTGCCATCCCTAGGGCGACCGTTGACCAGAGTTCATCGGTATTGGTGTCATGGAGGAAAATGCTGCAACGGTCTGCCTCCATCACCTCACAGGCCTTCTGGGAAATTTGCAAGAGCATCTCATTGAGTTGGAGATCCAGGCCAATCAGTTGACCCAGTTCAAGCAAAGAATGAAGTTTATGAGCCTTTCTTTGTTGGGCCTGTTCCTGTACCCAATCTTCGCTCCTGCGAAATATTTTTCTTCGTTCTTCTTTGCGGCGTTCTTTGTTTAGGGGCTTGTTTTGGATGGTTCCTTCTGGAGACATTTTGTACTTACCTATAGGAAAAACTCCCCAGTCTGTCAAGTAAAAAAGTTGACGCCCGCCTAAATATTGACGAGGGTCCATCATGTAACTCTTTTGAGGTAATTCCTTGAGATGATCAGGTGGGGGATAGGCATTTTAAATTTCAACAAAAAAGCCGCACTTTTTATTGAGCGGCTTTTTTGTGCTTCATTTTGACTATCAAGTTCGAGATGCTCTTTTAAAAGGAGGTGACAATCCCTACCCATGCCATCGAAAACCAAAGAGTGGGTGTTAAACAGAACTAAAAGGGGTTACGAACGAATCGCAACCCCTCTTTGCTTTGGTAGCGGGGGCTAGATTTGAACAAGCGACCTTCGGGTTATGAGCCCCATTCAGACATTTTTTTCAACCCCTTGATTCTTCACCTGGTTTCTCTTAAGTCTTTGGAATATTACAGTAATCTCAATTCTACTTGTTTCAGTTCATTCCAGTCTATTCCAGTCTTTTTGAGTTAATTTTAGCACAAATTTAGCACATTCTTAAGTTGATGTGAATAGGCAGCCTCGATTGCCTCTCCCCTACCCTCCTCTAGACCTCCCACCCAAAACTCACTAACACAACGCCTCCTAACAAAGCGGTTGGTGGCGGTGCCGAGCATCAGTGAGCCTACTTCAGTATGCTCCTCATTGAGTAAAGTGGGCATGGAATCTGGAGAGGGACGCATCTTCCACAGCTCCAATCTCAAACATTCTAAAAATCCTTATTGTTATACAACTGCTTTTGGGTTATTGAAAAAGCTTGGGAAATGGCATCTCGATTTTCTAATGTGGTATTTCATAAAATGAAGAGCAATAAGATGAAATCTGATCCATCTAATCCTCAAGATATAAATGGTTTGAGGTTGATCTTTCGTGCATTGAGTCATAGAAATTATCGCCTTTTTTTCGGCGGACAAAGCATATCTCTGATTGGCACCTGGATGCAACAAATCGCTATGAGCTGGCTCGTATATCGTTTGACTCATTCAGCCTTCTTATTGGGTGTCGTTGGCTTTACCGGTCGGATTCCGACTTTTCTTTTTGCCCCTCTGGCGGGGGTATTGGTCGATAGGTGGAGCCGTCATCGCCTTCTGGTTATCACTCAAATTCTATCTACCATACAAGCCTTGATTTTAGCGTTTCTTGTTCTGACAGGCATGATCACTGTCTGGCATATCATCTTTTTAAGTCTATTCCTTGGTTTTGTGAATGCCTTTGATGTCCCGGTCCGTCAGTCATTCGTAGTGGACATGGTAGAAAAAGAGGAGGATTTGGGAAATGCCATTGCCTTAAACTCCTCTATGGCTACAAGTGCTCGACTGTTTGGGCCTTCCATAGCAGGGATATTGATTGCTACCGTGGGTGAGGGTATGTGTTTTCTTCTTAATGGGTTAAGTTTTCTTGCAGTTATTGCGGCCTTATTGGCTATGAAAATTCCACGAAGAAAGCGAGAGATGCAAAATCGTCAAGTTATACAAGGGTTGAAAGAAGGGTTCTCTTACGCCTTTGGTTTTGCACCTATTCGGTCTTTGTTACTGCTTCTCGGATTAGTCAGTCTGATGGGGATGCCTTACCAAGTACTGATGCCCATCTTTGCTGGGAAGATTCTTCATGGCGGTCCCCATACACTCGGTTTTCTTATGGCAGCTTCAGGTTGCGGGGCCTTGGCAGGAACCATTTATCTTGCTTCCCGAAAAAGTGTTCTGGGGTTGGGTAGAATCATTGTCATCTCTTCGAGTCTCTTTGGTATCGGACTCATTACTTTCTCTCTATCTCGTGTATTTTGGCTTTCTTTCTTATTGATGTCACTGACCGGTTTCGGGATGATGGTTCAAATGGCATCAACCAACACGGTTTTGCAGACTATTGTCGAAGAGGACAAACGGGGTAGAGTGATGAGTTTTTATGCTATGGCCTTTATGGGAATGGTCCCTTTTGGGAGTCTATTAGCAGGCAGTTTAGCGAATAACATAGGGGCTCCATACACGGTAATGATAGGCGGGATCGCCTGTATTTTGGGTTCGGTCATGTTTGCAAAAAAACTTCCCTCATTGAGAAAGATAGCTCGTCCCGTATACGTAGAAAAGGGTATCATTTCGGAAGAGCTGCCGTAATTTTTTTAAAAGGATTCCTTTTGAACGGAAATGAACCAAATTGATTGGCTCTTTTATTTTAAATCTGGTTGCTCCCCAACAAACCAATAGGTCATACTTGAGTATCACATTCTCTTCTTCTTCCCTTATGCCTATCCGTGTTTGCTTGACGATTCTCTAAAATCGCCTAACCTTATTCGTTCACTGGTACTTTTGGTGATGAGGTTCTTTTCGCTGGCTTTGCCCTTTTTGCTTGAACTTTCTGTGTTGGTTTTGATCGAGTTTTCCTTGAAGATCTTTTACGGGTTGATCGGCCTTTCTTTGCTGGTTTCTGGCGGACCTTCTTTTTGGTGTGCCTCTTTTTTTGTTGCGTACCTGCCTTTTGAGCAGTTCTTATTTGCTGTCCCTGTGTCTGACTCTCCTTCACATCCGCTGCCCAGACAGGGAACGAGAGATTAATTAGAAACATAATCGCAATTAGAAGCCCGCCAAAACTTAAACCCTTTCTTTGTGTTTTTACCATATCCTCGCCTCCTTTTAAGCCTTAGTATAACTTACGGCTTTTTCCATCGAAAGCCCTGCCTGCTGGAAATTGGCTGTTGATCTTCTGCGAAGGGTGGGATTGGGGGACCTGAATCTATTTACAAAAGAACAAAAAACATCGATAATGATTCTTGAATTTTTTCCTTTTGAAGAGGTTATATGGAGTCAGCAGAGGCCATAGGGTCACCAGGAAAATACTTGAAGGCAGAGAGGGAATCCCAAAGACTTTCTTTAAAGCAAATTGCCGATGCAACAAGGATAAGGGAAGTCATGCTCAAGGCCATCGAAGAAGACAGGTACGAGAATCTGGCTTCTACGTATGTAAAAGGATTTCTGAGTGCTTATGCAAGGTGTCTGGGGCTCAATCCAAACGACGTCATTCTCTTGCATCAAAAATATACGGAAAGTCTTACCCCTTCAAAGATGCTAGTATCAAAAAAGTGGTCAACCTCCGGAAAAAAGAGGGTCAACGTCCGGTTCCTCGCCATCTCCATTTTTGCCGCTCTCCTCATTGCGGTTTTTATATACGCTTCGCTTAAACTTGTGCACCGGGTTTCTCCCTCCTTTCCAAAGAAGGAATCGATGCCTGCTCCTTCATCTTCAGCCCCACCTTCTCTGCCGATCCAGGAGGAGGCTAAAACTCAAACAAGCGATCAACCAAAAAAGAACCAGACACAACCAATGGAAATCAATATTAAGGACACGGTTCCTCAGGAATCAGTTCAGTTTAAAGTTACGGAAGTCGGGTTAGGGACAGGAATTGAACGAAAGGATGGTTTTCTAATCCTGACGGGAAAGTCGTCAGAATTCGTGTGTAATAACCCCAAAGTGTACTTCGTAACCAGGATTAAAGCAGAGAAGAAAGGAAAGATCGTCCACGTATGGCTGTGGCAGGGCCAGGAATTACATAAGAAGGAAATCGAGATCATGCCGCCTGCGTTGAGTGTGTACAGTTTTGTCACGCTTAAGCCTTCCCAAGCGGGTAATTGGATTGCTGAAGCAAGGTATGGGGATAAAGTCATCGCATCCCTGAGCTTCAAGGCCATTGAGGCTACCTCCCATTCCACCCACAAAAAATACTAGACGAACACTCGTTCACCACCCAATTCCTCTAATTTCTCATTGACACCCCATTTGATTATTTATAAAATCGGTTCATCCGGGTATTCTGTGGGTAACCGGATAAAGTTTTAGCCCTCCACAATGGAAGTAGATGGCTGTTTTAAAGTGTTCACGGTTCCTAAAACCATAAGCCATCTTCTTGATGGTCTGGATTTTCGAGTTCAGGCCTTCCGCCACGGCATTCGTGATAGAATGGCTAAAGTAGGTCAGCACATTGTGAAGATATTTGTGGAACATCCGAGCAGTTTCAATCACCGGCTCCATACGCGAGTGAGTCGCCCAAAAGTACCACTTTTTAAAGTGATGATGAGCCCATCCCCTCCGGGTGTAACTCCAGAGTTCTCGAAGACTCTCCTTGATCGCCCAGGCCCGGGCCGTCTTGAGTTTCATCTCCTTGAGAACCGAAAACCGTTCTTGATGCCTCGTGGGAAGGTTCTCCTCCGCGTACAACCAAAGATACTTGGATCCGGTCAATGTCTCATTGCCCATCTGCTTGAAGGCCCGATGTTCCTTCTTGCGAACCTCATCCACGGCCTTGCCCATGTGGGTCATCAGATGGTAGCGATCAAACACGATCTTATCCTCCGCTTGGGCAAGATGGGTCCTCACAGACGCAATATACGGATCCCAGATATCCATCGCCACCGCCTCAATCCCTTCCTTCTGCTCCTGGGAAAGACCCTGAAAGTAACCATCCAGACTCGTCTGCCTCCGATCCTCCGCAATATACTCCACCGTGGAAGCCTCCAAATCACAAACCAACGTCATATAGCTATGTCCTTTGCCGACCGACTTTTCATCCACGCCAATATGAGCACAACTCCGTTTCTCTTTCACCATCAATCCCCGCTCGACCGCCCGCTCCAGAATATGCCAGGCCTCGTCCCAACTGATCCGCAAAATCCGAGTCGCCCCAAGGACGTCACTCTCTCGGAGTACATCGATGGCCAGCCGTTCAAACAGCAAGGTGAAACGGGCCTTCGCATCCGCCCACGGCAACCGAACCTGTCGAACCCCGTGTTCCGTACAATTCACCCTCGGAGGTCGGGCATGAAGGAAGGTCATGAATTGGCAACTGTCCAGATGACGCCAGGCTCGCTCGGGAGCATGATCGTGCAAAGATGCCAGGGCTCCACACTCCGGACAGGGCCAGCGCAAGTCTTCTTCATGCTTCGCCCACACATCAACCCGTTGATTCACCAAATCCAACTTAACCCTTTCCACCATCCATGGTGCTTCTATACCCAGAAGGTAACGGTAAAGCTCCGTATCCTGCATGGCTCCAGTCCTCCTCGGAGCCATTGTATACTAACGGATTACCCACTGAAAAGTCGGATGAACCATAAAATCAAATCGAAATTAGAGCCGTCCTTTATTAACCCTTAACGTAGATAAAACCCAAGTCTAAACGATAGGAGGGATTCATGGGCAAGCTGGGAGTTACTATCAAATCTGAAATTGTACGTTTGGCAAAAAGGGAGATGCGTAAAACCTCAGTTCCATTGGGTCGGGATGTCCGGTTGTTGAAGAGTGCGGTCTCCCAACTTCGCAAAACGGTCTTGGCTTTAGAACGATTTGCAGCCCAACAGCAAAAAGAGTTGAAAAAGAGAAAGATACCATTGGAGGCGACCCCGGAAGAGGTTAAAAAATCCCGTTTTTCTCCAGCCCTGATTCGAAGCCTTCGTGAAAGTTTGGGGATCAGTCAGAAGGAACTGGCCATTCTTACAGGTGTCACCATCGGGGCAGTGCATCAGTGGGAGATAGGGAAGTTTAAGCCAAAGGATGAAAAGAAATCAGTAATGGTGGGGCTCCGAAAGCTTGGTCGCCGTGATGTGAGAAAACTCCTCGAGGAAAAAACTACTAAATAAGCTTTGTTAATCAGAAACATTTAAATGTGCAACTCAGCCTAGAAAATACACAAAGATAAGACGGAGGAATTCGGATGCACAAATGGGTTCTATTTATTGATGTGGAAGGCTTTTCTAGCATATATCGAAGAAATAAGGCTGAAGCTACGAGCCTTCTTTCTGGTCTGATGAGCGATTTATATTGTATTGGGACAAAGGTTTATCCAGATGATAAAGAGAGATTATTTGTATACCAATTCAGCGATGGCTTTGTAGTGTCTCCAGATTTCAATGGCGAGATAGACCGACCTATCACAATTGCAATTGTATTAATGCGCTTAACGCTTCTTCGGAAAGGGGTTCTGAGAGCGGCTATATCTTATGGTGAAATGGGCGATATTTTAAGTGATTATCCCGAAGAAGTAATAAAGGTCTACAAAAATGGGCCCGTTCCTCTTGGACGGGGAGTAATGACTATTAATCCGCTAATGGGAGATGCTCTTATTAATGTTTACAAACTAGCTAGTGCAGAACCAAAGGGACCTCTTCTAATTTTAGACAAGGATTTTGTAAAAAACGTGAAAAATACTAATTTCATAATCTATGATATTGATGGTTATTCCTGTGTCAATTGGATTCATTCAGAAATAGATTTGGCCAACGAAATTCTCAAAAGAATAGGAAGAGGTGCTCCTCCGAGAGAAACTCTTCATGAACTTATTAGAGGGTATATGGCAGATAACACAGGATTAAATGGGGCGTGGAAAACTAATGCTTCAACTCTAATAAAAGAGGGAGATTAGGGAATGAGGTTCGCCTGACTGAAATGCAATAGAACTTATCTTCTCTTTAGTTTCAAGTCCTTGTCGACACCCTGTTCTTTATTCTCCCCTTCATCCCCCACTCTGCCTGCCCGTCCCCACCTGACGATTTTCCAGAATTACCTCATCCAAGATTTCTCCACACGAGACACATCTCCATCCGGAAAAGTTTCCACCGGGACCATAGAATCTCTCATAAACCATCACGCTACCACAACGATGACATTTCATATGACACTCCTAAAGAATTTTCTCCATAGATTGAAAAGTGGTTTGTAAGATTTAATGACTGGATTGTCAAATATTTTTTTAGAGGAAACCCAATTAATTGCCCTTCCCAATTCTCCCTCCCAATTCTCATTGACACCGTTTCTCAAATTGAATACACTACTATCGAATTTAAAGCCTTTTATTATTAACCTCTAACCCGGTGGGTAAGTATGCAATCCAGGGTTATGCTATCCATTGATTTTGGTTATAAAAATATCGGTCTTGCTTTGGTGAGGAACCAGGAGGGAATCAATACCCCGCTGTTCGCTGGGACCCTCCTCTACGACCCCTTTCAACTCAGCACAAAGGTTGGACCGAGGGCGGAACTCCGCAGGGGACGCCGCACCAGAAAAACAAAGAGACACCGGCTAAATCTTTTAAAAAAGAAATTGTTCGATACAAATCTCCCAGAAGGAGCGGTTCAGGAACTTATTACTTTTTGTAGGCGGAGGGGTTATAGCTCTCTGTTTGATGTAAAAGAACCCCCTAAAACTGGAAAGGTTGACTCAAAAGAAGAAATCGTTTTTCGTTTTAGCAGGGAAGAGTTTTTTGAAGCATTGGAAAAGCAGATAGATAGATTGGTACCTGATGAAAAAAGGGGATTGGTCCTCGGCTTATGCGAAAACATCCTTAACCGAGCCGGTGAACCTTCTAAAGAAATCCGACCATTAAGAATTAATAATCGAGGAGCCTCCCGGTGTGCCTGGGACGGTTGTGAGAATGTGACACCACGCCGAGATAATGCTCTTCGGGACCCCCTGTCAATTCATTCATACGGTCTTTGCTGCGAGTCTCAGAAGCGATACAGCCCTTCAACAGGAAGTCGGAAGAATGTTGGACCGTATCGCCGAATTAGGAAAGCGGCTTCGCCATCGTCGAGGCACTAATCCAGATAAAGAGCGTAAGGCTCTCAAGGCAGAAATCAGCGAAGAACTTAAATTGTTAAAAAAGCTGTATGGCCTCAGTCCTGATTTGACTGAAGAGGACGCCACCCCCTGGGCAAGGATTCGGCGGAACATAATAAATCTGATAGAACAGACCGGAGGGCGTAATCGGTTCTGTCGTTACCACAATTCTCAATATGTCACCCACTTCATGGAAGGAAAACCGATACCTTTTAAGGCAACTTTGAGCGAGAGGGATTTAGTTTCCCGCCGGGAAGAAATCCTCTTTCAAAAGATATGGCGTTATATAGAGGCCCGCATCCTTCCCCTTGCCCCTGATGGAATTGACCGGGTGATTGTTGAGCGAACAGCCATCGACCTTTTGGCAGGAAGCCGAAAACAGCGTCAAGGGATTATGAACAAAGAGGCCCTTGAGGAGATGTATCAGTATGGGCCTCGATACGGATTCAGCGATGACCTTGAAATGCTGAGGGCTGAATTTGGGGGACTCTGTGTCTATTGCGGCAGGCAAAATGCTGAACTGATCGAAAGAGACCATCTTCTGCCTCAGTCCAAATTTTTCTTTGACAGTTATCTGAATAAAGTTCCGGCTTGCCCGCCCTGCAATCGGAACTTAAAACAAGCCGCCTCCCCAGGAGAGGCCGCAATGAGGATTCACGAAGAGGCGTATGATGCCTATTCAAAATATATAAGTTCCAAATTTAGGGATAAGCCCCCCCATTTGTTTCATACCATCAAAAAGGGCGTTCTCAATCTCATGCGGGAACCTGGTCGCATTTGGGAAGTCGAGCGGTATCTCAACCTCATCGCCAACCAGTTTGCCCAGGTGGTTGGGACCCAGCGAGGGCCTCGTCCTTTAGCCCGTTATCTCAGCGGGAAGATTTATAAAAGGTTTGGGCAGAAGCCCCAGATTGGATTTGTCAATGGAAGGCATACCGCTCTTTGGAGAAAAGCGGCCTATCCGGAGTTTGACAAATTCAGGGACAAAGCCGAAGGGGGAGTTATCAACCATGCTTTAGATGCACTCCTTATGGCTTGTGACTTGCCGGATTTGACAAGACTTGAGGCAAGGAATTTGCAGCCTGGTCTCATGTCTTGGTGGGTTGACAAGGTTAGGAAAGCAGCCCCACCTGAAGGTCAAGATGGAATCCCTGTGATATCTGAGCCATGCTTTGCTGTAGCTGGTTTTGAAAAGGTTCTCCCTGGAAACTATATTGAAGCTGAATTGGCAAAGATGAACTGGAATCATAAAGACACTCAGGTCCAACGCCAAGGTGCCTATGGCTGGTCAAAAAAAGAAGACCTACCTGTCCAGCGTGTCACGGCTGCGGGTCTCGCTGACGAACTTCGTAAAGCTGACAAAAAAACATCTCCAGAATCGAGGAGGGCCGAGGTCGATAAAATCGTAAACGTGATTGTCCACCCGCAACTTCACCAAACCCTGAAGATGGCAAATATTGGAGACACTCCGGGTTTAAGCACGGCAGAAGCACTTGCACTCTGGTTGCGAAAAACAATTCGGGGTAACCTAAGCAAAGCAAGGTTTTCCTCTCATCCCGCAGACCAATCAAGGTCTAAAATGCTTCAGGATTTCATCAACGGGCAGTCTAATGTAATCCCTGCAGTCATTGCGGTCCAAATACTCTATCCTTGGCTTAAATCCAATATGGATTTAAATCGAGTTGACCCAAAAAGCGGTCGCCTTGTCCACCGATATGTCGCTGACCCGGCAAATGTGGCTTACATAGTAGCCTTTAGAAGAAGTAATGGTAAGGTCAAACGAGACAGGCCGCTAACGCTTAAATGGCGGCAGAGCGGAGCCGTAATCCCTGGTGTCAAATTGTTTGGAGATGTTCCGGAAGGACCATTAGGGGGCCGTGCATTGGGTGAGAAAGCTATCGACCAAACAGCATGGAAAAATGCCTTGCATCAATACCTGACCAGGGCAGGGGTAGCTGAATATAACTTTGTGTCTCAGGGAAATGTAGTGGTTTATGAAGATGGGAGCGAATTGTATATCAGGAACTTTTCGACCAGCGATGGTTTTAAAAAGTCCTGGTTCAAAGGAATAACAGCGGTTCGACCTTCGCCGCTGACCGAGCGATTGATTCCAAACGCAATGGTTTAGAAGCTGTGATTTTGCTCTTTGACAATTGGATAGTGTGTTCAGGTTCAAGCTGAAAAGAGCATCTGTCCGGAAGGACCACTCCGGGTTAGGGCAGACCCGGCTCTTGGGCCTCCTTGGTCTATTGACTCTGGAGGAAACCTTCCGGCCCGTCGCAAGACAAGATGTGAGCCTATTTTAAAATTTATTTATCTTGAATTATTTTATCAGTCACCCTGAACATCTCAACTCCGTTGAGACTAAATAATAAGTAAAATAAAACAAAGGAGGTAAGGTTTCAGTCACCCTGAACATCTCAACTCCGTTGAGACTTTGTATGTGGTGTGATGGGGAATGTGTCAATCTACGTTTCAGTCACCCTGAACATCTCAACTCCGTTGAGACTAGTGAAATAATAAAACGCTTACCCTACAAGGATTGTTTCAGTCACCCTGAACATCTCAACTCCGTTGAGACTGCTATCCAAAATTCATAAGTATTTAGGTAAAGATGGAGAGGTGTTTCTGCGAACCCTATTTAAAACATCTATAAGTTTGTTGCGTTTATTCATTACCATAGGTTTAACAAGCTGAAATACCTCTAAATTTTAATAATGCGAACCTCCCAGGGATTAATGGGTTGCTATTGGTCCGAATTGCCAAAGCCCTGTTGGATGCCCACAAGAGAGGGGTCAGGGTTGAGGTCATCCTGGACAAGAGCCAAAGGACGCAAAAATATTCATCAGCAACCTTCCTTTTTAACGCTGGCATACCCACTAAAATAGATAGCCAACACGCCATAGCCCATAATAAGGTGGTGATTATTGACGGGGAGATAGTGATCACGGGGTCTTTCAACTTTACAAAGGCTGCCGAGGAGAGTAATGCTGAGAATCTACTCGTAATCCATGATAAGAAGTTGGCTGAAAGATATACAAAGAATTGGCAGGAGCACGCTGGACATTCGGAGGTGTATACTGGAAGGGGTCGGTAGAAGTAAAAACCTTTTGCTGCAGGTTCTTGGGGCTTACAAGGAGGTAAAGGTTATGAAAATAATAAAAACAGCATTAATGGTAACGGTATTTTTGGCAATTAGTACTGGCTGTGCAACAGATCCCCCGATTAAAAATCCTCAAATATCGAAATCAAATTTGCCACAAGCATATTTTATTGAAAATGTTCCTATATATAAACAAGGCTATAAGGAATGTGGCCCCACCTCACTTCAAATGGTAATGAATTTCTATGGGAAGAATTTAACAAAGGGTGAAATAGTTAAATCGGTATTTATGAAGTCATGGGGGACACCCATTTCTGAAATGGAATCTTATGCAACAAGGCAGAAATTTGGAACCTATTCTTTTTATGGTTGGAGGGAAGCGAAAATGAAATATCTCATTGCTCAAGGGTACCCTCTAATTGTATTGGGAGAGATTCCATCAAATTGGTATCCCGATGGAAGTTATGCTGGAACTGGTCACTACGTTGTTGTGGTCGGCTATGATGATACTGAAAAGAAATTTGCAATAAATGACCCTGGACCGGGTAGAAAAATGAAGGTGCCCTATGGGGTGCTTAAAAACTTTCTGTCATCCACCAAATTCAGCGAGAGTAATTATGTACTTTGTATTTGCCCGAAAGGGAATTGAGATAGTTGAACTTTGTAGGTTTCTATGTCGATCGCCCTTGACCCGAAACAAATCGTCTCCTTTGAAGAAATCCTCATGTCCCAGGTTGTCCAACAAGAAGCCCTTACCAGGTTACTCATTGAGAAAGAGATATTCACCAAGGAGGAGTGAGGGTATGTCCTCTATACAAATTAGAAAACCCTGTCAAAATGAAAAAATCTGTCTTGTGAAACGAGCGGGTGCCTCTCTATTCGATTTCGAGGTCCTTGAATTGAAAATTCTTGTCTCGACAGGTATCTACATATGAACATCTCGAATTACAGGGTGTTTGACCGATACCTCCCCACATGAACCAGGAAAATCATCCTGGACGATTATCACTCAATTCAAACCATTTTTCAGAGCTATGTGGACGTTCCTTTTTCTGCTAACTCTATTCTGGATAATCACCTTTAATGACAACAAAAAAAGAGTGAGCAGGCTTCCCTCTCATAATCCTCCAAATAATCAGGGGATCAACACAGAGGGTACTCACTCAATTAAAAACCATTTCTTTCTCAGATTAGGTTCAATTGTGGGAAAGGAATTTAGATAGGACTTTCTTTAGATGGTAGGATGTTTTTAGAAGGATTCACCTTGGATGATGCTCAATCACTAAAGAATCAACTCCTTCCTAGAATTGTAAATTCTTGCAGCCATCACCTCATCCTCAATATCTCCGAAGACACGCCATCTCATTTGACGCTCCCAGGTTTTTAAAAAACTTAACATGGCGTTATGCGCGACCCAAAAGTAACCGTATCCAATGCCATATTTCCCGTTGGCGTTCTCTTTGACCTTTCCAGATAATTCATACATTCGGGTCACCGCCTCCTGGATCAAGTCCTCCTTGATACTCTGTGCTAAAGGACTCCATCTGAAGTTTTTCCAGTAGACTCTCTTAGCAGTGGAGTAAGATGTTGCAGAATCAAAATTTTCTGGGTCGATGATGATCTGTTTTTTAGAGTAGTTCTTAACAAAGAATCCCTTTTTCATTGCTTCTCCTGCTCTTTTTGAGTTAAGACCGTATTTCTCTTTAATCTCTCGGGTTGTCATTTCAGGTGGAATGAAGACTTTTTCTCTGCGGATCTCTGGGACAGCGTTCATATTCAGCCTCCTTTCGTTTTGGAATGGCAATTCTTTTAGTGAAAAAGGACTTTCTGGAAATCCGGTGGGAAATGGTTTTAGATCTTTGAACAGGTAGGGTTTGTGCAGGTTTTAGAGAATAGGTATGTTTGGTGACGGAAACTTTTTAACTTTTAAACCTTTTATCACTGTTGGCCTTAGATGCTTAAAAAGTTAAAAAGTTGGAGTCAAAATGAAGTAATGGATCCTCATTCACTCTCGAATGATCACAGTTGAAGGAACAGTAGAATCTTAATCCGGAGACCGCAGTGGAGATTTATACTGTGAAGAGGTGCCTCTGTATCTCTTGATACTGTGGTGGCTACTGTCTGAAATACTGTGAGAACTGATAACGAGTAATCAACGAATATAATATTTGGGTATTAATATATGTAGAAGTTGAGGGTGTCCCTGATTGTTCATCTTAGAAGCTTAACTTACGGGTTTGATCTCTATGATCTTCCAATGGCCGTCTTCTCTCTTTAAAGCAATGTCCAGAACGGTTCTGCCGTCTTGTATCTTCCCGCTCGGTTTTTGGGAAGTTCTGGCAACCCACTCTAACCTGACATTGGCGCTATCACCCGTTACCGTCTGCTTCTTCAAATCGTAAGAAAGATCGAGGTAACTGTAATTTTCCCACATCTTAAGTGTATCCTGCCGCTTTCCTTCCGTGCCGTTAAAGTCGCGAGAGAAACAGGACATAAAGAGATCAATGTTCTTCTGAAGGTTTGCCTGTCTAATATTTTCAAAGAGGGAACTTATCTTTTCCAGTTCTTGGTCTTTCATAGCAGAATCTGGATTGAGTAGAGATGGTGAAGGGTTTGAACTTAATGCTTCGACGGAGGAAGAAGATGCCCGTGGTTGGACATCTCCTAATTTGACGACAACCACCACGGCAATCATCAAACAAATGATGATTACACCTACCGCTGCTGCGAGTGGTAGATCATTAGGGGGAGGTTCAGATTCTCCGTGGCCCCTACTTTCTGTAGTCGAAGATTGCTCTTTTTCTGATTTTGGTGGAGGTTCATGTGGTGGAGGTTCTGACTCATGATGACTTTCTCTCTCTAAATCTAATTTCTGCTTCTTCTTAAATTCCTCTTCTGTAATGATTCCTTTGTCTTTTAGTTCGGCCAACTTTTCTAATTCGTTCTGCTTTGGAAATACCTTTGGGATTTGTGCTTGATTTTGTTTTCTTAGCCGTTCAGCCGTAAAAGCAAGATAAAAGGCGTGCATATAAATCGCCCACCAAAGCAAATGGATTAATATGGTACTACTGATAGAAGTCAGGTTCGGGTCTCCAGAGTTAATCACATAGGACTCTATCCCTTTATAGACCTGAATAAGTTGATTAAAGCTCCAGTATATCATAGCAGTTATCATTGCCCATTTTTGTCCTCTATAAATGAAATAACCTAATAGCAGGGAGATAAATACTCCGACAAAGTTCGCACTGCTCGAGTTGAAAAATAGAATAAGAATTGTAGTAACAAGCCCACTAAAAATAATGAATAAGAAACTTTGCCCTCTTGCCGATTGAGTTATTTTAAGCGATTGATACTCAGCAATCTGTTTGTCAAGTTCATTCTGATCTAACCGCCACCATAAAAGCCACGGCCAGAAGCTCCCTCTCTTTTTCTTGTTTCCTAACGGAGAAACAACAACTTGTTCAGTGCTACTCTTTAAATCATCACGAGGCAATGGTTTTGAAGATGGTTCGTAAAGAGGTTCTTGCTGAGAAGTTGGTGGAGTGCCACTTTCATGATGACTACCAATCCAAATCAATAATTGTTTGAAGGCTTCATCAATTTCTTTTATTTTTTCAGTTGCTATTTTTTGAACGTTTGGGTCATCGGAGAACCGGCCAGGTTGCCATACTTTAATTAAAACCTTATAAGCCTCTAAGATTTCTTTTTCTGAAGCCCCTGGTTTTAGCCCAAGGATTTGGTAGTATTTGTGCATCTCATCCATCATGGTGGTCTCCTATATGTTTCATTCTTTTAATTCCCTTTTTATAAAAATACCTGTTGAATACCGCCCAGCTCTGCTGGGCGGATGAAAACAGGTTCGCCGAAGGCGAAATGTTTTAGAGTTTTAAATTGATAATTCCATGTAGCTTGCTATAAGTTTACCTCATCTGTCATTCCCACGAAAGTGGGAATCCAGACTTGTCCCTGTGAAAACAGGGAGCCAATATAAACTGGATTCCTGCTTTCGCAGGAATGACAACATGGAAATAGGTTTTGAATTTTAATGCCCCGCAGCTCTGCTGCGGGGTAGTTTACTGTATGGGTTCAATGATACTTATAAGATTGTCCACACTAATCATTTTCTTCATTTCAATCCTTCCCTTTCGGATTAATCCTTCTCTCTTTTAGGTAAGAACCCAACGCCTCATCAATTACTTCCTTAATGGTTTTTCTTTCCCAGTATGCCAATGCTTTTATCTCTTCCAAATGGTGCCTCCTTAAAATGAAGGTTGCCCTTGTCCAGCCATCTTGAAGTCCCTGTTGTGTAGTCTTAATTGAAGTCATTATCGAAACTCCCCTCTTCGATGTCTAAATCTTATTTATCTATTGACCTTAAAAGCGTTGTAAACTTTGTAAACCTATGGAAATCGCTGCAATATCCTTGCCACCCAAATTGTTTTCTGTATAACCTGTTAAATCTAAAGATGATGGTCTCGTAAAAAGTTAAACGGTTATTTTAGTTATGCACAGCTGATCACAGTTAAAATAACAACCAAAAGTTTTAATATAAGCCCATAGAGCTAAAAACTGTTCTTTGAAAACAGAAAAGAGACCGAACAGGCCAGGGTTTCTCTGCTGGAGAGCCAACTTTTCATCCTCTTGGTTGTTTCTGAATGCAGTTGCCCGTAAGAGATTGAGGCCAGCCGCCTTCAAGGTCGCACAGAAGCTTACGGCCCCGAGCCCTCTGACCCGTAGATGTTTCACTCCAGTCTTGCGGTCCAGTTGCGACATCGTCCCCTCTATCCCGGCGCGGAACCGATAGATTTCCTGAAAGGCAGGAGTCTTTTCATAAGCCCGTCGTTTCGCTAAACGGAGGGCCTTCTCATCATAATGCAGATAAGAACCCCTTTTGCCTGCCTTGACCGGACAATCGTTGATCCAAGGGCAGACGGTGCAGACTTGTGGAGAAAATATCGCTGTGTGCTTACCCTTTTTATGCTTGACCTTCACAGGAACATGTCCTTGAGGACAGGCCCTGACGGTGCCCTCATCGGCCCAGGTAAAATCGGCCAGGGTCAACCCGGTTTCCTTTGGTCTTCCGATGACAGGAGAGATGACCTCCACGCTGCGCTCTCTGGCTTTCTCACAGTTTTCGTCACCGCCATAGAGAGAATCGGCCAGCACCTCCTCCGGTCCAAACCCTCGCTGCTGGGTCGCCTCGATCAAGGGAATCAGTGCCTCGGCATCGCTGTGGTGAGCCGGTTCAACAATGACCTCCGTAATCAAGGAGAGGGGTTTGTCAGCTTCACCTTGAGAGTAGGTTTCAGCCACCTGCATCTGGTAGCCCTGCCCCTTGTGACCATCATAGCTCGCATCGGAGTCTGAAGGGTTTTGCAGGGAATCCGAAGGCACTTCCTTGTTGGGCTTGATCGAAACCCGTTGACCCTGGGTCCCTTTGTTTTGCTCAACGGAACACTGCTCTTTGAAAAGTCGAACCAGAAGCTGATAGCTGCTCATCCCGCTGACGCGAGGATTCGCTTTGAACTGTTCGATCAGGAAAAACAGATCTTGTCCCAAAACCTCTAACGTCCGGACGGATTCGGTCGGCTTGACCATGGAGAAAATCGCCTGCCCCTGTTTGCTCATGTACCGATTCGTCCATTCTGGGGTTAGGGCATCAAAAAGAGCTCTCTCATGGCGTTTCAAATTGACCAAAAACTTCCTGAGGGTGGCAACAAACAATCCGATCCGTCCCAGATGACGCATATTGGAAAAAAGATGAACCGAATCATAGCGCTGCCGGCTGCGATCCACAGAAAAGACTTTGGCCAGCTTATCGGTCACGTTCTCAAAGAGAACCCTATAAAGGTTCTGCTCGGTCAAAAGGTGTCGCATCGCCCAAAGGGTCTTGGGACAAAGGTAACTCTCGTCATCCGATTCATCAGTGATCCCCAGGGCATAATGCCACTCGATATTAAAGGCAAACTGGTGAATCGTTTCCTCATCGGTGAGGTCTTGCATCTGTTGAAGGATCATTACGCCCAGCATGGCATAAAGCTCTTTGGTCGGGCGACCCATAGCCCAATGGTAGTTCTTGAAGACCTTGTCCACGGGAAGATCAGGAAGGATTTGCTCCCGGAACAGTTTGGCCCACGAGGTATCCATCAGTTTTTTGCGCTTGGGCCCAAGAAAAGAAAGTGGGGCGAAAATGTTAAGGGTTTTGTGGTCTTTAAAATGAATCATGGAATCCCCTCTTATTTGTTGTATTGACACAACTATTTACCACAAATCCCTTGTGATTACAATAAAAAAAAGTAACTTCTTATCACTATTATTGAAAAAAATTACTGGCTGACTTTTTACGAATCCATCAAAGATGTATTTCCGATACTTGATAATCCACGCCATATCCCTTGTTCTAAAAAAGGGACAATAATTGTGATGTTTTTGCAAAAATGTCAGTAGATTTAAGGAGATATTGTGGAGTTAGAAGGAGGGTAGGAAGTCAATTGGCAAAGGTGGAAAGGATTAGAAAAACCCGCCTTGCGAAGAGGCAACGGGCGGTTTCACCTACGAGTCATTACTGGGGGCCATGTTCAAGAATCGAGGAGTCGAGTAGCGCGGGGGAATTTCACCCCCACGCCCTCCCGGAACCGGACGTGAACCTCTCGATTCATCCGGCTCTTATTGTCCAGCCGTCGGTCGCATCCCCATTTGCCAATGGGCAAATAGATTGGGTTAAACGGCTTCTCCTTATTCACTGATTCCTCCCATCTCTGGTTGACCAATCAATAAGGCTGAACAATGTAACCCCTTCGCTCCATCTCCATTACGAGACTTCATCGCTACTACGGGTTACTCCGCCCCTGTGTCCCGCCTCGGTACTCTCACCCTCGTGGGTCCTCCACTTGGGTTTCTCCCTTACCATCGGGACAACAGGTTCCCACGTTCCACACATGAGCCTGATTCAGGTTCGCGCTACCTTTATGCCGGACGCCACCCAGGCAGTATGCAGGTTTCTCCTGGACTTATCCTGGTATCCCGTAAGCTACCAGTTTTGACGCCGTCTAATTTCATTTCGACACCTCATCAGTAGTTCGCTTGCGCTCGCCTCCCTGAATCTCACCTGATCCCGTCCTGCGGGACCTTTTCCTTAACGCTCACCACCTCCCGCCTTTGCGGGAAGCAGCTTAAGGCGGTTTGGAGCCTGTCCCTGTAAACCGGCTCCGAGGGGCCTTCCCTCATCTCTTGTGCAACTCTGGCTATCCTATTCAAAGCATAGTTAAGACACCACACGAAGCATTTAGGGAAATATTTGACCCGTTTGCGATAGATTTCAATTCCATATTTCAAATTGATCTCGGGTCACCCATCACTCTTTTACATCAGAGCATTTGCGATTTGCTTTCGACAATGTACAGACCTGAAAGGATAACACCTGAACAAGAAAAGGAGTATTTTAGAACTGCTGAACAAAAGGGGCTGGTGCACCATATTCAAAGACGACCAACTACGGATAAGGACGAGGCGATAGAGATGGAATTCAGAATCGCCTCTGTGGATAAAATACATTCTGCATGGAGTTCAATATTAGCTTTTAAGAACATCGCCTATCTGCACGAAGGTACGTATCATGGTGGTGGCAGCCGTAATTATTTAAAGCTCTTGACTCAGAGAGATATTTTATATTCTATATTGCATCATACTTCTGAGGAACCAAATGATGTAGCAGTGAACCGTTTTCAGTTTGTTTTACTACTGATGGATGATATTGAGGAAACAATAAGATACAGTCGGGGTGGCAAGCTAAGAGGACTTAAATCAGAACATTGTAAGGCTGAGTGGGAAGTAGACAAAGACAAAACAACAATTAAACTTGACTATACAAACTATGAAGCAGACACACCCCGGTCCAAGTATAAAGAAATGAAAAACAAATATAAGGTTCAGAGATCCAGAATTATCGACGATCCGAGATATAGATATATGGTTGAGATTAGATTCGATGGAAAAAATGGCTTTCACCAAGAGTTAAAACTACTCCTTTCTAAAGACAAATTGGGAATGGTAGCGATCCCTTCACCCGCCGCCCCCGAAATGGATACTTGACAGCCATTTGCACCTTGGTCGTTAGGCATTCTTTCATTCAATAATCTTCAGCAGCACAAAATATGTCAAGGTAATAACTTGTAGATGGACGCAGGTTGACCTTTTTAGAAGGACGATAACCATTCTTGAACAAAAGAATAAGGGTAAAGATACCCTACCCCTGAACAAGACAGCCCTGGAGGTACTGAAGACGAGAGCAAAGGTCAGGTATATCGGGTCCAATTATGTTTTTTTGAATAGAGTAGCCGGTAAAATCAACGCAAGAAACGTCATAAGGGCTTTTCATGTCGCCGTTAAAAAGTCAGGCATCGCGCCCTGCCGATTCCACGACCTGAGGCATACCTTTGCAACAAGATTGGTTCAGGCCGGAGAAGATATTTACTGTGTCCAAAAACTTGGAAGGTGGAAAACCATTTCGATGGTGACAAGATATGCCCACCACTACCCGGAAAGCCTGCGATCAGGAATAGAGGCGTTAGACAAAGTCAGAGAAAGAAATAGCACAAATTTAGCACAGTCCAAAGAAAAAGGGGTTACGAACGATTCGCAACCCCTTGATATGATTTGGTAGCGGGGGCTAGATTTGAACTAGCGACCTTCGGGTTATGAGCCCGACGAGCTACCGGACTGCTCCACCCCGCGATTTAACCATTTTTAATCTATCCATGAAAATTTGTCAACCCCTTCGACTTCTTTGCCTAAACAAAGATGAATTGCTCAGCCTGCCTACCGCAGGCAGGGGTTGACCTTGCACTTCGATAGACTCAGTGTCCTGAGCTTGTCGAAGGAAGCAACATACTTTTCTTCAAAGGAGAGATTCATGCCGTCGAATAGGTCAAGCTTTTCCAGAACTTCGTTGACCCATTTGATAAACATTCCTCGGCTTTTTTCCTTGGGAGTCGAAGGGTTGACAACCCTTCATCTGTCCCTTAGAATATCTAAAAATGAAAAAAACCACCTACTTTTATATCCTCAAAGAAACCATCCCCATCTTCCTCATCGGCCTTCTGATTTTTACTATCATCCTCCTGATGGATAAAATTTTCAAACTCATCGAACTCGTTGTGAACAGAGGAGGAAGCATTACGAACATCCTGATGATCTTCCTCTTCATCTCCCCCTCTTTCCTCGTTCTAACCATCCCCGTGTCGGTCCTTCTGGGAATCCTTCTCAGCTTTGGCCGCCTCTCAGGGGACAGCGAAATTACAGCCTTCAAGGCATCAGGCATAAGTCTCTATGAGCTTTTCATCCCCATCAGCGTTTTCTCCATAGGTGCCTTTCTCATCACGAGCTCTCTCGTCTTCTACGGACTCCCCTGGGGCAACAGAGGGTTTATCTCCACGCTTTATGTCATGGCCCAGTCCAAGCCAGACGTTGAAATCAAGGAACGGGTCTTCAACGATATGTTCGATGGCCTGGTCGTCTATGTGGATAAGGTTCCGGTCCAGGGGAAGAAAATGGAAGGGATTTTGATTTACGATGAAAGGGACAAGTCAAATCTCAGCACCATTTTTGCCAAGGAGGGTTTTCTGATGAACAATCCTGAGTCTCAGGAGATCATTCTGAGGCTCTCCGATGGGAATATCCATCGATTTGAATGGCGAACCAATACTTATCAAAAGGTTAAATTTGACCACTATGATTTAAAGATCGAATTGGCAAAAGCCTTTATCGCCCTGGGCAAGAAATTGAGGGAACACGAGATGTCGATTGGGGAGATTAAAGAAAAGATAGAAAAGATGAAGAAAAACGGGGAAGACACCGCGTCTCAGGAGGTGGAACTTCATAAGCGATATGCCATTCCCTTCGCCTGCATCGTTTTTGGTCTCTTGGGCGTCCCCCTCGGGATCCAACCCCACCGGTCAGGAAGGGCCTACGGGTTTGTCTTCAGCATCCTCATTCTACTGGCCTATTATACTTCCCTCATCTGCTTCGAAATGCTCGCTGTCGGAAAAGTGCTCCCGCCCTTCTTGGCAGGTTGGCTGCCCAACATCATCTTTGGTACTCTTGGCCTCTACCTTCTGATCAAGGCGGCCAACGAGTCGCCCTTCAAACCTACTATGTGGGTTAACGCGGGACTCAATTTGATCCAGAAAAAATGGAGAAACCTTTTCGAACATGTTTGAACATCATCGAATCCTTCATCGCTATGTCATTCGTGAGTTTCTCAAGATATTTGCCTTGAGCCTGAGCAGTCTGATCCTCATCTATGTGATCGTCCTGTTCTTTCAAAAGATGAATGTCTTCACTAAATACAAAGCCCCTTTCTACCTGATCTTCGTTTACCTCTTCTACAAGATCCCGGATGTGACCTTCGAGTGGGTGCTACCTTATGCTGTGCTGTTGGCGGCCCTTCTCACCCTCGGTAGCTTCTCCCGCCATAGCGAGATCACAGCCATGAAAGCAGGAGGGGTCAGCCTTTACCGGATCACGCTCCCGCTCCTTTTCATAGCCCTCTTGATCAGTTTCTTTTCTTTCCTGGGCAATGAATACCTCGTCCCCTATACCAATCAGAAGACACGATACCTGCTGGATGTCCGGGTTCGGAAAGAGAAGCCGGCGAGTTTCTTTAAGAATTTTAAGATATGGTACCGCAGCGACCATCGCATCCTGAACATTCAACTTCTCAATCCTCAGAAAAAAGTCTTGAATGGTTTCACCCTTTATCAGATTGATGATTATTTTCGGTGTACGAAGCGGATCGATGCGAGAGAGGTGCAATGGGTGAATGGACGATGGTGGTTCCGTGACGGAGCGATCCGCGATTTTGGCGAAGGCGATGCAATCCAAGTCACCCCCTTCAAGGAGATGGAATTTCCTCTCGAGGAGAATTGGGAATCGTTACAAAGGATCGGACGATCTTCAGAAGAGATGAGTTACGGGGAACTCCGGACCTATATCCAGAAGATCCAAGCCTCAGGCTACGATGCGACACGCTATCTGGTCGACCTCTACTCAAAGTACTCCCGGCCGCTTTTGAACTTGATCATGATCCTGATCGGTGTCCCTTTTGCCCTGAAGACGGGTCGATCAGGAGGAGTTGCCTTGAACATCGGAGTCAGCGTAATGATTGGATTTGCCTATGGCGTCACCTTTTACATCTTTATCTCCTTCGGAAAATCAGGGGTTCTCTCTCCCTTTCTCGCTTGCTGGATCCCAACGGTTCTCTTCGGACTGGCTGGGATCTTTACCCTGATGAGCGTCAGACAATAATTTAAGAATTGCAGATTTCATTGGTCTATTTGGTTTCTTTAGTTTATTTGGTCTTTTTGGTTAACCAAAGAAACTGAATCCTCCCTCGCCTTGGAGACTGTGTCACAAAGGGGAAAATGGTAAAAATGTCATGCTGAACCCTGTGCTGAACTTGATTCAGTATCGTTTCAGCATCCCTGCCTGCGGCAGGCAGGTAATAGAATCAAATGGTTATGAGACCCTGAAATCGGAGACCCTGAACTTGATTCAGGGCAGGGTTCAGAAGGGTGACAAAATAACAATTACGACAGGGTCTCTTGAAGGCGAGGGGTTCCAAAAGCTGGTCGACTGAAAGTCGACCTCGATTTGAATTCTCGTTTTTTGTCATTCCTGCGCCTGCCTGCGGTAGGCAGGGAAGCAGGAATCCAGAACCAAATCCGGGGAAAAACCTTCTGGATACCCGCTTTCGCGAGTATGGCAAAACCAGAGTTGGCTCATGTTCACTCTGTTCGCATTTCGCCATATTTCGCTTCGCCTCAAGACGAGGGGTTTCCACCATCCCCGAAGGAGACACTAAACTAACGAATAGTCTGAAATCTCAAATTAAGGTAGGTTAGGGCCCGGTCAGGGCGTTCAGGTAGGAATTGATCTCTTTGAACATATCGGTCAGAAAAAGAATCCCGATGCCGATTAGGAAAAGACCGCTCACGATATTGATCACCCTCATGTATCGTTTTATTTTATCAAAGGCAGAGAGGAATGAATTAAAAGCCAGGGAGGAAAGAAAAAATGGAATCCCCAAGCCTATCGAATAGTAAGTCAAAAGCAGGACTCCCGTCTTAAAACTCTTTGATGTACTGGCATAGATGAGGATCGTTGAAAGGATCGGTCCGATACAAGGGGTCCAACCTGCTGCAAAAGCCACTCCAACAAGGAATGAGCCTGCATAACCCAGAGGTTTCTTCTTCATTTCAAATCGCTTCTCCATCTGCAGAAAAGGAATGGTGATGATCCCAGTGAAGTGTATACCCAGGAGGATGATCAACACCCCTCCTCCTTTCATAATCCAGTATTGATATTGAGCCAATAACTGTCCTAAATAAGTGGCTGAGGCACCCATCAGGATAAAAACCAATGAAAATCCCATGATGAAGAACAGGGAATGAAAGATAGTGGCCCACCTCAACTTCGACCTGGCTTCAGCATCTGTAAGTTCTTTGAAGGAAACCCCTGTGATGTAAGTGATATAAGAGGGAACAAGTGGAAGGACGCAGGGTGAAGCAAAGGAGAGCAGCCCTGCGGAAAAGGCGATCATCCCTGAAATCTCTTGTGGCTGGCTCATGTCTAATCCAATAATTATTATACTCCATTAATCGTCAAAAAAAAATATTTTTATTGAGAGCGCTGAGAAACTGAATCCTCCCTCGCCTTGAAGGCGAGGGGTTCCAAAAGCTGGTCGACTGAAAGTCGACCTCGGTTTGAATTCTCGTTTTTTTGTCATTCCTGCGCCTGCCTGCGGTAGGCAGGGAAGCAGGAATCCAGAACCAAATCCGGGGAAAAACCTTCTGGATACCCGCTCCCCGCATCCGCGGGGACAAGTTTACCCCTGCGAAAGCAGGGGCGAGTATGACAAAACCAGAGTTGGCTCATGTTCACTCTGTTCACATTTCGCCATATTTCGCTTCGCCTCAAGGCGAGGGGTTTCCACCATCCCCGAAGGAGACACTAATATGGACTCTCTTTCGGTCTCCGATAAAGGTTTTAACGGTTTTTCAGAGACCCCCTTGAATACCATTGACAACTCATTGAGTTGATGATAATTTTTTAAACATCCTATTCAGGATTTTGCCTGCCTGCCGCAGGCAGGGAATTCAAATTTTCAGGGTGGAGGAGAACCATGGCAATTTTAGAGATCAGTGTCGTACCTATTGGCACGGGTGATACAAGCCTCAGTGCTTATGTGGCGGATTGCCTTCGAATTTTGAAAAAAGAAAAAGTTCGTTACGAACTCTCATCCATGGGAACGAACATCGAGGGGGACCTTAAAGACCTATTCAAAATCGCCCTTAAAATGCATCGGATCCCTTTTAAAAAAGGAGCTCTCCGAGTGTTGACCACTTTAAAGATTGATGATCGAAGGGATAAAAAGGGCACTCTGGAAGGGAAAAAGGAGGCAGTCCGGAGTAAGTTAAGAAGGAAAGGTTAAGAATTGAGAGTTAAGATAGGAGGTTCTAAATGAAGATCAAATGGTATGGACATGCGGCTTTTTTGATCACATCCGATCAGGGGATTAAAATCATTATAGACCCTTACGAACCTGGGGCTTTTGGTGGCCAACTTTCTTATGGGAAGATCAGAGACCAGGCGGATATCGTCATAACCAGTCATGATCACGCCGATCATAATTATACCAAGGATCTTCCTGGAGCCCCCCAGATCGTAAAGGGAAGTGGTTCCAAAACAGTAAAAGGAATTTCGATAAAGGGCATCTCAACCTATCACGACCCATCTAAGGGAAGTGAACGAGGTGCCAACACCATCTTTACCCTCCAAATGGATAATATTCAACTCTGTCACCTTGGAGACCTCGGCCATCTCCTGAGCGATAAAGAATTGCTTGAGATCGGTCCGGTGGACATTCTTCTGATCCCTGTAGGTGGGTTTTTCACTATAGACCCAAAAGAAGCAACCCGAGTAGCCGAACAGATAAAACCGAAAATCCTCATCCCCATGCATTTCAAGACGGAGAAATGCGGATTTCCCATTGCACCTGTGGAAGACTTCCTGAAAGGTAAAACGAACATAAAGCGACCCAAGGTCAGTGAAGCCACTTTCGACAAAGCAACCCTTCCTCAGCAGATGGATATTGTGGTCTTGGAACACGCCCTCTGAACCCCGTTAGAAAGGGTGGGGGTTAGACCCTTACCCTTTCTTGAGATAAGGATAGTGACTATATTCAGTCTTACCTTAAAGGATGAGATTTTCTAACGGGGTGAAGCGTATGGAAGGATATCGTCTTAATCCATTGCTCTCTCAGGAACAGATCGCTTCCCTCGTCAAAGGTTTGGCGGATCAAATCTCGAAGGATTATAGCGGAAGAGAATTGGTGTTGGTCTGCATTCTGAAAGGGGCTTTCATGTTCCTCTCCGACTTGACCCGCCATCTCAAGATTCCTGTGAAAATTGATTTTGTAAGATTAGGCAGTTATGGATCTGGAATGAAAAGTTCTGGTAATATTGAGATCACTAAAGATATTGAGCTTCCCATCGAAGGGAAGGATGTCCTCATTATCGAAGATATCATTGATAGTGGCCATACGCTTCAGTTTCTAAAGGATCGGTTAACCCTTTCAAATCCTCTTTCTGTAAAGATATGTGCCCTTTTAGATAAGAAAGCCCGTAGAGAGGTTGAGATAGAGGCGGATTATCTTGGAATCGAAGTGGATGACGTCTTCATCGTAGGTTACGGGATCGACTTCAACGAAAACTATCGCCACTTACCTGAAATTTATTATGTCACCCCCATCCATCAATAAAGGGGATAGAGGATGGAAGTTCATCCTCGCCCTCCTTCTTCTCCTTTTCATCCAAAGCCCTGCCTTGGCCCAATCCTCCTCACAACCCGATGACACTTCTCTCTTTCGTGAAGGCGAGATCCTTCTCTCAAAAGGAGATGCCGAAAGGGCCCTCTGGCGTTTCAAGAGTCTGATCACGGATTTCCCCAAGAGTCCTCTCTTCAATGAAGCCAAATTTAGGATGGGAATCTGTTACACCCAACTCAAAAGACCAAAGGATGCCATTCGTATTCTAAACGAACTTCTGCCTACCTTCCTTGCTCCAGCCAGGATGGTCCAAGTCTTCACCCTTTTGGGAGACAACTACTTTGAATTGAAGGATCGCCTTAATGCCCTCCATTGGTATGGAAAGGGAATCCTCATTCCTGGACAACCCACCGATGAACTGAAAAAAAAGGTGAAATCCATCATTGATACCTATGATTCGGAAGAGGAATTAAACCAGATTGAATCCCTCTATCGAGGAGCTTATACAGGGGGTTATGCAAAACTGAAATTGGCTCAAGTGGCAAAGCGCCAAGGAAACGATCCTCTCGCAAGAAAGATTCTGATGGAATTGGAAAAAGAGTATCGAGGTGTGGATTACGGTCCTTTGATGAAAGAACTCTCAGAATCGATCCCGCTTCTTCCCAAATCCAAATATACGGTGGGAGTGATCCTTCCTTTGAGCGGAGTCCATCAACCCTTTGGAGAAAGGGTGCTGCAGGGGATTCAATTGGCTATCAAAGAAGCCGAAGTTCCCGGGAAAATCCCGCTGATCTCATTGGCCATCCGGGATTCAAAGGGAAGTCCTTTGGAAGCGGAGAAGGCGGTTGAGGAATTGGCGACCAAAGAAAAGGTGATTGCCATCATTGGCCCTCTTCTCAGCAATACTGCTGAAAAAGCAGCCAAGAAAGCTCAACAGATGAAAGTCCCCCTTCTCACCTTCTCCCAAAAGGAGCTTTCTCCTGGTAAAAATGATTTCCTCTTCCAGAATTCGCTCACGCCTTCTGATCAGGTCCAAACCCTTGTTGACTTTACTATTAAAGAATTGGAACTCCGCACCTTTGCTGTCTTTTATCCCAACTCCCCTTATGGACTTTATTTCAAGAACCTTTTTGTTCAAGAGGTATCTCGGAGGGGAGGAAAGATTTCAGGGGTGGTCGTTTATCAAGAGGATCAAACAGATTTCAGTCAGGAGATCAAAGGGTTCTTTAAGATCGAAACCCTCCAAAAATCCGACGCCAAGAGAAAGAAAGAGGATGAGTTCAAGCCTCTTCACTCCGTAGATGGAATTTTCATTCCTGACACTCATGATCGCGTGGCCATGATTCTTTCCCAAATGGCTTATTACGATGTGAAAGGAACTTTTCTTGGAACCCATTCATGGAATGGCCCGGGGTTGATCTCAATAGCTGGGAAAGCAGCCGAGGGAGCAATCTTTGTCGATACATTTTTTAAACGAGATGCTTCCCCTCTGGTTGCCCGTTTTGTTCAGGAATTTCGAAAAACCTACCAGAGAGATCCTGAAATTCTCGAAGCCCTCGGTTACGATGGAGCTAAACTGTTAAAGGATATCCTTCAATCTAAATTGATTTCCTCCCCTCTTCAACTGAAAGAAGAAATCCGCCAGGTTCAAAATTTTCAGGGAGTTTCTGGTCTTAAGGGTTTTGGGGAAGAGGGGAAAGCGATTCGAACCCTTTATATTCTGAAAGTGAATAAAGGGCAAATTGAACAAATTGCACCGTAATAACGACCCCCCCTCCCCCTTTGACGGGGGAGGGTCAGGGTGGCCGCCGGCTCAGAGAGCCTCTGGCTCGGAGAGGGGTGACCCTTCGACATGCTTAGGGTAATCATGGTGAGCCAGTCGAACCATCCCCCTCCCCTTTACCCTGTTAGATAAGTCCAATTATATAATCTTCTCTTGCAATTTATTCTATCTAACAGGGTGAATCCCCTCCCGCCAAGGGAGGGGAGGAATTTTGAACCAATGAAACCACTCCATTCCTGGAATGTCAGTGTGGCTGAAGCAATTCAGATTCAGGAGGCTTTGAAAAAGCAGATCATTCTGAGAAAAACATTCTCAAAAGTAAGAACCATCGGGGGAGGAGATGTTGCTTATTCAAAAAATGGGAATCTTCTCTTCGGTGCCATCGTCGTCCTCTCATTTCCAGACATGGAAATCCTCGATATGGCCAAGGCTGATGGCAAGATCCCTTTCCCCTATATCCCAAGCCTTTTAAGTTTCCGGGAAGGCCCCATCCTGATCAAAACTTTCCAGAGGTTAAAAATAAAACCCGATGTCATGATTTATGATGGGCAAGGCATTGCCCATCCCAGAAGAATAGGCCTTGCCTCACACATGGGTTTATGGTTGGACCTCCCCTCTATCGGTTGTGCCAAGACCTCTTTGTTAGAGGAATTTATCTCTCCAGGACCTTCAAAAGGAAGTTACGAATGGATTCGAAGGGAAGGGAAAAAAGTGGGTGCTGTTCTTAGAACGAAAGAGAAGGTGAAACCTCTTTTTGTCTCTCCAGGTCATCGAATCGACCTATTGACAAGCATTCAACTCATCCTTGAAAGCTGTCGTGGATTCCGAATACCCGAACCCCTGCGCAAAGCCCATCAAGCCTCACGTAAAATGCTGCATAGCGCATAGCAAAAATCAAAAGCAGCAAACTCGTCGTCATTGCGAGCCCGAAGGGCGTGGCAATCCCGTCTTTTATTGTGTCTGTATTAGCTTTTCAGATTTCTCCAAAAAACAATTGACATATTTTACGGTTATGATAGTTTGCACATAAAAATATATGCTTCGATCTTCTCTTCCTTGAACGTTTGCAAAGGATAGGGGTGCTTAATGGCCAGAATTAAAATCTCAAATGATCCATCTGGTCGCATAACCGTCTCCTTCCCCTATGATCCTCTCCTCGTTGAAAAAATCAAATCCATTGATGGCCGCAGATGGCATCCTGCCGAAAAACATTGGAGTTTCCCTAAGTCAAATGACATACTGGAAAAGATTTTGAGGGTCTTGGAGGACAACGAAGTCCAAATAGACCCTGCCTTAAAACCCCCTTCTCCTAAAACAAAAGATACTCCCTCGCCCCTTGAGGGAGAAGGTCAGAGCTTGCCCCGTACTCGATACGGGGGTGAGGGGTACAATTTCGAAGACCTCCGAAAAGAGCTAGTCTCAAGAAAATACAGCTACAAAACGATCAAGGGCTATCTCTATTACAACAAGGATTTTACCAGACATGCCGGAAAGCGTCCCTCTGAAATCAAAGATGCGGACATAAAAGACTATCTTGTGTATCTTGCCGGAGAAAAAGAATCCGCCACAGCCACAATAAATCAAGCCATCAACGCATTGAAGTTCTATTACGGAGCGATGCTCAAGAAAAAGTTTGTATACGAAGTGAAAAGACCCCGCAAAGACAAAAAATTACCGATTGTCTTGAGTCAGGAAGAGGTTGCAAGGATTTTAACATCTTTAGATAATGTGAAACATAAGGCGATTTTAATGCTTGTTTATTCGGCAGGACTTAGAGTTGGCGAAGTAGTAAGATTGAAGCCAGAAGATATTGACCCCGTTAGAAATCTTGGCCATCATTGTAATATAAAGAGAATAGTATGCTTTGGTGTAATTTAATCAGAATTTCTAACGGGGTTGATAGCCAAAGTATGCTGATTCATGTAAGAGGCGCCAACGGCAGGAAAGATAGGTATACTCTGCTTTCAGAATCTGCCTTAAAAGTATCGATCGGATCTTCTCCCACCGACCTGGAGGCTTTCGTGCGGCATTATGCCCCCAAACCCCTCGGTGCTCCAATCAAGAATGCGTTACTCAGTGTTCTTGAGCCGACAGGAGCCGTTGCTCCTTTAGACTCAACTGGCGAGGAAGAGGCCGATGGCGAACCGGAGTACTATTGACGGGATAGCACTGGCTTTGCCGGGGGCTAGACAGCGGGAACGCTGGCAGGGCAACCTCGCCCAACATGACATTGCCGGCTGCGACCTCCGGCCTCCGCCTAATCGGCCTCCCGGCTGGTTCGGCAATGCCTTGACGTTAGGCGAAATGTGACATAATATTGATAAGTGTAGAGAAAATGTTTAGACCTCGTATATATGTAGACACATCTGTAATTGGTGGTTGTTTTGATAAAGAATTCGAGAAGTATTCAAACCAATTGTTTGAAGAATTTAGATCTTGGAAGAAAAGGCTCGTAATTTCAGATTTGGTGCTATTTGAACTTGAGGGAGCACCAGAGAGCGTGAAAGAAGTATTGAATAAAGTTCCAGAAGATAACATTGAATATGTTTTTCTCAGTGAAGAGTCAATATCACTTGGCAATGCTTATTTGAAAGAAGGTGTGATTGTAGAAAATAGCCTTTCTGATGCTCGGCATTTAGCAATTGCAACAATAGAAAGGGTAGATGTTTTGGTGAGTTGGAATTTTAAGCATATTGTAAATTTAGGTCGTATTCATTTAATAAACTCTGTAAACCTCAAATTAGGGTATCCTATACTTGAAATCAGGAGTCCGATGGAGGTGATTTATGAAGGTTAAAAAGTTTAATGCTGTGGAACTAAAACGCAAATTACAAAGAGATTCTGAAAAGAAGCTATCTAAACTTCCGGAAAAAGAACAACTTGGGCTTTTGGCCAAAAAATTCGGACACTTAAGAAAATCTAAGAGGATGGCACAAGTCGCCTAACATGGTGCAAAAACTTATGTCCAAACCTTTCAGGCTTCTTTTGCACCAAGAACGTTATCTGCTCATTGCGGGTATGTTATAATCAATAAGGAGGGATTAAGTATGGAAAATGTAGAAAAAGCCATTGAGGCTACAGGAACGATTGATGAGCAACGGAGGCTTGTTCTAGACGAACCGTTGCCAGTTGTTGGCCCAACGAGGGTTCGTGTCATTATCTTGTTACCGGAGGAGACTGATGTAGACGAAAAGGAATGGCTTCGGGCTGCAAGCGCAAATCCAGCCTTCGATTTCCTGAAGGAGCCCGAAGAGGATATTTACACCCCTGAGGACGGGAGGCCTTTTTATGATCAGAGGTAAAGTGGTCTTGGTCCCTTTTCCATTTGATGATTTTTCGGGAACCAAAGTACGTCCAGGGGTATGTTTGACCAATCCTATCGGAACACATCGCCATGTTATCCTGGCCTTTATTAGTAGTCGGGTCCCTGCCGATTTATTAGAAACAGACTTCATTTTGGATTCGGCACAGGCCGATTTCACTGCAACGGGCTTACGGGTATCCTCTACATTACGATTACATCGCCTGATGACGGTTTCCATCCCTTTCCTTCAGCGTGAATTAGGTGAACTGTTTCTTCGAATGCAAGACGAAGTGAAAAGGAATTATATCTTCATCCCCGCTGCAAGCAGCGGGGCTTTCTAACGGGGTAAATAACAGACTGAAAAAATTATTCGGTTTAATATAATGCCCGTAACGGCAGATAACATGGTGCAAAAGGCAAACGTCCAAACCGCGGCTTCTTTTGCAACGAAACGTTACCCCGCACCCCGTAAATCCCCCTTCTTCAGAATGGGGATGCAGGGTTGCATCAAAATAACTACCTCGTTCACTTATATCTTTCCAGATACTTTTCCAGGCGGTCCATCCCTTCCACAATATTCTCCAGGGAATTGGCATAGCAAAATCGGATATATCCCTCTGCATTTGTCCCAAAATCGATGCCGGGTGCGACTCCCACCTTTGCCTCCTTCAAGATGTCGAAGGCAAATCGATAAGAATCGTTGGAAAATCTCTTTGCATTGGCCAAAGATATAAAAAGCTCCTGTGGGCTCCACCGTAATTCCAAATCCCAGTTCTCGAAGCCTGGGAATTAAAAAACGCCGTCGCCGGTCATAGGTTTCTCTCATTTTTTGAATATCTTTTCCAGCTCCCTTTAAGCCCTCCAAGGCCCCCCATTGGGCAAAGGAACTAGCAGAGATGAAGAGATTCTGCTGTATTTTTTGCATAGGTCGTATGAACTCTTTGGGCGCGATGGTGTATCCCAGTCTCCATCCGGTCATCGCATAGAGTTTTGAAAACCCATTGATGACAAAAGCACGATCTGTGAACTCAAGAATCGTATGGACCTCTCCTTCATAGACTAGTCCATGATAGATTTCGTCAGAGATGATAAAGGGAAAGAATTTTGCAATCTCTTTCATCTTCTCTGAAGGCATCAAATTTCCAGTAGGATTGGAAGGTGAATTGATGATGATCCCTTTTACTTTTTGGCCCAGTTTCTCTTCGATCATCTCCGGAAGATACTGAAACCCCTCTTCTTCCAACACCTCAACAAAGACAGGGGATCCGTCGACAAACCGGATGATATTTGGATAGCAGGGATAATAGGGATTGGAGAGGATGACTTCGTCGCCGGCTTCTAACAGGGCAGAAAAAAGAAGGAGCATTGCCGGAGAGGTTCCTGAGGCAACAAGAATTTGTTCGGGTGACACCTTCACCCGATATTTATTCCAGTAATCTTCTGCAATCGCTTCCCTCAGTTCGATCAAACCCAGGCTGTGCGTATAATGGGTCTTTCCCTCACAGATGGCACGATAACAGGCCTCACTAACACATTCCGGAGTGTCGAAATCCGGCTCCCCCACTTCCAAATGGATGATATGTTCCCCGCTCCTCTCCAGTTCTTGAGCCTTTTCCAGAACATCCATCACAATGAACGGAGGAATCTCCTGAGCTTTTTTTGAAATCATACCTCACTCCCTTATTCCCTTATGGCTTATGGCATATAGTTGATAGTTAGAAAAAATATTTGGCCTGTGGCTCAGGCTATTTGCTATTGGCTATAAGCTATACGCTATAGGCTATGTTTTGTTTGAACCAAGATCTTATCTCCCTTCTTTAGCTTCAAGATCTTTTGAGCATTGCCTTCTCTGATGGAGATTTCGAGAAAACCACCGCTTCCCAAAAGAGCAATCAATTCACCTCTCTTCCCTTCCCAGTATCCTTTTTTCAAACCATGGATGGCTTTCCTTCCTGCACGGATCACAAAAGGGCGGCCTTTAATAAACTTGAAAAGTTTTTCCGCATCAATATTGCTGACGAGATTGCCAAAGGTATCGATATGGAGAATCTTCCCTAATAATTTCCTTTCTTTGACGATGGGTGTTTCAAATCCAAGCTCTTCCAATGAGTCGATCTTATATCCAAAAGCCTCTGGCTTAATACCCAATGAGAGGTGTGCAGCCACTGGTGCAAAGAGATCTCTTCCATGAAAGGTCATGCTGACTTTCGGAAGAAAATATTTCTTTTGGGTGAGGACCACCACTTGTTTTGCTTTCTCCCTCTGTGCGACAAGAGTGAAGAGGCCATTGTCAGGACCTACAAAAAAATAATTTTGAGTGACAAAAAGAATGGGCTTCCTAATTCCCCCTACCCCTGGATCCACCACAGAGAGATGGATCGTCCCTTTTGGGAAATAAGAATAGGTATTGGCCAGGATGAAGGCGCCTTCTTGTATATCGTGTGGATTCACCTGGTGGGTAATATCAATCAGGAGACATTGAGGATTAATATTCAAAATCACTCCCTTCATCGACGCTACATAATGGTCTTTGGTGCCGAAATCGGTGAGCAGGGCGATAATGGGTTTCCTCATCAGGCCTTTATCCTTTTTAGATTTCTTTCAAAGGGTTTTCGAATGAGTCCTTTCTCTGTGATGATGGCATGAATCAAGGAATGGGGCGTTACATCGAAGGCGGGGTTAAAGGCCTTCACCCCTTTGGGAGCGATGGGGTATCCCCTAAAATGTGTAACTTCCCTGATATCTCTTTCTTCAATCGGGATATCCCATCCGGAGGCTAATGTAAGATCGAGTGTTGAGGTTGGGGCGGCCACATAAAAAGGGATGCCATGCCATTTTGAGAGGACAGCAAGACTGTAGGTTCCAATCTTATTGGCTGTATCTCCATTCCTGGCAATTCGGTCCGCTCCAACCAGGACCAGATTGATCTTCCCTTTCATCATCAAAACTCCTGCCATATTATCGGTAATGAGCGTCGCCGGGATTTTTTCCTGAACCAACTCCCAGGCTGTCAGCCTGCATCCCTGGAGCATAGGCCTCGTCTCATCCACAAAGACATGAAATCGTTTCCCCTCGTCCCATGCCGCATAAATCACTCCCAACGCCGTCCCATAACCACCCGTGGCCAACGCCCCTGCATTGCAATGGGTGAGTATTCCGCCTCCCTCTTTTATTAGTTTCTTCCCATACATCCCGATCTTGCGGTTGACTTCGATATCTTCTTCAAGAATTTGAAGAGCCTCTTTCACTAACCTCTCCTTCGTCTCCCCAACTCCATGGGTATAAACTTGATCCAATATCTTTTTCATTCGATCCACAGCCCAAAAGAGGTTAACAGCTGTCGGCCTGGTCTCTTTCATCTCATGGCAAACCTTCTCAAGATTTTTGAGGAAGGCGCCAGGCTGGTTGAATTTACTTCTCTTCGCAGCGAGAGCAATCCCCATGGCGGCAGCTACCCCAATAGCTGGGGCACCGCGGATGGCCATGGTTCGAATGGCGACTGCCACTGTAGAGGCGTCCCGGCAATTCAGATACTGGACTTCCTGGGGAAGCCTCCTTTGATCGAGGATACTCACCCGATCTCCTTTCCATTCAATGGTTTTAAATTTCATGAGGCATTAACCCATTTGTTTAGGATTGCAGGTTGAGGCTAAGGCTAAGGAAAAACCTTAGTCTTGACCTCAGCCTAAACCTTAACCTCAACCTTTTAATTTTTTCCTAAGCAATTCGTTGACCAATTTAGGATTCGCCTTCCCCTTGGTCTGCTTCATCACCTCTCCTACAAAAAAGCCAAAGATTTTCTCCTTGCCTTTCCGATAATCCTCCACCTGCTTCGGATTGGCCTCCATCGCTCTTCCAATGGCTTTTTCAATTTCCTCTTTATCCAGAATTTGAATCCAACCTTTATCTCGGACGATCTTTTCTGGGTGCTCACCTGATCGATACATCTCTTCAAAAACATCTTTGGCGATCTTTCCGCTGATCGTCCCCTCTTTGATCATCGAAAGCATTTCTGCCAGATGTTTGGGAGTGACGGGGCATTGATCAATTTCTCTCTCATCATGTTTTAACTCCCTGAGAAGTTCCCCCATCATCCAGTTGCTGACGGTCTTGGGTTCGGGAAAGAGCCGAACACTTTCCTCATAATAAGTGGCCATTGCTTTCGTAGAGGTGAGGATTTCAGCATCATACTCAGGGATTTGATATATTTTGACAAACCGTTCCTTTTTTTCATCAGGAAGTTCAGGAAGGCTTTTGCGAATCTCTTCGACCCATTTCTCTTCGATCCTCAGTGGAACGAGATCCGGGTCCGGAAAATAGCGGTAATCATGAGCCTCTTCTTTTCCCCTCATCGAAATCGTGATCCCCTGATCGACATCCCAGAGCCGTGTCTCCTGGATCACTTTTTCTCCGTCCTCCAACATCGCAGTTTGACGTTTGATCTCATACTCTAAAGCCTTCTCCACATGACGGAAAGAGTTCATATTCTTCAGTTCCGTTCTTATCCCGAATTCCTTCTGGCCTTTTGGCCGGACAGAAACATTGGCGTCACATCTAAAAGTTCCCTTCTCCATATCCCCTGTGCAGATCTCCAGATATTGCAGGATCGCTCGAAGTTTTCTTAAATAATCCCCTGCCTCCAGTGGAGATCGGATGTCCGGTCCGCTCACAATCTCGACTAAAGGGACGCCTGTCCGATTGAAATCCACAAAGCTGAACGAAAGAGTCTCCGGCGTCTCGCCATGTTTCAGTTTCCCAGCGTCCTCCTCCATATGGATCCGGATGATCTGAATGCGCTTTTTTCGCCCTTCTACCATAATTTCAATAAAGCCATCCTCGGCCAAAGGATATTCATACATGGAAATCTGGTATCCCTTAGGAAGGTCAGGATAAAAATAATTCTTTCTGGCAAAAAGGCTGTCATGCGCAATTCGGCACGAAGTGGCCAACCCCAATTTAATTGCAAACTCCACAGCCTTCCGATTTACCACGGGGAGAGAACCGGGTTGTCCGGTGCAGACAGGACAGGTTAACGAATTGGGCTCTTCTCCAAAGGCGGTAGAACACCCACAAAATATTTTCGATCGGGTCAGGAGCTGAGCATGGACTTCTAATCCAATAACGGGTTCATATTCCACAAAAATCTCCTATCTGTTGGAAGCTATGTAGTTCTATTATAATAATTTGTTTTTATTGTCAAATTGCTAAACATGAGATATTTCTAAATTTTTCTCTATTTTAGGTAACCAGTTTGGAACTTTTGTGTAAAACCCTTCCACTTTAAGCTCCAGAAAAAAATATCGCATTTTATGAAAAAACGAATTCATACAAGAACTTAGAATCCCTGCAATAAATTGGAACAAAAATTGCTGCAAATAAAAGCTACATATCTACATTTATAAACTAATTTTAGGCTTGCATCATAGACTTGGTTCTAACGACGGCAACATTCAGAAAAACTTATGATAGCCTATGAATTTTATTGGCGTGATCCGATAAAGGGGTCTCAATTAATCGGGATACTACCAGAGAGAAGAAAAAAACCAGAAAGAATTAGCCACGACTCGATCATAAACTGGGGGAAAACGCTATTAGGCAGTAATGTGAAGGTCAATGATATCTTCTTCGTTCAGATAACATTAGACAAAAACCCGCGTAAATTTTCCAAGGTGTCCTGAATTACCCATTTTTCTAATCCTACGACAGCAGAATCTATGTTGTCGGCCTTTACTCGATTCCGTTCCCAGCTTCTGGGGGAATAAGTTTACCCCTTCGAAAGCAACGGGGAATTATTCGAGCGACACGAAACCGTCATTTAAAATTATTCCGTTTTTACAATCAATGTTGGATCATGGTCAGGATCCTCAATGAAATGAGCTTCTTTCAAGCCGGATGGGTTGCTGAGAATACTCCTTAATTTTAAATAATCCCCATTTGAGATCTGAGTTTACCCCGTTAGAAATTCCAGTCGTTCGACCCAGAGGCTCTCGACGGGCGGGGCATTATTTCTAACGGGGTAAACTTTAGACCATATTGACACCCTTCCCAATCCTCCCAATAATAGATATCCCTCCAAATAATCTCGGTTTCTGCTCTAAACGTGGGCAAGTTAAGCTCCTTGGGGAACAAAACCTCAATGTTTAATCTTATGCCAACAGGCATCTCTTTTAAAGTTTGAATCAGAAGACCGGATTCACTTGTGTCAATGGTCAAACCCGGGTAAGCACCCCCTTTTTCATTAATCTGGAAATGAAGAGGGAAACTCATCATGATCCTCGGACGTTCCCGTCTTTCTTTGGGGCGATGTAAATTTTTCATATTAGCCTATCTCCAAATTGAAGATCATTTCATTTTTCTTGGACTCACTTGGTTTAAGAATTTCATTGTCACGCATCATCTTACGGAATCTGAGATCGAACTCAGTAATCGAGAAGGGCTTTTTTATAAACTCCTGCGCACCCGCCTCAATGGCTTCCTCTACAGAATAATCATCGGTATATCCTGTCATTATCATAATAGGCAATCCAGGATAACGTCTTAATATTTCCTTGGTGAGAGTAAGTCCATCCACTTTACCGATCACTATATCGGTGATTACAGCATCGAATCTGTCACTATTCATTTCGTCCAGAGCCTCTGCACCATCCATTGCGGTAACACAACGATGTCCCTTTTTAGACAATAGCGTAACAATAAAGGTCCTTATGGATTCTTCATCATCCACTACAAGAACTTTGTATTGAGAAGATTTCATATTTAAGCTTCCTAATATCTTCAAATTTGGTAATTCTTTTTTTATCGCACCCCCTTCTTCCTTCCCCTTTTGATCCAAAAAATATTTCCTCACGGTATCTGGTTTTTCACAGAACTGGATATCTCCATCGCAAATCGATTGGCAACCATCGAAATCGCAGATACCAAGACCCTTGCCCATGCCAATACCATTTGAATCTCGATAAAAGGAGCATTTTTTTATGGATGACATCATTATTCCCCTCGAAAGCCCAAAAAAAGGGCCCATTGGTATATAGACCACGGGCCCTGCAAATTACCCCTGTTGCTTCGGCAACCCGGCGATCCCAATGGGACCCGTGGCTTTCCGTCCCACGATTACTCGTGGTTTGGCTTTATCGTCAATATAATTAAGAGCAAATCTAATGCCAATAACAGCTTAATCAATTAACCTATTGATTTCTATATGGAATTTTATAAATTGAATTCTTGATGAAAGACCAAAACTAACATTTTTTGTCATAATAATAAGAGCATTTCATACTTAATCCCTCGAGCAATATTCCCCCGCGTACTTGCCGTAGATTCCTGCTTAAGCAATGCCAATTATTTCTAGACTAACCCATCTTCCAAATTCCAGAGAACCTTAAGAGCCATTCCAAATTCGATTATCAAAAACCGAAAGGCAGAGACAGAAAGAACTCTGCCCTTTTTGAATGACTTCTTAACCTACTAATACT
>CAWGAV010000035.1:0-36135 GCA_963820625.1 uncultured delta proteobacterium
CGATGCTACCCACTAAGGCATTAAGGCAGATGATGGCATAGCTCGTGAATGATCCTTCAGGCCAGTTGATTGATTCCTTGCCTCTTAGGGCAAGGGCTGGCTGGGTTTGGGCAAATTCTCTTGCAATTCGTTGGATGACTTCGGGTTCAATGCCCGTTATTTTTGATACATCCTTTGGGCTGTATTGACTCAGCACCAAATTTTTATAGGAATCGAATCCCATTGTCCAGTCTTTGACAAAGGTTTTATTATAGAGCCCTTCGCTGATGATGACATGGGCAATGGCCATGGCCAGAGCCCCGTCTGTACCAGGGTTGATAGGTATCCACTCATCCGCTTTGGCTGCCGTAACGGAGTACCTTGGATTAATCACCACAACTTTTGTGCGATTGGCTTTTTCTCGCCGGAATTTCCCCCACTTTCTCAAAAATCGGGACAAAGGCTTAGATGATTCGACCATGTCAGCGCCAAAGGCAAGGACGTAATTGGTGTGATCAAGATCATAAGCTGTATGGGTATAGTGTCCATCAGCCATCCAGTTACCTGACTTTTCGGTTTCAGTATCAAGTCCATCTCCTGAGATAAGATTTGGCGTTCCAAAGGCTTCTGCGAATCGGTGAATCATATCTTCTGTGCTGATTGTGTTCAATCCATAAAAAAGCAGAAGTTGATTGGGCCCGCCACTCTCTCTAACTTTTTTTAACCGGTTTACGACTTCATCCAGTGCTTCATCCCAAGAAATGGGAACCCATTTAGGATCAATTCCTCTCCCTTTCTCATTACTTTTTCTTTTTAAGGGAGTACTTAGCCGGCCGGGATCGTATAATACTTGTAGACCTATATGTGCCCGGGGGCAGGCCTTGCCTTCAGAAACTTGAGAATAGGGATTTCCGGTTACCTTGACCGCCTTACCATTCACAACTCTCACCCGGATGGCACAGCGAGCGGGACAGTTCAAACAAGAAGTAGCCATCCATTTTTCTTCAGGAGCATTCTGACTCTTTTTCTGCGAAGGCGAAGCGGCAGCGCTATCCAATTGTCTTATGATCTGGCTAGCCCCAATTGCAGCACCAGCGAATCCTGATAGCTTAAGAAATGTCCTTCTGTTTAACTTTAACCTGGTTTGTTTCTTTTCTTTTGAACCAGACATGTTACTTTTCTTCATTTCATTTTCCTCAAGGATCTAATCGTTCAAGGTCCTTTTTTCGGAGTGCTATCCGAATGCTACCTCTGGGGTTGTAGCAGCTTGTCCATTCCCTGACAGGGCATTCAGTAGTACTTGTTGCTTCAGCCATATAATAAACTTTGTGAAAAATTTAATTTTCCATCCAGTTCTTAATATAACCTTTCACTTTTGTCAAGTAAATATTGTGTGGAGTTTCCTGAGCTTTTAATCGTTATTTTTTATAATCTGTTGAAACCATTCGGTTAATCAGAAATTTGGATGTTGAAAGGAGTATTTCTGGCCAAGAGTGGAGATTCTTTCATAACTTCTTCTGCCCTTCGATGAAACTTCTCTCTAAAGAAAGGATCGGCTCAAAAACCCTCAAGTGTCATGATCCTCCGAAAACCCCTTACCAGAGAATCATGGAATCCCCTCATACCCTTCCCAATGTAAAACACGATCTCTCTAAACAACTTGAAAAACTCAACCCCTTTGTGCTAAGAGAAACCATAAGGCCGTCCCCGCACCCCTGGATGAGAAGACCATGTTTTCGCTTTATGTCTTAGGCACGCTGGAGAAATCAAATGATGACTTTGCTGACTTTTATGAAAAGGACCTCTATCCGGAGGTGAAGGACAGGGTGGATAATAAGATTGCTGCCCTCGCCAATGAGCAATGCCGGGTAATGGGCGACAGTCAGCCTCCCTGGGGTTTTCTCAATATATATCGATACTTAGAAAAATACGGTGTTGTCTCTGTGGCCAACCTTTATACCTTCTCTCTCATTGGGTGGTGGAAGGTAAACGAGAAAGGCGAGCTTGTACCCTATCCTACTCTCAAAGAGCAGGGTATTACCATTAAAGATCGTGATCATGCTCTATGGCTTTTAGCCGAAGGAGAGCTCAAGGGTAAACTGGAGTGGGCACCTTTCTATGGGGCCAGCTACAAGGTAGACCTGATCACGAAAATCGCTAAGCAATGGAAGATTGACGCAGCCATCATTCATCTTAATCGCGGATGTGAAGGAACAGCCCAGCACCAGATGGAGATGAAGAATGCCTTGTCGAAAATGGGCCTGCCAGTGATGACCTATGAAGGGAATATGGCGGAATGGATTTTCTGCTTTTATTGAGACACATCAAGGGAATTACCTCTTCGATACCGGCAGCGGGCATTCGGTTGTAAGAAACTCCCTTGAATTGAACAAAGACTTACGGACTATCCAAAAAATCTTCTTGAGCCATGGACACTATGACCATACCGGAGGGTTGCCTGAAGTTCTAAAACTGAGAGGGAAAGTGGATGTTCACGCCCATCCCCATGTCTTTTTGGATCGATTTCACGTAATCGAAGAAAATGGAAAAGAAACAAAACGATTCATTGGCCTCCCCTTTAAAAAGAGTTATTTGGAATCACTGGGAGCAAATTTTATTCTTAACAAAGATTTTATTGAGATTGAAAAAGGAATTTTCTTAACCGGTGAAGTACCAAGAAAAACATCCTTTGAGAAACCCGATCCGACTCTCTTCAGTGAGAAAGAAGGAAAAACCGATCAGGATTTATTTTGGGATGACCAATCCCTCGTTCTCGATACGGATAAGGGACTAATCCTTATTCTTGGGTGCGCCCATTCAGGGATGATCAACATTATCAATTATGTCATCCATAAGACAGGAAAAGAAAAATTTTATGCCATCCTGGGCGGAACCCACTTAGATTTTCTGACGCCAGAGCAACTGGAAGAATCCGTCAAAGCATTAAAAAAGACGAAAATTGAAAAAATAGGTGTCTGTCATTGTACAGGAATGAGAGCCGCCTTCAGACTCCACCAGGAATTTGGGGATCGATTCTTTTATGGCCATGTGGGGAGTGGATTAGAGATATAGAATAAGATTATAAAAGCTAAGATCCGGTTTACAGGCCCTGCCAGAACAAAACTTAATTGGCGCTTCCACCTGCTATTCTTCACACCGTCTGTTGATGACCTTTGAAGGAAATATGGCGGATGAGAGGGAATTTGACGAAGTCCGAACAGCCCGGATGATCGATCTCTTCGTGACCGAAACATTGGGGCTCAAGAAAGTTGCTTGATTATAAAGAAAGGAGGGCAAGATGATAGTTGCAGGAATAGATGTAGGTGGTAAGAATGTTCACATCGTGATCGAGAAGGATGGCAAAATCGTTGGAAAAGGAGCGGCACCTGCGGGAATGAAAAAAGCAGAGACTGTCGAACAACTCTACAATGAGGTCCTTAAAAAGGCCGGCCTGACCCGAAAGGATGTGGAGCGAGTGGTCGCCACAGGGAGTGCGGCTAAACGAGTGGCCTTTGCGAACGGTGTGATTCCCGATGCCGCAGCCGATGCCCGAGGAGTGATTAAACTTATCCCCACAGCAAGGACTGTCATTGATGTTGGAGGAGAGGAAGGCCGGGCGATCAAAGTTAGCCCTGAGGGAAAGGTCTTGGACTTTGCCATCAATGAGAGGTGTGCAGCCGGCACTGGCACATTTGTTGACACCATGGCCAGGGCATTGGAGATGCCTGTGGAGGAGATGGCAAAGATCGCGCTCAATTCCGACCAGTCGATTTCGATGAATGCCCAATGTGCCGTCTTTGGAGAATCAGAAGTGGTTTCGTTAATTCATCAGAAGACCTCGAAACAAAATATCGCCCGGGCAGTCCTTGATGCCATCGCAGGAAGGGTTGGATCGGTCGCTCGTATTGTGGGACTGGAAAAGGATGTGGTGATGGTCGGGGGAGTTGCCAAAAACATAGGTTTTGTTGATTCTCTGAAAAAAACCCTCGAAATGTCTGTAACCGTACCCGATGACCCTGATTATATAGGTGCTCTGGGGGCGGCTGAAGCGGCGATTGCCGGAGTGCTGGAAGAGGAAGTGAAGGCGAAGGTGGTGGAGAAGGAAAAATACGAAGCAGGCAAGGCTTAATCGCTCATCATAGCTCAATAGTTTACAAAAAGGAGGGAGAACACGATGCCTGAGGAAGTAAAGACACGAGAATTTTGGAGATGGCCTGAAACCAATTGGGTCAACCCGGATATAGATTGGAGAAAAGGTAAGGTGATCACGGCTGGAGTGGATGTCGGATCGGTGAGCACTCAATCTGTCATTATGGTAGATGGTGAACTTTACGCTTATGGCAACACGCGGACCGGTTCAGACAGTCCGACCAGTGCCTGGACAGGCATGAATTTCGCTCTGGAGAAGACCGATTTGAAAGTGGAGAATATTGATTACTGTATCGGCACCGGTTACGGACGGGTGAATGTGCCCATGGCTCAACAGTCCATCACCGAGATCTCCTGCCATGCCCGAGGAGCCAACTTCATGTACGGTCCAGAAGTCAGGACGGTCATGGATATGGGAGGCCAGGACTGTAAAGCCATCAATGTCGATGACAGAGGTAAGGTTCTCAATTTCATGATGAATGACAAGTGTGCTGCTGGTACGGGCCGAGGAATGGAAGTCTTTGCTGACCTGATCCGGGTGCCGGTATGGGAAATTGGACCACGTTCCTTTCAGATCCAAAAAGAGCCTCCCATGATCAGCAGCACCTGTGTCGTATTCGCCAAGAGCGAGGTCGTTGGCCTCCTGGAGTCAGGAATGCCTGAAAACGATATCATGGCCGCTTATTGCTCCGCGATGGCCCATCGAATCATGGAACTTCTCAACCGTTTGGGCATAAAGGAAAAGTTTGTCATCACCGGCGGTATTGCCAAAAATGAAGGCGTGGTGAAAAGACTGGAGAAGGAATTAGGGATTAAGACAGCTGAACGTGTCTGGTACAAGAAAGAGTATATCGATCGCAAATATCCCTTTGATACTCAGCTCGCCGGTGGCATCGGAGCAGCCCTCTTTGGAAACGCTCTGCTGAAAATGGGTAAGGCAAAGAGCGCAAGAAAAGCCTAATCCCCTTATTCCCCTCTCCCCTGGCGGCCTCCGGCTTGGAAGAGCCTCTGGCTCGGAGAGGAGAGGGATAGGGTGAGGGGGAAAAGAAAGGCAAATAACATGATTGCCAATTATGGTTTTAGGGATGGGTCCGGCGACTGGTATGTCACCATCGATACGGACAAATGCAATGGATGCGGTAAGTGCCCAGAGGTTTGTCCAGCAAAAATCCTTGAAGTAGGGCCGGATGAGATTGACATCTATCCGTGAAGAACCGGTGGCCTTTGTAAAGCATGAGGAGCGCAAGAAGGTCAGGTATAGCTGCGCTCCTTGCCGGCCTGGTTATGGTGAAGAACCAGCACCCTGTGTTGGAGCCTGTGAACCAAAAGCCATCTCCCACTCAGACGGATGGAAACTCTTATACGGCCATAAATAATTTCTTTCCTGTCCATAGGATGATACAAGCATACCGCTCTATTCCCGGAGTGTGAAAATCACTTTTGAAGTAGAGCGGTAATTTTGTATGAGTTAATAATTTTTGAAATTTGGAATTTAAATTTTACAATTAGTTGAAGTCTCTATTCATTAATGTCTGACCCGTTAAAAAGGAGACACTCGATGTCATCGCAAGAGAAGAAGGCCGAGTTTGAGCCAAAGATAGTTGCTTTTCTCTGCAACTGGTGCTCTTATCGAGGCGCTGACTTAGCCGGGACCTCGCGTTTCAAGTACCCTACGAATATCCGAGTCATTCGGGTCATGTGCAGCGATTCCATTGATCCCGTTTATAAAACCCATTCTGCCGCCGAGGAAGAGGTTATGGGTTGAATTCAATCAGGAGAACGTCGCTGCGGTCCCTGAAAAGGAAGGTGTTTATCAACTCCTCGATGAGCAGGAAACGGTCATCTACCTCAAGGGAGCGATGAACTTAAAGCAAGAGCTCACGGATCAATTGGAGCTCAATCAAGAAGCGAAGTATTTCATGTTTATTGAGGACCAGATGTTTTCGAAGAGGGAAAGCGAAATGCTTCAGCATTATATTATTGAGCATGGAAAGATGCCCAAAACCAATCAGGAGATGGAAGACCTGTTTTAATTCGGAATTTCAAAATCCAAATTGCAAAATTATAAATGTAGCGCCCTCATTTATTGGGGGCGAATTTAAAAAACGTCTCCGGCAATGAATGCAGAGGGTAATGTGGTGATTAAAGTTAAGAAATGAATCGGGAAGAAGAATTGAAGAAAGAAGGCTGGGAAAAAAGGTTCACCATTGATGAACCCCGTTTATCGGAGATGGTGGATCAATACAAAGAGCTTGGGTTCGAGGTTCTCCTTGAACCTGTGGACACTTCCTCTGAAGAATGTACGACTTGTATCACAGCTTTCCATGATCGTTACAAGACCATCTACACCCGCATGCGTTAAATCCTCTGTATCTCATTAAGTTTCTCGGCAATCTCTTTTAATGATGCACGACTATCTATCATTTTTGCGATAGAGCATAATAACTTACTCAGTGAGGGATTAATGGAGTGTTTTGACGCAGCAATACTATGATTTAACTGATAAAGTTTAAGGATCATACCGTCATAATCAAATTCATGTGGTCTAAATTGTAAATTCAGAATGTCGCAAGTCGCTTTTACTATTTTTACCGGGATTGTTATCCTCTGGTTTACCTCCCTTTTGTTCACGGTTGCTTTAACTGTAACAGTTGCACTGAGCCTATCTTTAACGACGGAGAAGCTATGAATATCAACCGCACCATTAAATGAAAGCCCATTACTAGGAAGACTATTGGACCCTACACCATTCGCCGCCCAACCATTGGCTTGAAGGCCATTCATTGCAATCCCTGCATTAGCGATCATAGGTGGGAATACAAGCGTATTTGTGAGTATTAATAAATATGCAAAGACTGTTGGTTGAGACCACATGATATTTAACCTCCTTTTCCAATCCTTGAAAGTCAAGTTCCATTCACTACTTTTCCATCTCGAAGGTAGACTGTCCTGGAAGAAAAGGCTACATTCTCAGGATTATGGGTAACCATGACAATCGTCTGTCCTTCTTCGTTAAGAGACTTAAAAAGTTCCATGATCTCTTTTCCCGTTTTTGAATCTAAATTTCCAGTGGGTTCGTCGGCAAGCAGAATCGGCGGTGAATTCACCAGAGCCCTGGCGATGGCCAGTCTCTCCTGTTCTCCTCCTGAGAGTTGATCCGGAAGCCTCTTCTCCTTCCCTTTCAATCCCATCCTTTCTAATATCTCTCCCGCCATAATCAACTGTTCTCGGTTCGATTTCTCCGTTATCGATAGGGGAAGCATCACATTTTCAATCACATTAAGGTATGGGATTAATTGGAAGGACTGAAAGATGAAACCAAGATATTCTCTCCTGAAGTCCGCGAGTTTTTCCATAGGAAGTTGATAAATAGGAATCTCATCCACCACCACCTCCCCTTCTGTGGGGTGGTTGAGCCCGCCTAAAATGGTCAGGAGGGTGGACTTTCCTGAACCCGAGGGACCCATGACAGAAATAAAATCCCCCCGGTCAATATTCAGATCCACATCCACGAGGGCAGGCACACGCTCCTCCCCGCTCTCATAGGTCTTGCTCAATTTCTTGATTTCAATCAAACTCATGTCAGCAGTCGCTGAGGTTAAGGTTGAGGTTCAGGTTTAGTTTTCCTTTCTCATCCTTACCCTTAGCCTTAATCTTCTTATAATGATCTTAGCGCTGTAGTGGGATCCATCTTTGAGGCATGAATGGCTGGATAGATGCTGGAAAGGATCCCCATTGTCACAGAAAGAAAAATAACGCCTACTGCTAAGAAAGGATCAATAGAAATATTCCCACCTCTTGTCCCGGTAAGGATAGGGCCGAGGAGTTGAGAAACTCCAAGCCCTAAGAGGTATCCCGCCATCCCACCGATGAATCCGACAATAATGGCTTCTAAAAAAATGATCCGCATGATATGCGATTTCCGGAATCCAATGGCACGGAAGATTCCGATCTCCCTCTTCCGTTCGTTTACCGACGCCATCATATTGGTGAACACGATCAGCCCTCCAATGAGAAGAACGATGATGGAGATGCCTACAGAAAACTTTTTAAAGTGGTCTAAGGCCCCCATTTTGGTCTGAAGGGTCTGTTTGATCGCTGTAACTTTCGCATGGGGCAATGCCTTAGAAATCTGACTAACAATCTCTTCGATCGGGCATGAAATGCAAAAGGCAGAGACCTCAATCAGACTCAAAGCCCCGGGCTTCTTTAACGCTTCCTGAACGAAACCCAGGTCGGAAAAGATGAGAAAGTCATCCTGGGAACCGGTCTCATCCAGAATCCCTGAGATTCTGACTGTCTTTCCGTTGATCGCTAAATGGTCACCCGTACTCTTAAAGAGTTTAACAGCCACCTCGTTTCCAAGGAGAACTTCGTCCCGGCTCTTTGGAATGGCACCATGGACTTTCCACCACTTCTTGAGCCTGATCTCTTCCTGGAAAAGAACCCCCGTGAGAAGAATCTTTTTCCCCTCGATCTCTACCACTCCAAGCAGTTTGGGTGAGACGGTGCTGATATTTTCTCGCACTTCGATCTGTCGAATCTTTGGAATATCCGAATCCTCGAGCGTTTGGGTGTCAATCGAAACGCCGCCAATATTCAAGCCCCCGTAGGAGAGGGAGAGGTCATTCGATCGGGGGATGACGAGGATATTGGCCCCAAACTCATCCAGCTTGTTAGAGATGTCTTCGTTCATCATCCGGGTAATGGAGATAAGGGTCACGACCGTTGTCATCCCTATGGTGAGGCCCAGAATGAGGAAGAGGACTTTACTCTTTCGCCTCCGCAGATTATTGATAGAGATGTCTTTGAGTTTCATGGATTTACGAAAATGCTGCAAAATGCCTCGCCCTCTGGGCGGGGATGAATGCAGCGATATAAAAAACGATAGACAGGACATTCTTGTCCTGTACTGCATTTTCGTCGAGGCTGGAAAGCCTCGGTTATCCGTGAAGTCCCGCTCTATGGGCGGGAAGCTTCACTTAATGTCGAAGCCAAGATCCCTGATCATCGCCAAATCATCCTCTGCATTTCGACCCAGGGTGGTCAAATAATTTCCCAGGATCAGACCATTTGCCCCTGCAAGAAAGGCAAGGGACTGCAAATCTCTGAGATTGGTCTCCCTCCCACCTGCGATTTTAATCGTTCCCTTCGGTATGATGAGTCGAAATAAGGCGATGGTCTTGATGATCTCCATGGGTTGAACAGATTCTGAATGTTCCAACGGGGTTCCTGGTCTGGGGTTGAGAATATTAAAGGGAATGCAGTCGATCCCAAGTGCTCTCAGAGAAAAGGCAAGCTCCAATCGTTGTTGAGGCGATTCTCCCAATCCGATAATACCACCACAGCAGATGGAGAATCCCTGTTCTTTCAAAACCTCAATGGTCTTGACACGATCCCTGTAGGAGTGGGTCGAACAAATTTTTGGGAAATGGGTCTCCGCTGTTTCCACATTGTGGTTGTAACGTGTGACCCCGACTTTTTTTAAAGATTCTGCCCTTTCCTCAGTCAGCGTTCCCAAAGAACAATCGAGGTCAAGAGATGTTTCTCTCCGTATTTGATCGAGGGCTCGTAGAATGACTTCAAACTCTTTGTCGTTCGGCTCCCGGCCGCTCGTAATGAGACAGAAACGACCTGTCCCTTTCCTCTGAGCCTCTTTCGCCTCTTCCACTATTCGATTCATATCCATTAAGGGATAAACCGGGGCCTCTGTTTGATAATGAGCCGACTGGGCACAGAAGGCGCAATCCTCAGGGCATCGTCCTGATTTGGCATTGAGGAGAGAGCAGAGATCAATATGGTTGCCGTTAAACTCTATCCTCACTCTGTTGGCCACTGCAGCGAGTTCAATGATGTCTGGACCCTTTGTCTCTAAGAGAGGGAAGACCTCCTCCATATTGAGGATTCCCCCTTCCAGAACTTTATCCCCGATTTTCTGAATCGCTTTTTTCATCGTCGTTCCCTTAGCCCTTTCAATACCGACTCGTGCCTTGGACAAAATTCATACTGACCGTGCATCTGGGAATGGAGAGCTTCTTCCTGCCAATGGCTGTTGAAGAGACGGCAATCCCGATCTTCACAGAAAGGTTCTCCAGTGAGATAAAAGAAAAGAGCCTGCATCGCATAACCTTTTAACACTTCTGTCATTCTCGAATCATCGTGTTCAAGAAAGCGGCCTTGATACTCTTCTTTTAGCCTCTCCATCAGCGTACCCATCTGCTTTTTCAGGTAGAATTCTTTTGGCTTTGCAGGTGCCACCACAAGACCGGTGATGGAGATGAGGCTCGGAAAACCATAGAGGCTGACTCTGGCATGATATCTGTTGTTCCCCCGATCCCATGTCCCGAAGAGTTGATTGGTGAAAAGGATGGAGCAATGCTCTAAGCCCAATCCACTTCCAAGGATCAGGTCTGAAATAATTTTTTGGTATAAGGCCCCCTCATACAGAATGCCAAATATCTTCCAGTTTGGATCTCTGATCCTCCTTTTCTCGTAATCAACTTCGGCTTGAAAAGGAATTCCTGAAACATATTTTTTACCCGGGTCCCTAACTCTAACGCAGGCCAACTTCTCAGCGGCAACTTGAATGCCTTCCTCTGAAAATCTTTTATAGATATTCCCTCGTCTACGAAAAGGGATGTGAGTTTTCTCTTCGAAGTATTCCCCCAATTGGGTGATGTCCAGTCCATTCAAATCCCCTTCTTCATATAGATCGATGGCTGAAGGAATCGGACGAATGAAATCGCTCACTTCTTTTTCATCTTTTCAAGAATGACCTGAGCACCTTTTCGGCCTGAAAGCAACATCGCTCCAAAGGTGGGCCCCATCCTCGGCAAACCGTAGGTTGTCGCCACAGCCATCCCTGTAACAATCAGACCAGGATGCGCCTCTCCGGTATGTTCCACTACCAGATCCTCAGATTGTTCTACCCACATTGCACCAAAGCCAATGGTTTTTAAAATCCCTCTCTCCTCCAGCTTCTTCACCACACAGGCATCATGGCCAGTGGAGTCCACCACAAATTTTGATTCCAGAGCAATGGGGTCCACACACGTGATCTCGCGAGGGAGAGCGTTCACAGGAGTCCAGTTCACCACGGCACCACAGACCTGATTTCCCTCCCTTAGCACCACATCATCAAAGATGGTCATATTGGCAAATTTCACTCCGGCATCACAGGCCGCTGCAATCAACTTTGAGCAGGCATGAGGACCATCCGCCACATAAAGTCCTTTCACTGCCTTCTCGTAGGGGATTCCCAATTCCTCTAATATCTTCTGTCCTGGCTCCCGAACGGTCACCTTATTCATCAAATAACCACCAATCCAGAAACCTCCCCCGATGTAATTGTTCCTTTCCACAATCAGGGTCTTTACCCCTTTTAAGGCGATATCCCTTCCAACCATCAAACCACTGGGTCCTCCTCCGATGATGAGGCAATCACTCTCAACATATTCAATGAACTGTCGAGCAAAGGCATCGACAATGGCCCGGGTGACTTCCTTTTCGCTCACTGGAGTAAAAATATGTTTTTTCGCAGCCATGATTTTTTATCCTCCTATCGTTTATGTCATGATCTATTTCACGATCACTATCAGCTATTCGCTATTAGCCATTGGCTAATTAAGTCCTGGGTTTCCAGCCGAGAACAACTTTCTCTTCAATCAGGACTCTATCTTTCTCAACCATACTCGGAATCACTTCAGGCGGGTAATTCAAACAACCGCCCTGAATGCCTTTCAGATTCTCTATATTCCACTCTGTATTACAGGCGTTACACACCAAGGTTCTATCCTGAATGTGAAACCGAGTTGATCGACACGGCTCACACATGCTGATCGCTGTCACGACTCTTCCGGCTAAAGTGATGTAGGCAAGGAGAGGAATCTTCACACCATTGTTCCCGTATTCAAAACGAACCACCTTTTTCTCTTTCAATATATCGAGGGGAATGGAGATTTTCCCATTTTCCACTTTCGCTCCAATATCGGTCATCGGAATCGTCTGCCCGGCATAGTCCACCCTCTCCATCACCTTTTGTTGAGAAGCGATCTTTGGATTGGCTGTTGTTTTTCCATGGATGATCCAGAAAGCAACTCCTCCCAGTGCCAAAACAATAGCTATCAAAGAGATGAATATCCAGGGGGATTTCTTCCTCTCCCCCAGTACTTTCTCCCTCTTTTCCTTAAATGAAGAACCAGACATGAGAAACCCACATTTTTTGCAGAAATTGCTTACATCATCATTCTTTGTTCGACACTCTGGACATACCTTCATTCAACAACCTTCCCTTTCTCCCCCCTGAACCATGTAAGGTTCAGGGCTTCGTCCTGCATCTTACGTGGTACAGGGCCAACCCCTCTCCCCATGGGCTACTCATTGATCATCAATCTCTCAATTTCCTCTCTTGAAATAGGCGAAACAGAAAGAGACTGATAGTGATCTTCACCAACACCTTTACAGGTTACCTCTATATCCCTTAAATCCTTCGCCTTGCTATAATGAGCTGTGATGGCAGCCGCCTTCTCAATATCCCCTTCATCAAACTTCCCCCTCAGGAGAGAAAGAGGACCCGGGAAACTGGAAACTTTTAATAAAATGTCTTCCTCCTGAGCGAAGGTCTGGATCTTTTGATTCTCCTCCTCATTTCTCCCGACAACTAATTTAACTCCGTGGGAGAGCCGGAAATGTCTTCCCATTTTAAGAAGATGAACCTCGTTTAGAGAAAAACCAGGTTTGTGGAGCATCAAGTCTTTCATTCGTTTTGCAAATCCGGGATCTGTAAGAAGACAACCTCCCGCAGGACAAGGATAATCACGAATACCATAATGCTCTGCTAATTTGATCTGAGGTTTTCTTGAGCGCCCCTGAAGTTTTAATAGCTTCTCCCGGTCTACCCATCCTTCTTTCTCTGGAATGGTCATGGGAAGGACTTTGGCAGAGAGGGGGCGCAAGATAAAACCCTCAAGGTCAGCTTCTTTCTCAATCAGTCGCATCGCATCTTTTCGCTGAGACATGGGCCTCTGTCCCAGCACTTCCCCCGTAATAATGAAAGCGGCTCCCGACTCTTCCATATAGGCTTTTGTCTTCTTGAGCATGAAGATCCGGCAATCGATACACGGATTCATATTGCTTCCGTAGCCATGCTTGGGATGTTTCACCATACTGAGGTACTCTTCAGAAACATTAAATACTTTTAAAGGAATGCCCAGGGTTTCAACCGCCTTCTGAGAAGCCAAACAGGTCGCCCCCCGATTGGTGCAGGTGCAGAATACGGTCATAAAATTGAGGGCCTCCACTGCAACCCCCTGTTCCAAAATGACCCTGGCTGCGAGCGTACTATCGAGCCCTCCGGATAGGAGAGCGATGGCCTTCATCCTAAAACCTCATTCATCGATCCGGAGCGAAAACCCTGAAGATCCAATGTAATATAGCGGTAGCCAATCCCTTTCAAATGGCTTACCACTTTTTCTCTCAATGAACCATTCATCAAACGTGCCATTTCTTCCTGGAGGATTTCGATTCTTGCCAGATCCCCATAATGTCGGACGCGAACCTGCTTGAATCCCAGTCCGAAGAGGAAATCTTCTGCTTCGCCAACCATTCTCAATCCCTCTTCAGTGATTTCCTCTCCATAAGGGAATCGTGAGGCGAGGCAGGCAAAAGAAGGCTTATCCCAGGTGGGAAGCCCCAACCCTTTGGATAATTCCCTTACTTCATTTTTTGTGAACAACGCTTCTTTGAGAGGGCTTCTGATTCCCAACTCCTGAATGGCCATCCTCCCAGGTCTATGGTCCTTATCATCATCTAATGTGGACCCTTCAACAACAAAAGGGGTTGCTTCTTCTTTGGCTAAGTCCACTAATTCTTCGAAGAGCTTACTTTTGCAATAGTAGCATCGGTTTGAAGGATTTTTTGAAAATCCGGGAATCTCCAGCTCATTTGATTGGATCAAGCGGTGTCTTATTCCTAAAGTCTGTATCAATTTCTTCACCCCTGCTAATTCCCTTTCTGGATATAGAGGAGAAAGAGCGGTTACAGCAAGGACATTTTTATCTCCAAGGGTATCCTGAGCTACCTTGAGGAGGAGTGTGCTATCCACTCCTCCTGAAAAGGCAACCAGCACCTTCCCCATGGATTCAAATATTTCTTTTAATCGTCCAAATTTCTCTTCAATGATTCGATCCATGTTTCTACACGTCTAAGCGTCTCGTCGTCTTTGCGTCATAGAGTCTTTGTGTCTTAATTTAAAAAATAAAAGACGCTATGACCTAAAGACCCAATGACGCCTTTAACTCTTAACTACTTCCTTAATCCACCCTCCTCCAAGGACTGTTTCCCCATCATAAAAAACAGCCGCTTGCCCGGGGGTGATGGCCTTCTGGGGTGATTTAAACTTCACTTCCAATTCACCCTCACCCTTTGGAGAAATGCTGGCCTCTGAACCAGGATGGTTATACCTGATCTTCACCTGAGTGTTATGGGAAGAAGAAATCATCTTCTGGGGTACAATCCAGTTGACAGAATCGACGATGAATGTGTCCCCATAAACCTCTTCCTCTCCTCCAACAACGATCCCATTCTTCTCTCGATCGATCCCGATCACATAGAGAGGTTTTCCTTTCGCCAGGCGGAGACCCCTTCGTTGGCCAATGGTGTAGAAAGGGATCCCTTTATGTTTCCCCAAGACATTCCCCTCCCTATCAACAATGGGACCTGGTTCAATGGACTCTTTTAACCTCTCTGATAAAAAAGAATGATAGGAGGATTCCTGAATAAAACAGACCTCCTGGCTTTCAGGTTTGTCATGGACTCGAAGACCCAGTTGAAGCGCCTTCTTCCTCACTTCTTCCTTTCGATGTTCGCCCAATGGAAATAGAGTATGGCGAAGCTGGTCCTGGGTTAAAGAGAAGAGAACGTAAGATTGATCCTTCCTCCGGTCCACTCCTTTTTTTAAAAGAGTCCGCCCGATCCTCTCATCGAAATCCAATCTTGCATAATGGCCTGTGGCAATAAAATCGGCCTCCAGTTCGAGCGCCATCTTTAAAAAAGAACCAAACTTCATCCTCTCGTTGCAAAGGATACAGGGATTAGGCGTCCTTCCCTTGATGTATTCTTCACAAAAATATTGGATGACTTCTTTTTCAAACTCCTCTCTAAGATGGAAAACATAAAAAGGGATCTCAAGCTGAAGCGCAACTCGTCTGGCATCCTCGATATCGCCAAGACCGCAACATCGGGCGGGTCCCCCCTGGGTCTTATCCATCATTCCGATGCACATCGTTGCTCCAATTACTTCATAACCCTTCTCCTTGAGAAACCAGGCAGTCGTGCTCGAATCAACCCCCCCGCTCATTGCAACCACTACCCTTTGCTTCATCTCCGCTTCGCCCTAATCTTCTCATCGAGTGCGAAAATTTAAATGTCAAAATCCAAATGCCAAGTGAATGACAAATGACTTAATGTCAAAGCCTCCTAATATAGTTAGTTTTAGGATTTGATTTGAACTTTGGACTTTGACATTTGACATTGCCTCACTAAAAGAGGATTTCCATGGCCTGATAAGGGCAGACCGGAATACACAGTTCACAGGCAATGCATTTGTCTCGTTTAAAGGACACTTCCATATTCGTTCTTTCGATATCCAGCGCCTTGGTTGGACAGACACTGATGCAGGCCGTACAGTGGGTACAGCGATCCTCATGCCATTTGACATCCTGAGCCAGAGGTTGGATCTCCACACCTATTTCACTGAGATATTTAAGCCCTGCCTCCATCCCGGCCCTCTTCCCCGTAAGCTCTAAGACAAGCCTTCCCTCTTCTTTGGGAGTAATCCGGGCTCTCATAATATTGACCATCAAATCATAATCCTTGACTAATTTCGAGATGACGGGTTGATCCACGAGATGCTGAGGATAACTGAGAACAATTCTTTTTTTCTGCATGGGGCACCCCCTTTTAAAAACAATGATCAATGAAAAATTATCAATGATCATTGACCATTGATAATTGACCTTTTAATTCTTCTTAATGGGTCGTTCTTTCAAGGTTCTAAAAACGATCCCAGAATCGGCAGAAGGGAGAAGCTCAACGGGTTGGGTCAAAAAGAACTTTCCCGTTTCGATCCACTCTTTTAAGATCTGAGTGATTTCCCTGGCTTTCAGATAACTTGAAAGGCCAGAGGTAGGAATCTCTTTTCCCTGGACCGTAATCCTTCCGCTCTTGAGTTGCTTATAATTCACCTCTCCTATGCTTCCAGGAATACATTGAGGATAGGATTCGCTATAGTCCACAACCTGAGCCAAGATCTCCTCATCCCGAACCACAGTATACCGAAGTATCTCCTCATCTAAAATAGGAATGGGAACTCCGATGCCTACCGTGAGGGTTACCCCATACCCAGTATAGGAAGTCCCTCTGAGCCATTTTGGACTCATCATCTTGAGATCTCCTGTGACGCAGAGCGTGCCTGCCGGCGTTTTGGGAACCCCTCCCTCGGTCCTCTTCACTCCCGGGTTATGCTGCGTTCCATTTCCAGCTACATACCCTACCCCACCGCCTAAAAAGATTCGGGACCCAATGCCTATGGTTTTGTATAGGGGGTCATTGAGCAGAGGACTCAATTGCCCCGCACTGCAGTAGGTGGCATTGCCCATTTTGGGTTGAAGGACCCCCATATAAGTATAGATGACTTTCTCCGAAAGATTAACCGCCACATTGTAGTTCTGATAGGCGTTCCGGATATTCAAAAGTACCGATTCATTCATATCCTTCAGTGAGATAGAAGTTTCCAATGTCTTTCTGGGATAACAATCCGTTCCATAAGCTGTGGCAGTAAGCCTGACATCTTTTCCGGCAACCAGTTCTTCAATGACATAAGCGCCGCCGTAAGCAAACTTCCCTGGAAAGATTTTATTTCTGGGGTCATCCTCTGGCATCGCCGTTGCCCCTAAGAAAAAATCTACCGCTGCAAAACCCGTGTAGACCGGGACATCGTTGAGATAGGTCTTTCCTCCTCCCAGTTTGATCCGGGGCTTTGAGTGACCTACATTGAAATAGGCCCCTGAAGAACACATTGGACCGAAGGTCCCGGTAGTCACCACATCTACTTCTTGAGCGGCCTTTTTTACTCCCTTTTCAGCAGCATAATCGATAATCTCCTCGGCTGTTAAGACAACAGCTTTTCCTCTTTTAATCTTCTCATTTATTTCCTCAATGGTTTTGGCCATGTTTCCCCTCCTGAAATGGTTTTTCCAACTCATCACTCATCACTCTTAACTCATCACTTTAACTAACTCTAAGTTTTTCCCCTTTCGGGGCCATCCATGATCCATAACATAAGATCACCCCCTAAATTATTTCAGATTGCAGATTGCAGATTTTAAATCATTTTAGACCATTAAACAGCCAGGTGCTGATATACCGTTCTCCTGTATCGGGTAAGATAACAACAATCATCTTTCCCTCGCTCTCCTGCCTCTTTGCTACCTCAATCGCTGCCCATGCTGCTGCACCTGAAGAGATTCCTGCCAATACTCCCTCTTCTTTGGCAAGCCTTCTCGCTAACAACCCGGCATCCTCATTCGATACTCTGATCACCTCATTGACCAAATCCATTCGAAGCACTTCTGGAACAAAACCTGCACCGATCCCCTGTATTTTGTGAGGTCCTGGTCTTCCCCCGGAAAGAACCGGAGAATTCTCCGGTTCTACGGCAATGGCTTTGAATTCTGGTTTTCTTTTTTTAATGACCTCAGAAATTCCAGTAATCGTCCCCCCTGTTCCCACCCCTGCCACTAAAACGTCAACTTGACCGTCGGTATCTTCCCAGATTTCCAAAGCAGTGGTCTTCCTGTGGATTTCCGGGTTCGCAGGGTTCTTAAATTGTTGTGGGATAAAATATCGAGAGTCCTTTGAAGCCATCTCTTCCGCCATCTTCACCGCACCTGTCATCCCCTCGTTGCCAGGCGTCAAGATCAGCTCTGCTCCAAACATTCTGAGAAGATGAATTCTCTCAGCGGACATGGTATCTGGCATCGTCAAAACCAATGGATAACCCTTCGCTGCACAGATAAATGCCAAAGCAATCCCTGTATTTCCACTGGTAGGTTCTAAAATAATCGTATCTTTCTTTATCAATCCGGCCTTCTCAGCCGCTTCAATCATTGAAGCGCCAATACGATCCTTGACACTTCCACAAGGGTTAAAAGACTCAAGTTTGGCGATGACCTCTCCCTTGCACCCCTCGGTGACTCGACTCAATCTCAATAAAGGGGTGTTCCCTATCAATTCAGAAATGAAGTTGGCTATTTTTGCCATCTCTTTACTCCAAGAAATCCGAAATTCGAATATCGAAATCCGAAACAAATTCAAATTTCAGATTCGCCAGTTCAATAATGAAGTGCAACACTTAGGGTGAGGTAGTATCCTAATTGTATGGAAAAACTAAATTATAAAATATTTCTATTCGTTTAAGTCATTTGAATTTTGAACATTTGTGCTTGTTTCGAATTTCGGATTTCGTGCTTAGGATTTATTATTTTCATTCTATATCTGGTACATCGGGGAATTTAGTTCTTCTTTTTCTCTTTTTCGATTGACCATATCTTCTAAAGTAACCGAATAAAAGATTTTAGATATTGCTTCTGAAACTTCCTTCCAAATGTCTCGTGTTACACAGGATGGAACTTTCTGACAGACCTTTGCGTCACGCAAACATTCAAGTAAATTAAGTGGACCCTCCAAGGTTTCAACCACATCATACAAACAGATTTCAGAAGGGGGCTTGGCTAATGAATATCCCCCTTTGGACCCGCGAACCGCTTTCACCAAGCCTGCCGCACGAAGCGGATTAATGACTTGTTCAAGATATTTTAGAGATATACTTTCTTTCTTAGCTATCTCTTTTAATTCAATAGGGCCCTCTCCATAATGAGAGGCGAGCTCTAACATTGCCCTTGCTCCATATCTAATTTTTGTTGATATTTTCATAGGTTATAAAATCATACTTTTTCTATAGGAATTGAACTTTATTAACCTAATCCTCCATTGATTGTCAAGGGGTGTTATAGAATTTTTGAAATTAGAGATGAGTAAGGAAGAAGTAAGGAAGCTGCTCTAAACTACCATTACTTTCAAAACCTTTTTTGTCTTCTCAGTGACCTTTACCCGTTCATCGATTCTATATCCGGCTATCCAGGCGATCATCTCTCCTGAAATGAGTAGAGGGACCTTGGGTCTCTCAAACCTTGGGACCTTATGATCGATAAAGAAGTCTTTCAGCTTTTGAGTGCCCTTGACTCCTAACGGATAGAATCGATCGCCTGGTCTGAAATTCCTCATCTTCAATGGGAATCGGAGGCTTTCGTAATCCATAAGAGCTGTGTTGGAAGGTCCGTTGTAATTTCTAAATTTATCTCTGCCTGCTTCTTCAATCACCACCTCTTTTCCGATCTCTTCGATAGAGGTACGGCCTGGGGAAATGAGTTCAACTTCAAAAGGTGGAAATGGTTTTACCCCTCCCTTCCCCAATAAAACAATGTCATACCGTTTCTCAACCCGGACTCCATGGCGTAACTCTAAAAGAAAGCTCGGAGAAGATTGATGCAATTTCTGAGAAATTTTATGAACATCTGACCATTCCCCTTCTTCCATGATCATTTCCCAATCATAAATCCTCCCTAATATCTTCTTGAGGACTCTCCATTGAATAGCCTGATGAAGAGATTGGTATTCAGAGAATTTGAAAGAAAGGGTTTCCCTCTCCTCCTGGATGATCCTTTGATAAGCCTCCTCTGTCCCCCTCTCTAAATAATCATTTTCTTCCCTGAGAATGCTCGAGGTCCGCAGGAGGGTTTCTTTGAAATTGGGCTGATACTCCCTTTCAATCAAGGGAATCAGAGCAAGGCGTATTCTATTCCGAAGGTAGTCGTTCTTCAGATTTGATGAATCGATTAGAAAAGGAATCTTTTTTTCTATGGCAAAGGCTCCGATCTCCCCTCTCCAAACTTCAAGAAGGGGTCGAATCACCTTTCTCCCCCGAATGGGGAGGATCCCTTTTAAACCCTGTACCCCAGATCCCCTAATCAGTCTTAAGAGGACGGTTTCCACCTGATCATCTGCATTATGGCCGAGGGCAATCTTCTGGGCATGATGCTTTTGGAGGAGATCATAAAAGAAATGGAAACGAATCCTTCTGGCCGCATCCTGTGGAGAGAGCCCTCCCAGTTTTTGAAATTCCTTCACATTGAATTGCCCATATTCAAAAGGGCAGCCGAGCCGTGCGGACTCCTTCTGAACCAATTCGGCTTCTTTTGCTGACTCTTCGGGCCGGAGCCCATGATTGACATGAGCAACGATGAGAGAGAGGTCGAGCACTTCACGGTAGGCATTTAATAAATGGAGGAGGACCATTGAATCCACCCCCCCAGAGACACCCACAATCAACCGATCGCCTTTTTCTAATAAATGGTAGTGGTCAATGGTCCTTTTGACTTGATTGAATAACATACACCACTCTTACATCTTCTTTTCTCCTAACGGACCGACTCGGATTTCTACAGTGGTCGTTCCCGTCCATTTCTCGGTAATTCTGACGGTACAAGTCTTGTCAGGCTTTAAAAAGTTGAGGAAGGACTCTTTTCCCCTAAAAGTGTTCACGAGCTTCCAATTATCTTTTTCCATATTATAAGTAAAGAAATCGATTAAAGACACTACATCGAGCCGCCATTTTGAAAAAACCAAAACACCTGCTTTAAATCTGGGGGTCTCATAGACGAAGGATTTATTCGGTTTATAATTTAATTCGCTTGGAACACGGACGTCATCAAGATAATACTTGCCCATGCCCTCCCCTTCTCCCTTGGTCTCTCCCGTTGCTCCCGTTACGGGTTGACCTTGTTGCCGCTCTTTAACAGTCGTCGAGCAACCTGTCCATGCCGCACCCAGGAAGATAACCAACAACAAAGCAATAACAGATCTCTTTTGAAAGATAATTTCTCCCATGGTTTCCCTCCTTCATGATGAAATAAGAGACGATAAAAAATTTTTACCACTCCACAGTGAGAAAAGCAAGAGGAAATAAAAAGGACCCATTTCGTTTGGGTCCTTAAAATAAGTATTTTTTAACCCAAAGGGGTGAATCTCTTAATCATTATCCATCTCGCCCATCACCGTCGCCCATCGACGATGGTTCAAACAGATCAATATGAATGTATCCAACCCTTGGTAGATCCCCTTGATCAAATGGGGCAGGCAGTTTGTATTGATATTGACCCTTTACCCCTGATTCAAAGGTAAATGGAAAAACCACTACATTACTTTCATTTCCGGCCTTGTCAATAATGGAAACCCTCAATGTAATTTCCGTCCATTCTCTTAGATATGGGGTCTTTGAACTGAAGGTGTTCCATTGAATGTATCCTTTCAGGTGTTTTTGATATTGTGGTCTAATATAGATCCAATCGGTTGGATAATGACCGTAGCCGGGTTGATCCACAACAGAGGCAATTTTTAGCATATCGCCGTCAGGGTCTTCTGCCTCAATATAGATTTTCCAGATATATCCGTAATAACCCTTCTCAACAGCAAAAGCGTGGGTAATGATTGGTGCATACGTCCCCGGTCTGGGTTGTGTCCCTCCGACGTAAGGAAACAATTGGGCCCATCCCTGACAAGGCACAAAAAATGCTAATGTTAGAATCAGACTTAAAAAACAAAGGGCTTTTTTAATCTTCATAATTTGCACCTCCCTTCAATTTAAATGTAAGACCTCAGAGTGGGAATATCAAGGAAATTAACAGAGATGAAAAAGGATGGTATAGGCTTTTTGGCCGAGGAAAAAGATTAATAATATCAATTATTAAGCTGGCTATTTCTTTTTCTTTTGGATGAGTGTAGGCTTTAGTTTACTTTTTTGAAAGGGAATAGCCTCCTTTCTTGCTTCTTCAAAGACTTCTTTAAGTGGAACCCTTTTCTCCAATGCCAATCTTTTGCAATCCTCATATTCTGGAGAAAGGTTGACTACCCTCCCCTCCCATCTGGCTAATTTGAAACGGATTTTACCGTATTTAGTCTCGATGGTTAGGATTTCCCGATCTGTCTTCGCCCTCTCCTCCTCATGCCATCTGAGACCAAGAGTGGTTGTCTCTTTGAGAAGAAATTCTGTGACGGTAGCCAGTTTTTCTGTAGGACAAATCACGGTGAGGAGTGTGCCGGGTCGATTCTTCTTCATTAGGATGGGAGTGATAAAAACTTCGAGAACTTCCATGGCCAAAAGTCTTTCCATCACATAGTCATAGAACTGAGGGTTCATGTCATCAATGTTCGTTTCGATGACCACCACTCTCTCTTTTCCAGAAGTTGATTCCGAAGTCCCGATGATCAGCCTTAAGAGATTAGGATGGGGAAGGTCATCCCGGCCAGCTCCATACCCAATTCGCTCCACTTTCATCGGAGGGATTGAACCAAATTCAGAACTCAATGTAGTCAGAATGGCAGCTCCTGTAGGAGTGAAAAGCTCCCTTTCCACTCCTGATGAATAGATGGGTTTCCCTTCCATTAAGGATAATGTTGCCGGTGCAGGAACGGGAAGGATACCGTGTGCGCATTTTACAAAACCTGCTCCCACATTCACTTTTGAGACATGGATCTTTTCAATCCCCAGCTGTCGAATGCCCCATACTGATCCAACAATATCAACGATGGAATCCAGTCCACCCAATTCATGAAAGTGGACCTCTTCCATTGGAGTCTGATGAATCTTCGCCTCCACCGTAGCAATCCGCCTGAAAATCTCTTTGCTCTTCTCTTTTACTTCGGCTTCGACACCACTTCTCTCAACGATCCTCAGGATCTCCTTCAAATTTCGATGGGCTCTTTTTTCACTCCCTTCCACAATAACTTGGGTTGCAGAGATCCCTGCTTTTAACAGTTTTTTAGCTTTTAAACGGATAGTCGGGAGTCTAAGTTTATTCAACTCCTCTCTCAATCGTCGGGCACTCAACCCAGCATCGATCAGTGAGCCAAGGATCATATCTCCACTTGCCCCGGAAAAACAATCAAAATAAGCAATTCGCATACCCATCTCCCAAAATTTTAAATTGAGACTATTATCAAAAAGAAAAAAGATAAAATCAAATGAAATTCAGGGAACCCAATCGGCAAGAAAGATGTTGAACTCGCCGGGCTGCTTTGCATTTCGGTTCGAAACGAAGACCAGTCTCTTCCCGTCAGGGCTGAACATGGGAAAAGAATCAAATCCCGTATGAAAGGTGATCCGCTCAAGGCCTGTCCCATCCACATTGATCCAATGGAGATTGAATTCCCGGCCTTCTGGTTGATGGAGGTTTGAGGAGAAGATGATCTGTTTTTCATTTGGATGAAAGAAAGGGCAGAAGTTTGAAGCCCCGTTGTCTGTAATCTGTTTCTGATTCGATCCATCTGATCTCATCACAAAGAGTTCAAGCCTTCCCCCCACGACCTGTCTCTTCGATAAATTTTCCTCATACTCCTCTAACTCTTTTTTATCCTTAGGATGATAGGCACGGTAGACGATCATCTTTCCATCGGCGGAGAAAAAGGGCCCGCCATCGTATCCCTTCTGATGAGTCAACCGTTTCACATCACTTCCATCCGGTTTCATCGTATAGATATCCAGATCCCCCTTTCTGAGAGAGGTGAAGACGATTCTCCCATTCTTGGATACAGTGGCTTCGGCATTATAACTACCCGTAAAGGTCACCCCTTCGACTTCCCGACCTGAAGTCTGGAGTTTGCCCTTCGGCCCGAGCGACTCGACTGAGCTCGCCGAAGTCTCAGGTCGAGGGCTCAGGGTTGACCCTGAGCGGTGACTTCCTCCCTGTCCTGAAGCAAGAGGCTTGGGTGCCGTCGAGTGGGTCAATTGTTTCAAATCTGAAGCATCTGCCTTCGCGGTGAAGATCTCGTATGGGTAGAGAGGCCAGATAAACCTTTTCTCTCTCGGACGGGCAGGCGGGCAATCTGGATTGACAGGGTGCGTTGAAGAATAGAGGATTCTATTATCCTCCGGGAAAAAGTAGGCACAGGTTGTCTGTCCCTTTCCAGTACTGACCAAATGAACGTCACTTCCGTCCTCATTCATGATAAAGATCTGGTCGCATTGAAATCCCTCCCGGGTAGATTGAAAGATCAATTTCTTCCCGTCAAATGAAAAATAGGCTTCTGCATTCTTCCCCCCGAAGGTAAGCTGCCGGATATTTCTAAGATGTTTCTCCTGGGGAAGAAGGATGGAGTTTCCTCCCGCCTTCTGATTGGTGAATGTAAGAGGACAAACTAATAGCATTATTAGGGGGGCAATTAAAACATTTTTCATCTTATTTTGATCCTTTTCTTTATCTTCAATCTGCAATCCCTGCCCGTCCGGCAGGCGGGCGCAATCCGCATTCTAAAATCAATTGTTCTCCCCATCTCCCTATCCCCCTTCCTCCTCATCTCTTTTTAACGCTATGCGCTATGCTCTTTGCCTGCCTACCGCAGGCAGGCGCTATGCAGTCTTTACGGCTCCGTTAAAAATTCATACGCAGTCAAATAAACCAGTTTTGTCACATCTGCTAATTTATCAAAATCGATGGATTCCAGATGATCTCGGGAGGTATGCATCTTTTTGTAATCCGATGAAAAAAAGTCCAACACTGGAATTCCCCTTTGATGGAAGGGATAATGATCGCTACCGAACTCAAAGGAATATGGATCAATATTTCTTCCTTCTTTGATTCCTAAAGGTTCCATAATTCTCTTGCATATCTGTGCAAGAGAAGGGTGAATCGAACCTCCGACCAAAAAGACCTCCTTCTCCTCCATTGCACCACCCACGGTATCCAAAGAGAACATGGCTTTTATCTGTGTCAGAGGGACAAAAGGTTGATTCACAAAGTGACGAGATCCCCGTAATCCCCACTCCTCCCCTCCAAAGAAGAGCAGGAGTACGCTTCTTTTTAAATCTGTTTTTCTCTTCATCAGAGATCGTCCGATCTCTAAAAGGGCTGAAACGCCTGAAGCATTATCATCGGCTCCTGAATAGGTAAATCCACTTTTTTCATCTTTTCCCAGATGATCATAGTGGGCACCCAATAACATAAACTCTTTTTTCTTCTCTGGATCATGACCCTCAACGATCCCCCCAATATTAGCATCCTTAAAATGCATCTCCTTAAATTGGAGGTTGATTTCAAAGGAAACATCCTTCTGGTTGAAAATGCTCTTTGTCCACTCCTCTTCTCCTTGGGTAGTGGGGACAAAAAACATGGGGATATGAATTGAAAAATCTGGTTCCTTTGCTCTGGCTGCCACTTTCGAGGCCTCAATCAAGCGTGAGACAGTGGTCCCTCCCCTTTCCCTTTTATTCAGCTTTTCATCCAATTTCGGAGGGAAATAAGAGGGGTAAGTGATATAAGGCGCCAGATGATCTAAGCCCTCTTCCTTCACAAGGAAAAGAATGGCTCTGGCGCCCTTCCATTGAAGTTCCTTTACCTTTTTTAAAAACGGCTCATAGCGAAAGTCTTTCGTGAGATCCAAAAAAATCATTGCACCCTTACCGGAAATATTGTCCATCTCCTCGATTTTGCTTTGACCAATGAAGGTGAAAGGACCTTCCCATTTTCCTTTTTTAGAAAAGTAAAAGGGGATGGCCTTAAGTTTCTCTTCTCTGTTCGAGGTCTTTAAAATTAAAGAGGACTCTTTGATATCCTTTACGGTAATGGAGAAAGGCTGAATCACAGGGGTGATTCCCATCCCTTCCAACTGCTTGATCAGGTAAGTCTGAGCTTTTTTATAACCTGGAGTTCCTGGCAATCGTCCTGCCAGCTCTGGTGAAGCCAGATAGGAAATATGTTCCCTCAATCTCTGCGGTTCAATTTTAACGAAATCATCTTTGGATAAGAAGTCATAGGAAACGGAAGAACTCCTTGGGGGAAAATTTCCCCTTTCTTTAGGCCTTCCATTCTTAAAAAGAATGTAACTATCCCAGCCATAGTAGAAAATATACCTGGCTCGGGAAAGAGCGCTGGCTGATCGACCAAAGTAAAGGGTCACCCATTTCCCAGGATGAAGAGGGTTGGAAAAGGCAAGAAGGAGGGATTCATCTCCTTCGTCCACTTTATCTCCCCTTATAAGAAATGAACCCTCTTTGAGATCAATGGGTTTTGGAATATTCGAAATGAGTTTAGAAAGGATTGGAGTTTTCCAGCTTTCACCCAAAAGCATCACAGAGGAATTTCGAAGTTTCTCTTCAGTGACATCTTTTATTGATACAATCTCCCCACCTTTCTGCTCCTTTGCCATTCTCGCCAATTCAAAATAGATTTTTCGACTTTCCTCGTCTCCATGATCTGAAACGACAAAAATCTTTTCACGGTCTTCCAGCAAGGCGTTCAATCCCGGGATAATTTCTTCTGGGTATAATCTTCGAAAGAGATGATCATCAGGATCTAAGGTAAGTTTCAAAGGCATTCTGGGAACTTCAATGGAGAAAGAGCTTCTTCTTTTTGAAATATCCAAAGAAAGACGCCTCTTTCCCGAACCCTCATCCACTTCAATCGGGAGGAGAAGCTGGTAGACATCACCCTCCTGAACCACTTCCCCTGAGACGATGAAACCAGTTGAGGTGACCTGAACTTTAACATTTTCCAATTTTAGTTGAGGCCCTCCCGGCCTATCCAGCCATTGGGAGAAGAAGTGATTCAATTTTTTACCACTCACCTCTTCAAAGACTTTCTTAATATCCTCCCAGCTTGCTTGTTGGCCCCCATATTGTTTTGCAAATTGTCTCAAGGCAGCGAAGAAGAGGTCTTTCCCCACGATCCTCCGTAGCATATGAAAAAACATGGAGCCTTTTCCATAGCCAATCTGTGCGTCTACCTCGGTCTCTTTACCTTCAAACTTCCGAAGGGGGTAATCTTTTGAAGGAGGTACTTGAATGGCATATTTCTGCGTCACATCCTGTCGATGCTTGCGAGCAACCTCCTTTCCTATCTTCAACTCCTTATAGTAGTAATTGGTACAATAAGTGGTCAGGGCTTCCACCCAGTTTCCCGTCCCGGGCTTGACACTGACAGTATGTCCCCACCACGAATGGACAATCTCATGATCCAGAGCACCTGGCCTGAGGAATTCTTTCCCTTGCCGGATGGTTTCCGGCGCGAGAAGGGTGAAGGTGGGAATCCCATAGCCGCTTGAGAAAAAGTTTTGGACAATATCAAACTTTTTATAAGGGTATGGGCCCAGAAGGTCTGAATAGATTTTTAGATATTCTTCCGCAGCATTTAGAAATATTTCTGAAAACCGGTCGTCCTCTGGAAAGAAGTAAGTGGAGACTTTAATGCCATCACCTTTCCGTGTTCTGACAGAATATTTTCCCGCAACGAGGGTGAGGCTTTCAGCCGGCATTCCATTAACCCATTTGCTTCTCCAGGTGCTGTCTTTGAGATTTTCAGAGACCAGTTCACCTTGGGTGACGATCCGAAATGGTTCGGGAATCGTTGCCTCGACCTGAAATCTCGCCATTGAATCGGGTCGATCAGGATACCAGTGGGAAGCGGATGACAAATAGACTCCCTCTGGACTAATCAGTCCAGAGGTTTGATCGCCTCTTACAAATTGAAGCTCCCTTTCTTTGACGACAGGGTCATAGATAGGACCTTCATAGGAAATGGAGAGAAGCGGAGACTCCTCTATTTTTTGAAGAGAGATATCTAATCTTCTGGCATGCACTGAAAAATTGGTCTCAGACCAATGGAGGGGTTGTCCTGTTCTTTGGTCAATGATCCGGATAATTTTCAGTTGGGGATTGAGGAGAAATGAAAGGGTTTGGAGCCTTCCCCATTTTATATTGATTTCAAGCCGATCTTCTGCCTTGAGGAGGTGCTGGGATGGATCGATCTGGATAATGAGATGGTGGGATTGAATATTAAAATCAAAATGGGGGGATAAAGCAAATACTTCTCCAACTGTCCAAAGGATGGTGATTAGCGATAATAAAAGAAGAATTCCCTTTTTCAAACCCCTTCCCCCATTGAAAAAAATCATAACACAACCTGTCTTAAAAAAGTATCTATTCCTCATTGATTTACTTAAAAAGTAAAAGTCTTTGATTCATGGGTTAGGGTTAAGATGCCAGTTTGGTTAAGGGGTTATGTTATTGGCCATTTCTACTTAACCTTTTGACCCATTCGGCGGCGCCAAGCCCCGCCTTTGAAGGCGGGGTAAAGAAGCGCCGCTTCCTTCGGCAGGCTCAGGACACTGAGTTTATCGAAGTGCAGGGTCAACTCTGAGCAAGCCACGGCCTTCAGGCGGGGGAGTCGAAGGGTTGACTTCAGACCAAACGGGCTTCCTAACCTTTACCTATAAACAACAAAGATTTTCATCGTGCCAGGTGACGAAACTGTCATGATGGACTAATTGGTAAAACATTATTTGGGTTGACAAATGGTAGGGAATCGGTAAAATTTATTCAGGTTGGCGGTGTAGCTCAGTTGGTCAGAGCATGCGGCTCATATCCGCAGTGTCCGGGGTTCAAATCCCTGCACCGCCACCAATTATTTCAGTATGTTAGGCAGTTGCAGGGCTTCTATTCGGGATGCCTGCAGTAATATTGCAGTAATCGAATTCATTTTCCTGCGCTTCTTTTTCCTTCTCTTGGTTCCCTAAAAGGTGAGCTTCAAGTTTCCTCATAGCCTCTCTGCCATCATTCAGGTCAATCTTGTTATACCGCCTAAACATTGCCATCGTCTTGTGGCCTGAGATAGCCATGATCACACTGATGTTTACCCCTGCCTTCCGCATGTTAGTAATTGCCGTATGCCTGAAGTCATGGAAACAAAGTCCCTTGATGCCTGCGCGCTTGCAGGCTCTTTGAAAACCCCTTCGGAAATTACCTAGGAGATTTCCATTATCGGTGGTAAACAAGAATTTTTCTGGACCTCTCTTTTTCTGTTTACCCAGATGGTCTTTTAAGAGTCTCCCATTTACGCCATTAAAAGGAACTTCTCTTCCTTCTCCATTTTTCGTTTCGCCGTCGTAAAGTTTAATGTATCCTTCGTCTGCCCCATTTGCGAAAAAATGGATTTGCTTTTCCTTGAGATTCAATATCTCCCCTTCTCTCATTCCTAAGTAATACCCGAGAGAGAGGATCAGAGAATATTGTGGAAGTTCACCTTTAAGCACTTCAAACTCCTCTGGCGAAACAATCCGATCTCTTACGTTTCTTTCAGGCAAAAAAGGCACCTTCCAACAGGGGTTCTTTTCAACCATGTCATCCCGAATGGCTAAGATTATAAACCCTCTTTATCAGCGTCACGAATCGATTGACCGTCGCAGGTTTGTAAGGGGTCTTCCTCTTTGAGAGAGTCTTCAACATTTTGTCCTGAAACCTCTCAATATCCGTGGGTTTGATTTCCCTCGCGGGTTTTAAGCCAAAATGTTCTTGGAGGATCTTGCTGATTTCAATATCACGCATGTAGGTCTTTTTCCTCTTAGCCTTCGGGTGGTCAAGATACCATTTTAGGAGCTCACCGAACGTATACTCTTTCTTCGCCTCTAACTTGAGGTGTTTCTTCCTCTCCCACTCAATAAACTTTTGTTGATGAACCCGTTTTGCTAGTGTCTTTGAACCGTGAACATAACAAGTTTTCCAGATAGTCTTGCCGGTAATGGGATCGATACGATAAGGGTACTGGACGATGTAAGACCCGTAATATTTACCCTTCTTGTCCTTTCGCTGATAGACACCCATCTTTTCCTCCTTTCTACCCAGAGGAACCGGCAAGATGGGATTTGAGCCTAACCACCTCCTTTCTCAGAAGTGATCTTCCCAAATCCTGACTTCCAAGTCAACTCTTTTCTGGATAACGATGGTGTGGATTAAGTTTATCCAAGAATTCGTCCACATCTTTCTTTTCCCACTTCAAAAGCCCAAAGACCTTTTTATAAGAAATTGGGAAATTTCCCTTGTTTATTCTGTTATAGATAGTCTGGGGGGAAATTCCGATGTATTCTGAAAGTTCTTTAACTCCTAACAACCGTTTTTCCATTTCAAAAGCCCTTTACTTCACCTATGCTATTGACTCATTTAAAACTAATCAAAAAACATTTATCCAAGACCACCGACTAACTTTCTAACCATCAACTTTGGGGCGACCCCCATTTAGACAACGCTCATGGGGTTTCAGACCCATTCTCGATGGATCGTCTTTACATTACTTTACCGCAATCACCTCCGTGGCCATCGGAGTCGGTTGTTTCGCTTCAGGCTCTCAATATCGCCCCGATATTTTCATTAGGGAAGGGGAAGGATCGATCCGAGGAAGGGCACTTACTTGCCACCTTATCCACACCGTGAACCTTCCTCTACGCACCTATAGAGTCTATTTAGAGACACCTGATATCGTTCTTTATTAATCTCAATTCCGATGAATTTCCTTCCCAGTTTAATCGCTGCCACACCCGTTGTTCCTGTCCCAAGCATTGGGTCTAACACCGTATCTCCATGTTTGGTTACGTGCCCAATATAGTATTCCGCCTCCGCAACGGATTTCTGCCATTCATGTAAGTCCTTTTCAGGGGGTCTGCCGATGGAATCATCAACATAGGTTCTATTCTTTCTTTTTCCTTTAATGAACCAAACCATCGGCATCCAACAAATGTTTATAGATCGGCCAATGTATCTCGAATGCCTCCCAGCATATCGAATCGAAATCGTCCAGTAATAGGCGAGATGTTCCCCCATTACCTTTAAAATTTCAGGGAGGTTACAGTTAGGGGCGTAACAGATAAGGCTGCCACCTTCTTTAAGGACTCTCTTCCCTAAGATCGCCACCTGTTCATACTGGGGTATTGATTCATACATCGGATCGGTAAAAATAAGGTCAACACTATTGTCTAGGTATCTTCGATCCGACTTTTTGGAAATCATCAAGTAAGATATTCTTTTTGAGACCCCGAAGGATTTCATTCTTAGGGGCCTTAGAATTCATCAACTCCTCCCGTTGCTCTTTTCGCTTGACCTCTTGGAATACCTTGTGGATACTTATTTTACCTTTCTTCGCCTTTTCCCATTCCTGGGCAACGCCTTCGTCTTTAGCTCCAGCCTCTATAATTTTTTGGCATTTATAGAGGTTGCCTTTACTCGTTCCAAATTTTCTTGCCGTTATCTCCAAAGCCCTCCCTTTATCCTCTGATGGTTGTTCCAATATTAGACCCGCCATTGGATTAGCGGTTTGAGGGTGGATAACTTGCCGTCTTTGGATTCCTTTGCCTATAAACCGTGTGGACTCCTGCCTCTTTTTCGCTCTTTCTTTCTCTTCCAACTCCATCCACTTCAAAGCCATTTCCGCTTTCTGGGCATTATTCAAATGTCTCCTGTGGCGGTTCACATCAATGATGAATTTCATTTCCTTCAATTCGCTATCAAATCCCTTCCGAATGACAGGTAGCTCCTTTATGCAAAGTTCTCTGGAGATATCGAACCTGACATACCCATCCAAAATGACTCTGTTAGTGTTGATGATTATTGGTATCGCAATACCATTTTGCTGAATGTTTTCTTTCAGTCCTTTTGAATCGTCTTCCATCGGTCTCGGAGTGAGGCTTCGGTATTCCTTCTCGACCACCAGTTGTCCCATTGGCACAGAGAAGACCCTTGAACCTTCAGGACGCAGGTTGATTTCTGCCTCAGCCTCAAGGTGCTTCTCTCCTTCCAATTCAGGCGGTTTATCATTTAGGTTCGTCTTCAACTTTCTGATGGACATAGAATTAAGCACCACAAACCCTTTTCTTCTTTTCGATTCCGAAAAATATAGAAGCGGATTTAGGGAACACCCTATAGATTCCAAAATTTATGCCAATTTAAAATGTCTGGAATAATTCCAAGGGATTTAGAAAGACAATTATGAGAATTTGGGTGGATTCTTTAAAATGAAGCCGAAATAGCTTCAGCGAATAATTAGAGAAAGATATAGGCTTTGTTTTAAAGCCAAAAATTGGATATGGATGGAAAGCTAACCGAGGGATGGCTCATTTTTTGAGCCAGCGATTGGCGGGAATTAATTCATTCTTCTGATTTGGAGGGAATCCTGAGATTCCGAAGCCTTGAATCTAAAGTTTTTTTGACCATTCCTATTGCTTTTGCGGTTTCCAGCCGATCCTGGTTGTGGATTCGGAGATGATAGTTAAAGTATTCCACCTCAAATTGCTTTAATGCTTCTTTGAAATTGAGGTCAAGTAACGGCACTAAATCTGGCTTAGCTTTTTGAGCTTGTTCATCAAGTCCAATGTATCGACCAAGGTTCTCTAAAAGAAGAGGTAGCGTCCCCTCATTAAAGAAACTATCCATAAGATTCATAAACTGTTTAAGTATTTTTTCTTCTCCTTTTCCGATGAGTAACTTTCTAATCAAATTTGAGATGTCTTTAGCTGGGTCTGGGGTTGAGGTTTTGTAGCCATGTTTGCGTGCCATTATCTGGGCAGTAGTAAGGTCTTCCTTTTGAACACTTGCTTTTGCTAAGGTTGGTAAGGGGAAATATTTGTAACGATATTTAAGATCATGCTTGTGAAGTATAGGGTTTATGTATTTATCCCAGATAGAGAATTCCTTTTTGAACCGTTTATAATCGAAAGTGCCCGCTTCGATCTTTTCATACTTGGAATCAGAAATACTTTTGCTAAAAATAGTCTCACCTCGTTCAGCCCTTAATTTTTTACAATATTTTTCCAGATCCCTTATATTGCCTGGATAGTCACGAGCCATTAACTCTTCTAATATGTTCCCCTTTAACGGTTTCCCAAAGAAATGTTCAGCCAACGTAGGAATATCAAATTTCTGCAACGGGGGTATCGGCAATATAATAAACCGATGCTTCAAATCTTCCCTTATCTTTATAGGATTGTTTGTTGCTGCTATGATTTTGGTATTTACTTGCACCTCATTATCAAAGCCAAGAGGGCGAAAACCATGACCTTCTGCAACTCGCAAGATAGCTGCTTGGAAATTGGGCGAGGCATCACCTAACTCGTCAAGAAAAAGGATACCGTTGTTACAAGTCCTAAGTAGACCTTGACGATCTTCTTTGGCATCTGTAAAGGCCCCTTTAACGTGGCCAAACACTGCTGACTGTAGAAGTTGGTCTGGGAGTGAGGCACAGTTTTCTGCAACTTTCTTCCCCTCACGTTCACTTGAATCCATGTAAAGATTTGCAAAGACTTCTTTCCCAGAACCTGTCTCTCCAACCAATAAAACAGCTTCATCGTTCTCAGCGTATTTTTTTACAAGGGGGATTAATTGCTTATAAGCAACCCCAACGATCTTTTTTCCTTTAATTTCCATTTGTATCGCCTCCTTACCAAGTTGCTTATCATGGAGAATTTTGAAACCCCACCTGAGGAGAGTGATGCTGATGTTTACTAATTTAATACATAATTGTTAGTTTGGGTCAAGTTTTAGTTTTTTCTCATGAAGCATCCTTTCCAGTTGATTCGATGGGCATTGTAGATCAGGCAACGGGGATAGAGGGTCTGGCTTCAAAAAGGATGACAATTGGGAAGATGATATGCAGCAACCTCTATCTTTAATCTTTAGGGTAAACATCTCTATAAAATTCGATGGTCGGTCCAATTTTGGAACAACCATTCATCTAAAGCCATCAAGAGTATCAGCCCTACGGTTTAACCATCACCCTGAATAAAACCTAATAAGTCGAATCTCATCTCCCTACCTGATGCACACTGACCCCCTTTGGAAAAAATTTTTCAAAAAGAATGCTTTAATTACTATTGAGAAAACCCTTATAACCATCCAAAGGAGGAGAAAAATGGAAAAATTCTATTGTCCCAAATGTAATGAGGAATTTGATGAAGAAGAAATGAGCCATTCGGCAGGAAGTAGCCAGTTATAGGAGATGGTAAATTAACCTTTGAATTCAGTGTAGCTTGGCATTGTCCAAAGTGCGACCTTATTTTAAGGTATGAAAATGATTGAAACCAAACAAAAAATCCTTAAAGCCTTGGGAAAACACAGCCCATTAACCACTTCCGAAACCACAAAACGGATAGGAAATCCAAAGCAAGATTTCTGCTTTTGCTGATTGAGGTAATGGATGTTTAGTTTTGGATTTTCTTGTCACAAAAACATAAGGAGGTTTTAGGATGGAAAAAATTGAGGGAAAAGAGGAACAGGAAAAAATTTTAAAGGCAGAACTTGTTGAGGCTTTACGAAGTTTAGAAGAAATTGTAAAAGCGGAGATGCCTAAAAACTGGGAAAGGGAACAATCCAAAAAAGCTATTAAAAGGAAGGGGAAAAAGTAAGGGGAATATGGTTTGGATCAGGAGATATAAGGGGAAATCAAAATTTTTATATACCTTTTAATGTAGACCGAATTCGGGGAAATTAAATCCAAAGAGGAGTAAATGGAGAGAACGTGAAGAGACTACTTGACATGGGGGATGGGATAAGGGTGAGCAAAGACAAGGAATTCTTGACAGCAGAGGACGTGGCAAGGTTTTTCCATGTTGCACCACGCACCGTTTATAATTGGACAGTTGATAAGAAGATTCCTTACTACAAAATAGGCGGAGCAATAAGATTCAAGTGGTCAGACCTTGAGGGATGGGTGCAGAAAGGAAAGAGAGGCGAGCGACTCCCCCAATGTTTTGAAAAATAAAAGCAGGATTGGGTGTTTAGCGTGGGAAAGATAAAAGTTGATGGGATATGGCAACAGGTGAAGAAAGGAGAACTTTTTCAGGGCCTAAAGGGTCTGGTTACAGGGGATGATATCACCAAGGTCAAGGAGCACCTTTCGGGAATCGGGAATCACGAGACTATCGGAGGTTTGCTGACCTTTGGCAAGACCGCAACGGAATATGGATTGAGAGATAAGTTCGATAAGGGAGGACTGGAATGAGAGAAACGAGGGACCAGGTAAGGGAGAGGCTGAGGAACAGGCAGGAATTGCCAAAAGACAGGGAAGCTGGGTATTCGATTCGTGACTGCCCAAACTGTAGTGAGCCCGTATGGTTTGGTCACCCGAAACTTCGCAGGAATACAGACTGGAATGTTTGGAGTGTGGCTATACGGAGGAGAGCGAAGGCAGAGAGACCCGCTACATAACCATTAAGATGTTCAGGCAACAATGCACAAGGCTTTCAGCATCTGACTTTCCAGCCTCTATTGAGGTCATCCGTAAGGTGAGGGGGTGCCTCGGCAGATGAACTCCAGATAGAGAATGTGACTGCGACTTTTCTGAAGAATGCGAAAACAATCCTGACCACAGATGGCGTGAATTGTATGAAAGGAGGATGGAGATCAGGAGGCAGTGGGAAAGCAGAGGCTGCGAGTGGGAAATCCAAAGTCTCTGCCCAAAGTGCAAGGAGCTGGGAGAGTTTCACTACGGGTTCTTTTGGCACGGAAAGGATGGGCTTGCCCATTATTGGTGTGGCTGGTGCGGTCACGAAGAAGCATATGATGACCACTATGATTATTTTGGTGAGACAATCTCCATCAGAGGATGACAGGTACGATATCGCCAAAGCTATTGGCATAACTGGCAGGAAACTTTGGCAGGGAGCGAAGGCAAAATCCAAACGGAATGGAAGGATGATAGCAGCCCAGAATAAATCCAAATGAAGATCATACGATGACGTGGTAATAAAGGCGTTGAAAAAACATTAGGAGGAAGGAACATGAACCAGCCGAGACCGACCAACCAAAACAACCAATCCAAAGCTGAGAGACAGATTCAAGACCTTGCCCTCGTCGATGAGGTGGACGAATTCTGGCGTGAGCTGAAGCTTCCAGTCTTCAATGTCGATGAGTTGAACAGGAGATGCGAGGACCAGGGGAGTATCCCCTCTGGCTCACCGACATACTGACTGGGAAAGCCATGGGGATCACGGTAAACCTTGAGCCTGCTGACATCGAGCCTTCTGGCAATGAGGACGATGAATATGTGGCTGATCGCTTGGACTATATGCTGACCGGGAAAC